>SVIR01000009.1 GCA_015069395.1 Clostridiales bacterium
ATCTTTCTTCTGGAGAAAGTTCTGTTTCGCCCTTAGGAGTAACTTTACCTACTAAAATATCTCCAGGTCTAACTTCAGCACCAATTCTAACGATACCATTTTCGTCCAAATTCTTAAGAGCATCTTCTCCAAGATTTGGGATATCTCTTGTAATAACTTCGTCACCAAGCTTTGTTGTTCTGCATTTAAGTTCTTCAACTTTCAAGCAGATAGATGTATAAACATCTTCTTTAACAAGTCTTTCATTGATAAGAATAGCATCTTCGTAATTGTAACCTTCCCAGTTCATATAACCAACGAGAACGTTCTTTCCAAGAGCAAGTTCGCCATTGTCTGTTGAATAACCATCAATGATAACTTCGCCCTTCTTAACTTGTTCGCCTTTTACAACACATGGTTTTTGGTTGAAACAAGTTTCGTCATTTGTCTTGTCAAATTTAATCAAGTTGTAAATATCAACTTCACCTTTAACATTTTTGATTCTTACTTCGTCAGCAGAAACGTAAATTACTTCACCATCTTCTCTTGCAAGTTGTGTATAACCACAATCCTTTGCGACGATATATTCCATTCCTGTTCCAACAATTGGAGCTTCAGGTTTGAGAAGTGGCACTGCTTGACGTTGCATGTTTGCACCCATCAAAGCTCTGTTCGCTTCGTTGCTGTTTACGAAAGGAATCAAAGATGTAGCGACTGAAATAAATTGTCTTGGAGAAGCATCAACAAAATCAACTTGTTTGGCAGGAACTTCAATTGCATAGTCTTTGTGACGGCAAATAATTCTTTTGTTTATAAATCTGCCTTCTTCGTCAAGAGGTTCTGTCGCTTGTGCGATGTAAGCAGTATCTTCAATATCTGCCATATAATATTCACAAGTGTTTGATACAACGCCAGTTTCTTTGTTAACTTTTCTATATGGAGTTTCGATAAAGCCATATTCGTTGATTTTTGCATAGCTTGTCAATGTGTTAACCAAACCGATAGCTTGACCTTCTGGAGTTTCAATAGGACAGATTCTTCCATAGTTTGTATAGTGAATATCACGTACTTCTGGATCTGCACGTTCTTTCTTGATACCTCCTGGTCCTACCGCAGAAACACGTCGTTTCTGAGTAATTCCTGACAATGGATTTACTTGATCCATAAGCTGTGACAACTGAGAAGAAGCCACAAAATCTCTCAAGGCTCTGTTGATTGCTTTAGGGTTTACAATTTGTCTTGGAGTAACTTCTGAAAGTTCTTTTCCTTGCAATGTTTCTCTAACGTTTGAAACAAGTTTTGTTACACCAGAACGGAAGTGGTCATAGAAAAGTTCGCCAACTGTAGCAACCCTCTTGTTTGACAAATGTTCGATTTTGTCAATCTTTGTAATTTCTTCCAAAGCATCAAGATACATACTGATTGAAGCCAAAATGTCGTCCATTGTAAGGGTTGTAATCATAAGGTCTTTAGCATGTTCTTTAATTGCTTGCAATCTCTTTTCTTTTGTCTTGTTGTCTTTCAATATTTCCATAAGAAGTGGATAATAGACTTCTTCTACAATGCCCAAACTTTCTTCGTCACAAGGGAACACATCGCTGAGTCTAACTCTGTTGTTTCCTCTGATTAAATGCTTTTTGTCAGCAAGTTGAATCCAAACTTCGTTTACCCCACTTGCTTTGATTTTTTGCGCAAGATCACGTTCAGCCACTTCACCAGCTTTAGCGATAAGTTCGCCATCCGGAGAAACAACGTCTTCTGCTAAGATGTGTCCTTCAATTCTCTTTGCAATAGAGAGTTTTTTATTGAGGTTGTATCTTCCTACTCTAGAAAGGTTGTACCATTGATCTGAGAAGAACCACAAATTCAAATAGCTTCTAGTAGTTTCTGCAGAAGGCACGTCTGCAGGACGAGTCTTTCTTGCAAATTCCAAAAGAGCTTCTTCTTGTGTTTGTTGGGTTTCTTTTTCTAATACGTTTTTAATAAGTCTGTGTCCACCAAACAAATTTGAAATTTCCTCAGCAGTATAACCAAAGCATTTCAAGAACAATCCCAAAGTAATTTTATGCTTTCTGTCTAAAACAACTTTTAAAACTTCATTTGCACCTTGTTCAAATTCAATATACATACCTCTCTTAGGAATGATTTGACCGTGCAAAGTTGTATTGTCTCTAGCCTTGTCTTTCAAAAGATAATAATTTGGAGATTTGATAATTTGGTTTACCACAACTCTTTCAACACCATTGAAAATGAAAGAGCAATCTTCGGTCATATAAGGAATATCACCCAAGAAAACAACATCTTCAACAGCTTGACCAGTTTCTTCAACAACAAAACGGGCCTTAACATTCAAAGGAATAGCATAAGTAGCACTTCTTCTCTTACACTCTTTCTTGTCATATTTTGGCTTTGCATCCATAACTACATCAAGAAAATAAAGTTTAGCTTTTCCTGAATAGTCAACAATAGGAGAAAATTCGTCAAGAACTTCTTTGATTCCATTTTTAATGAAATTGTCAAAAGAATTTCTTTGAATTTCAAGAAGTGGTGGAATATCAATAAACTCACTCAATTGTGCGAAAGTATATCTTTCAGCTTTTCCAAATTTTTGTTTTTTGATAATGTTAGACATAAAAACAACTCCCCTAAAAAATTTTTAAAAAAGGGAAATAATGGGGGCAAAAAACCTCCTTATCTCCCTATTTTAAGTTAAAATCTGTTTATTTTTTTTAACATCGCGACAACTAACTAGCAAATTATATCAAATAATCCACTCAATGTCAACTGTTTTTCAAAAAGTTTTTTTATTTTTTAATTTTCTAGATTATACCATATTTTAAAAATTTTATGCAAACAATTTTCAACAAAAAACAAAAAAAAGAGGAGTCTCCTCCTCTCCTTTTTAATTTTGCAACAATCCTATTGGATCTCCATACACTGAAACAATCATTTGATAAACTTTTGTTTCGGGTCCTGGAGTAACTGTAGTAAATGAAAGATCACAATAATATTCGCAATTTGTGCTTGCAAGCTGACTCGCAAAAACAACATCGTTTGAATTTGAAGCATCAAGCTCGAAAACCCCTTCGTTGTCTACTACAACTAGATTTCCAACCGTCTCCTCATAAACAATTGACATATCAAGAGCAAAACTATCTCCTGTTACAGAGGAGAACGTATCGTTTATGTTATGCAAACGTTCATTTTCGTTTCCTCCAATGATTCCACCGATGTAAATTGTGATATTTGTGTTATATACATAAACATTTGCTGTAGTAGTCACAACTATTCTGTTTTGCATAAATCCATTTGCAACTTCAAGCCTTACAAAACCATCGCCTTCTACTTTAGCAACTGCCCCACCAAGTGAAATTCTAGTTTGCTCTCTTCCATAAATGTTTAAAGCAGCTTCTACCTGAACATTTTCAAGATAAACACTTCCCTTTGCTGTTCCAACAATTCCACCAACATTTTCATATCCCAACAAAGAGCCTTCTACAACAACATTTGAAATTCTTGTCGAACCTGTTACAATGCCTGCAATACCACCAAGATTTTCGATTGATTCATTCGAACTTTCCGTGCTGGATCTTATATCTTGAGTCATTGTTACATTTTCAATAGTTCCACCACTTATAAGACCTGCAACACCACCAATTGCTTGTGGTATAAACGGAATTTGTCTAAAGTTCTGATAATATGAACCCGAACCAACAACGTCAATATCCAGCAAATTACCTTTTGTTTCACCTACAACTAAACCAGCGTAGCTATAACCATTTACAATAAATCCGTCTGACATTTCAACTTTTATTTTTTTAGCCAAAGCACCAGAATCAACCAAACCAAACAAAATTCCTGCCTTGTCTGCAAGTACAGAAACAGCACTGTCAGCCAAACAGTTGTAAATCTCACCATTTCCACTCAAAATACCAACAACCGAACCTGCAAACGAGAAGTTTTGGTATGCTGAAGTATTTGAAACAAAGTTGTTTCCTGAAATGTTTGAATTTGACTGCATTTGATATCTTGCTTTCGCACCCAATTGAGAATAAACATTATGCAATTTATAATTTCCTGTTGCCAAACCAACAACCCCACCAACAATATTGTTTCCAACAACTACAAGCGAACTTGTTGATCTATTTATAGATATATTTGCAACATAACCACCATCCAATTTGCCGGCAAGAGTTCCTACAACATTTGAATTTGCAAATGATACGGTTATAGGTTGAATATTTAAATTCAAAACAGCCCCAACAGAATCTGGATTTGTCAAACTCTTAGAGATTTCTGCAAAAAGACCTGCCGATGTAGAAGCTTTACTTGACAAGAGATTGACGTTTGAAATTGTCATAAAGTTTCCTTCAAACAGCCCCCTAAACTTGGTTGTATAAAGCGAACTATTATAAGAATAATCTTCATAATTTATATCTGAAATAAGTCTATAATAAGAGTAGTTGTAATCTGCAGAATCATTTTCTTGCAAAATATAATTTTCCATTTCTTCAGCTGAAGAAATAACTATTGGATTATACAAAGACCCCAAAGCTGGATAACTACTATTATAAACGTAATGATACTTGATATACGTTGCTCCCGTTTCGGCATCTACAAGTTCTTCAAAACGATCAAAATCCCTTCTTGAAGTCGCAACGATATTTGGAGCAATCAATTCAAGCCTGCCCGTATTGAATACAGAACCATTAAAATTGTTTAAATTTCCCGCATTGGTTTCAAAGAACCAAACAGCACCCACCTCTCTTCCTTCAACATATGCAAAATCCTCAAAATATTGCATTTCTCCAAATTGTGAACGAGTCAAAGGTGTAATATCAATATATTCACTATTCGCCAGTTCTCCAACACTTACGTTAATTCCTACATCTTGCAAGAAGAAACAATCCAGAATTGTTCCACGGTTGGAGTCAATAGCGTTAGTGCCGGCAAAACCGTATTTTGACGATCTTTCGCTTGCCAAAACACTTGTAGAGAAACATCTTTCAACAGATCCAGAGTTCTCAAATACAAATCCAGCCGCAAAAAATCCACTCTTTTTGAGAAGAACATTTGAATAACAATCTGCAATTTTTCCTGCATTTGTATATACAAAACCTGAAACATTGTTACTTGATTCAATCAAATCCTTGTCGTCTGAGTAATATACTTCGCTACCATTAGGAGTTCCACTTGTGTAACTTGTATATATCTCACCAGTACCAGTGTTTTTAATTACAAAGCCTGCTGTATATTCTCCAGTGCCTGAAGTTTCATTTTTCAAACTTGCACCCATAAAATAACTGCTTGCAATTATACCGGAGTTCTCCCCTACAAAGCCTGATAGGTTTTCATTTGAATACAAATTAACTTTCGAACGAGAATTTGTAATAAATCCAGAGTTGTTTGCAACTAAACCTGCTACATAAGAAGAGTTTGTATCTACGGCCGTTACAACAGACAAAACATAATCATTTGAGTCGGTCAAACAGTTTGTAACAACACCACTGTTTGTTCCTGCTATCAAACCAATATTAAAGCTTTCAACATTTGTGTTAAACACAACACTTCCAACAAGTTGAACGGTGAGATTTTTAACAATCATTTCTTCTGTTATTGTTGAGAACACGCCAATGTCAGACAAACCTGTGAGGTTGTACGTTCCGTCAAACAAGAGTTTGTATCCATTTCCATCCAAACCTGCAATTTCGGTTGAAATAGGCTTAAACTCTTTAACATTATTTGCCATTGCATATTCACTGCTAGGCAAAAGAATGTCTTTCAAAAGAATATACCACTCACCCTCTTTCATATCTATCAACTCTTCATACGTCGTGATTGGTAATGGACTATCTTGAGTGCTTTGATCGTGGACCTCAAAAGAAAATTCTGTGTAGATAGCCAATCTGTCACGAGAAGCATCGTCGTAATAATAACGTCCTTCGTTCATACTATAAGTCGCACCGGCAGAAAAATGATAAATGTCACTGACTGCATTATATATCTTCATTGGAGTGAATGTAAATGACTCTATCTTATAAAAATCAGAAACAATTGTCTTTCCTTCTTCCAAAGTAGTCGCAACATTATTTAAATATACTTGCCACATTATACTTTGAGTCATTTCTCTTACAAATCTTTCAACGTCTACATCGACTTGAGAAATCGTTGGATCATATTCCAAATAATCTCTAATTGCAAATTCCAACTCATATGGATTTCCGATGGCCGTATTGATTACTCCATCGACCATACCTTTAACTATATCTTCATTCGTACCTTCTTCATAGATATAGTTTACAACATATTCCATTATGCACAAGTTTATTTTATTTCTAACTTCAACAGGTTCCAATTCAGTGTCAACAACTTTTGTCGCAACCGTTTCCAACGCAACTATATATCCATCTTGATTTGGATTGTAATTTATTGAATTTCTAGTAATGTTTAATTGATATTGATTGTCACCAACTCTACTAATTGAAGCAACACTTTCGTCCAAGCTTTTTACTTCAATTTGATCTTCACTAAATCCATAATATTCAAGACTTAAATCATAGGACAACCCTCTTGCAACATAATAGAAATCATTTTGCTCTTGCTTATCATTGAATACAAGTTTTGCATAACTTGTAAGTTTAACTTTTAAAGGTATGGTTGCCGTAAATTCAATTCCGTTTGTTGATTTTGTTGTAACGTCAAAAGCAACCTCACCCCCGTCTTCCATATTTGTTGAAGCCATATAGTAAGAAACAAAGAATGTACCAGTATAATCGATACCCAACCTATCATATTCTTCAAGCATTTTTGCAAAGTTGAACGACAAACTTCCGTCAATATTTTGAGCAAAGTTTGTATCCATTACATAATCAACACCCTCAGGTCCAACTATTTCGTTTACAAAAACAAATGTTGCAACATTAGCTCCGTCTAAATAGTTTCTTTCATTGTTTGAGATCGTAACTTCTTCAACCACAGCTTCAGCTGGATCAATGTTTATTTCAAGCAAACCTCTTTGAGAAGGCACCAAAACTTTGCCAGACTCTGACAAATCATTGAAATCAGAATAGTTTTTGATGCTGATATACCCTACTTCAGCTTCTTCCAAAACTATTTCAAAACTGCCGACAACTCCTTCAAACAGTTGATTCGCATAAAGATTGATTGTATAAACTCCAAATACATTTTCTTTGTTCATAGTCAACAAAACATCAGAGTTTACGCTCCAAGTATAATCAAAAACGTTTTGCCCCCCACGTTTTTCAAAGTTAAAGTCAAACAAACAACCTGTTGTGTTGTTAATAAACTCGTCCCATTCAGTCAAATCAGCAGGCAAGTCAAAATCTGGAATAAACCTTTGAACAACTGTTCCGTTTGGACCAATCACTTCATAGAAAAGCATTTCATTTTCATTAAGAGATTCTACTTCAATCCAAGCATCATAATAATCATTTGTGCTCAAAATATATCTCTTGTCTGAAGGCCTAATCGCTGTTGCCGTTTCTTGATAGTCTACATTCAAATACAAAGAAGCTTTGTTGATTTTGAAATAGAATTCTTTTCCTTCACAAGAAACCTTCAAAATCGGCGTCAACTTATAACTATCGACTTCTCCACCTACAGCGTCGCTATTTTTATAGAACACCAAAGTTTGCTTGTTGATTTGGAATCCAGAGAAATAACCTGAATCAAGCAAAACTGGATTGCCGTGATTATCTGTAATAATTTGTCCGTTTTCGTCAGTATCGTAAATTCCACAATCTGATGTCAAAGCGTTGTTTTTTGTTAACACATAATCTGCATTTTTATATCTCAATACACCGTTCTTCGTGATTGAAAACTCCTCTCCAGAATAGTTGTACGTAGGCACAACATTTACACTGGTACTTGAGTCTCCATAAATAGAAACAACACTTTCGTCCGAAATGTTTACTCCATTCAAACTGGCACTTGTATAATAGATAGAAGAAGTAACATCTTTATCAAAATAATTTACAACAAACACATAAAATTTCTTTTGCTTTAAAGTATTTAATATGCTTGAAACAGTGATTTCTGCAAGTCCAGTATCTTTAATAGTAATATTTCCACCAACATCAATGTTCATAACTGAAGTCGAGCCCGTTTCAATGCTCACATCAGAACCCTTGATGGCAAATGGATAAAGTTCAGAATTTGGAGCAAAAACATTCAAACCATCAACTTCTGATCTAATATCAATGCTTGTCTGTCCATTTACATATCCCTCAACAGCAAAGTAATACATAAAGAATACATCTAAATCAGAATCATCTGATATCATTCGAAATGGCAAATCTTCTTCAAAGCCAAGCTCAACATCTTTCTTTTCAAACTCGTATATCGTACAAATCTTTGCCGTATCTTCGTCAACCTTGGTTGCTACTATATAATCACCATATTTTTGAGTGCCTAGGTTTGCAGTGAGATTTACTAAAACTCCCACATTCGAAACAGGGATAACAATTCTATCCAAATATGATTCTACAACAAAGGCAGTTGAGCTTGCTGTATAGTCACGGATATTGTCCGGAGAATTTCCTATCGCAAAAAAGCCTGCTTTTCCAGCTTCTGTGGCTGGCAATGACACATCTCCATCATTTGATTGATATCTAATTATCATAGCTGAGTAAAACGAATTTCTACCATCATCTACAGCTTGCATTTTGTTTTCCTGTCCAAAGACCGTAGCCTTTGTATAAGTCGTATTATAAGCATCATAACCAACAATACCACCCACATTAAAACCTGCTCTTAAAAACACTCTTGAGGTATTGCTTAAAATAGAAATATCCAAAATCTTTTGAGTATCAACCGAGCCCACAATTCCACCGAGCCCAGAAAGAACACTCAGTGTATTTAGACCAGAAGCATCAATTTCTCCACCAACTAAAAGATTTTTAACAAAATTTTCTTCTGCATAAGACACCCCAAAATTTGAAATGCTTCCTACAGCACCACCTATATTAGGTGTATTTGTACCCATCTCGCCGACAATTTTTAATAAAGTATAGCTTGCATAAGCAGTATAACCATATTTTTTCAAAATTTCTGAAGATATTGTTTCTATTTGTCCTGCAGACACACCAACAATTCCACCTGCATATAAGTCAGCAGTAGTCTCAATCGTCACAAAATCAGAATAGAAAGCCAAATTTTTAGTAAGCAAATTTGTGCAATCCACAGCGTCAATTACAGGGTCATAGCCTGTTCCATCATACTTTGTAAAATCTTGAACAATTTCACCAAAGTTTCTTGCTACAAGTCCACCATAATACAATTGATTTGTGGTTTTGATGTTGGATCTTAAAATCTCTACTTCACAGTTTCTAATCTTAGAATTGTTATTTGCAATAGCAAGCCCAACAAAACTTCTCCTCTCTGTTTCAAGATCGATTTTTCCAGAGAAAGAAATGTTTTCCAGTGCTACTTGCAAATGTTGATCAAGTGAACCTTCTTCAGTATAATAAACAGCGTTCAATTGTGCGAACAAACCACCATAACCCACGCCACCAACTTCTGTATAGAAATTGTCTTTTGTGACAACTATGTTTGCAACTTTCGATTGGGACGTTGTACCAATAATCGTTCCACTAAAACCAACAAGCTCTCCATCTAAAATACCGATAGGCACAAAGTTTTCTACGGTTGAAACGTCAACAACAGATTTGATTTCATAGTGACTTCTCAAAGTCGCCTCGTTTGAATTGATCTTAACCAAATCTTCTGCTGTTTCAATCAAATATGGATTTGCTTTTGAGCCGTTTCTAAATTGGACATCAAGGCAAATTGGCGAAAAGTCATTTTTAATATCTGTATAAGAATCAGCCCATTCTGAAGGCCAAATATAAAGTTTTCCTGTTAAAGGAATATTTATTTCTACAATTATATCCTTGTTTTCATTATAGAATTTTTCACAAGAAACTGAAATGGTAAATACACCATTTTCGCCTTGAACGTCATCTATGTCAAATGCCACCATATCAGAAAATGTATTTGCGCTTGAAGGAATAAATTGTGCCTTTATATCTTTGTTTGTTGCAGATGTAGGATAACAATACACTCCCAAAGTTTGAGTCAAATTGTTGTTTGAAAATTCCAACTTTTCAAGACTTGAAGCCAAAGAGATGCCTTCTACAAATTGATAAGCTTGACACGCAATCTTCGCCTCATATCTCTTCAAAGACTTTCTTTGATTTAAATATGTATTCATAGTAATTGTATAGTGAGTATTGTTTTGAACATCTCTGTAAGAGAAATCGTCTACATTAAACTCTCCATAACCACCAACATAGAAGACCGATCCGTTTAAAAACTCAACCCTATATGATGTGATTTTTCCTTCTTCGTCCTCTTCTACATATTCAAAATCTTCAGGCAAGAAGATAAGACCATCCGTAAACGTCAAACGAACAACCCTCTGCTCTTCTTCCATACTTGCAGTTTTTGTAATAGTTACGTCTATAGAAGTTGTCAAAATTCTAGAACCAGAAGAAAATTTAAACGAAAGAAAATCTTCGCTATATCCCGCATAAACAATTTTTTCTGCGTACTCAGAACCATCTAAAACATATGAATAATATGGTTCTTCCTCTTCGCTCGAAATATCTGTAGCCGTCTCAAAAATCTTAGGAAAAGCTTTTTCGTCAAAACTATACTTATAAAAAGCATAAGAATCTTCATGATTTGCAACGGCACTAAAGTTTACTAAAGTGTCCTCTTTCTTAACGTTTGTACCATAATAAATAACGTTGTTTAACGCATATCCTGCACCACTTTTTAAATAAAACTCTTCTGCGAGAGAATAAGAGACTACTCGCAATTCATACTTCAAACTATTCGAAACCTGTTTGAAAAATTCATTTACGATAAATCCATTCAATTCAACTTCATAAACTTGAACGCCATTTTTCAAGGTCATTATTCTATAAACAGAATTCGAATACACAACAGAAGAAACTCCTGTGCTACCTTGTGGAACAAACTCGACGCCCTCTCTACCAACATTGGCATTTACAGTCAAAAACGCTTCGTTGCCAAAAATTATTTCTTCTTTTGTTGAAGGATTTAATATTTCTACTAAAACACCACCATTATATCCTTCAGTTTCATAAGTTTCAAAATTTGCAACTGCAGCATTATCCTCATTTGCTAAAGCAATGGTAGTAGAATCTTCAGACAAAGTCTTAATTACATTAAATGTCAAATCGATAGGCATACCATTGTCAAGGAACACACGATAAATACCCACCCCAGTAATTTTTGGAGCAAGACTAAGATTGAGATAATAGTTAGTTCCTTGCTTTATATATGGTTGAGACTCGTCAAGAGAGATGTCAACAACATCAACACCGTTTAAAAATCTGTAAGTTATGTATTGAAATCTTTGATCGGTATAAATTTGTCCAGAGAAATCAATCACTTCTTGACTATAATCCAAATAATAATACCCATTATCCCCATATTGAGAATTTGGAGAAACAATTGTTGCACCTGCGATAATCATACATCTTATAGTAAGAGAAATCTCGCTGGCTCCCTCCATAATGTCGCTAAGCAAATGAATAGTCACGTCTGAATTGGCCTGTCTTGTACCATATTGTCCTCTAATATAGAAAGATTGTTGCAAATCTTCAAATGTATACAATACACTTTCGTCAGGTTTTTCTTCATAGCTTCTGACTGTTACACCATTATGTATCAAATCGATATATTCTTCGTCAAATGTAAAATAAATTCCTTCATATTCTGGCAATGCCCCATAACTTGAAATTACATTCAAAACCAGTTCGTTCCAACCAAAATCTGGATATCTGTAGTAGTTGTACATAACAAGAGTTTCTGGATCTGTAGTTCCATTTACAGTAATATCCGTCGGAGCAATTTGCGTCAAAACTCTAAAATACTTGTAAGCATTAACACTTTCGTCTTCCACATTTTTTACTACATCATAAAACATGTTTACCGTTACTTCAGTAACAGCTTTTTCATGTGAGTTTTGCGAAACTTTAAAATAATACACATTGTTTTCAGGCGTCGCACCTTCTTCTTGATAGTCGCAGAAATCAAAAACTGCATTTGAATTTGATTTTTTAAATATGAAATCAAGATAGGTTTGTGCAACAGAACTAGAGAATTCAAATTTCAAGATATATTGAGCCTTTCTTGAATTGTTCGGCACGATAATTATTTCTTCAAATCCACCTTCAGCCGAAAAAGACAATTCTTGAAAATCGTCCACTTTTCCCGTAGCAGTGTTTACATAACCACCAAAAACTTGCAAGTCAATATTTGGCAACACATAAACATCAGAAAAGCAACACAAAATATTTTCATAAGTGTCGTTGTTTATAGAATAGTTGTATACAGCCATAATTGGGACTTGTTCAAATATCCCCAATCTCCTTTCAGTTTCACCATCTACCAAATATACAGCATTGTCGCCTTCGCCTTCTGGTTTAAGAATTATCTTATCAAATCTTATCACTTCAGCATCTATTTCATATTCACCATTAGAAAAAGTGGCCTCTGTGCCTTCTATTGACATCAATTTATAAGTTGAATCAAATTGAGTCTCTGGCTTAAAATAATAATAGGATAAATCTTTATAAGTCGTATTTGTATCGAAAGTAAACATACCGGCATCAGGTTCAAATGCAGTATCGTTTGACACATACATTTCAACGCCAGAATTTGAGAAAGAAGTGGCATACTGAACAACATCAACATTGACCCTACATTCTTTTTTTCCGTCATATGTTTGAATCGTTAAATAGCCTTCTCCACCTGCCTTTCCCAATATTGAAAGCCTGATTTTATCTTCGAAATAATTTATGGTTGTACATTCAAATTTTGAAGAATTAGATTCAATTACTTCAACCAGATTGCTAAAACCCTTTTGATAATTTTCAATGGTTAAAGTTATATTTGTAGTTTCACCAACTTCAAGTTGGACATTTTCTTTGTCAGAAACAAGTTTAATAATCGAATAATCTATTCCACAGCCGGCAATAAAGAAACCTGCAAACAAAAATGCAAAAGTTCCAAACAAAGATATAAAAATGTTTCTCAATGTTTTTGCCATAGTATTCCTTTTATCTACCTTCAAACAATTGTTTTACATAATCTTGAGCAATAATTTGCACCGTCGTTCTCGCAGTAGGACTCGTTATTAAAAATGCTTGACCAACTCCTGCAGTAACGATTGAGTTTTGCTCTTCTTTGTTGATTCCACCAGACTTTTCGTAAAGTTGAACCAAGTCATTGATATCACTCGGCGCAAGCGAGAAAATCATAGAATATTGGCACGCATTGATAACAGCCGTAGACTGACGTCTAATTTCTTCTGTTCCAACAAAGTCGGAGATGTTTTGTGTAATAACAATCAACATACCCCCGTATTTTCTGATACGCTTAGCCATTTGTGCCATAAAGTCCAAAGCAATTGGATATTTAGGATTAATAAAGATATGAGCTTCGTCAACGGCAACAATAATTTTTCTGTTTTTACGGTATTTTTTGTTGAAGTCTTTATTGTTGATAATTTCGTTGTTCAAATATCTAAATACAAGAAGCATCTGTGCGTTTGTAATAGATGGGTTGTTTCCTGCAATCAAAGACTGGAAGTTGAAAGTAACAAAATTTTCGTTTGTTTCAATTGAGGTTGGTCCATTCCACAACGCACTATTTCTTCCTCCTGTTGCAAACTTTTTGATGTAAGTTTCAACAGTCATAAGGTTTCTCAATGAGAACTCGTCTTTCGCCGTCTTAATTCTTCTCAAAATCAAATCATACAAAGAGTCAAAAGTTGGATAATCGGTAGGTTTCAACCTTGCCAAGTTTGTCTTATAATCAATGTTAAACTCTTTATACATATCATTTATTAAAGAGTTCAACATTTCGAAAGCGTCGGCATTGATACCTTCCAAAATAACTCTAAAGAACTGTTCCAAGAATTGCAAGTGTTGAGGGAAAGAGTCGTCTGCTTTCTTTTCAACCTTTTTCTTTTCAATAAGCCTTCCAAAGTCGTCATATTGTTCTTCTTCGTCTTCTTCGTCTTCAGAACCTTCCAAAGATGCAATAACGTGGAACGGATTGATAATTCCGTGAATAGAAGAACCAACGTCAATAAACTTTCCTTTAAGATTTATTGTAGAGTCTTTATACTCGTTTTCTGGGTCAAGAATAAATATCTTACAGTTGTCGGCAGCAAGGTTTGTCAAAAGAGTCTTTGTCGCATAACTCTTACCAGACCCAGATTTTCCGATAACCATCATATTTGAGTTTACTCTTTCCCTATCTCTCTTGAAGAAGTCTACAAACACTGGGTATTCGTTGTCACCCAAATAAATTCCGTTTGGATCTTGCAAAGCATTCGAAATAAATGGGAATGTTGCTGCCAACGTAGAGGTAGGCATTCCTCTCATTGTATTTTTAAACGAATCCCTCTTGCTTATGCTTGAAGAAATAAATCCGTCAATTTGACGAGAAAACATTTCGCTATACTTAAAGCCTTGTTGTTTCAACATAGCTCTAACATCTTTCTTTGCCGCATCTTCACAAACGACATATGTATTTACGTTATACAATTGTTGGTTGTTGTTTTTCAGACTCACCAACAACTCTTTCAATGTTTCCACGTGAGTTTGCAATTCAATCTGAGTTGAGCTTCTTCCAGTCTTATAAAATTTGGTCTCCATTTCCATAATAGCTCTGTCGATTTGTTTTTCAGACTCAAATTTTGGAATAGGACTAAATTTCATAACAACTTTAGTTCTGTCAAGCAAAAATACAGATGCTCCCCAAGCGTTTCCGACATGCAAAGGGTAATCAATCAAATTGTAACATCTATAACATTGATCGTCCAAAAAATATCTCGCAATATTGAATTTGATTTTATCTGGCGTCGCCCAATTCATATATTCTGTCATTGGGATAACTTCCAAATCTCTCTCGTCAAAATCTTTTCCAAAATTTGATTTCAAAAACACAACCAGTTCTGGACCTTCAAGTTTTCTCGCTGTGATTGGGTTCAACGAAGAGGCCATTGCGCCAATCATACCTGTCGTAGTATTTTCAAGAACTTCCATATCCTTGTCATAGACAACCAAATAGAAGTGGTCTTTGTAAACCTTTTCTTGTCTATTCATAAATTCCAGCAAAGAAACTCTTTCTTCAAAGATTGGTGCTCTTGTATCAATTTCGTCCTGAGTGATTTGTCCATCATATTGCATATCATAAAGCACATCATATTTTGTGTTTTCGTTGTGAATATACTTGTCAAACACCATTGGCTTGCTAGTTTTTACAATAGTACATGATTGTTCTGGGGACAATCTTCTTATTGCATTTGCAAAACTTTCAATAACGTTGTCTTGATAATATTCTGTGAGCAAAGTAAAAAACATTGGTTGAACTTCAATAACTTGAGCATAATAAAGCCCAAAGTTGATAAACCTGTCTTGGTAAATGCTTTCAAATGCAATCATTTCATTTACTGAAGATTTGCCTTTCTTTTCTTGGCCCTTAACAAACTTCTTTTTCTGAACTGAATATCTTAATAAAAATATGAGCGTTGTATAAAAACGGGTATCGTCTGTAAACTTGAAAAACATTGAAATTGCGATAATTATCCAACCAATCGCAATCCATATATGAAGTGGAAAATCTGCAATAAACAAAATGATGGCTATTGCAATAAAGATCAAGGCCAACAAAACATCAAGGCCAGTAACTCCTCTAATAAATTCTGATTTAACTTTCGTTTTTCTTGGAATGATTCTTACCATAATTTCCCTCTCGTAATTATGATACTACAAACCCAACCAAAAATACAAATAAATAAACAAAAAAATCTCTTTAAATATATTTTTATTAATTAAAAACAAAATTAAAATTCTAAACACTTCAAAAAATTAAAAAATATTATTTTTTCACTGAAATAAATTAAATTATTTTGAATTTTTATCAATTTTAATCTTTTTTTATTGCAAAAAACAACTGGTTTAGCCTATTGTGTTTTTTTACTTTCTCTAAAACTTGCTTCGTTATCTTTTCTCCTTTCAAAACAATTCTTTCATTATTAAATCCATAAACATCTTCGCTTGCAAGTTTTCCAATATAATAACTCGTTGACAAAGTAACCTTTGCAGGTTCAAAGTTTTTTATCTCTTGCGACTTCACAATTGGTTCTCTTTCCACTCTTGAAAACATTTTCTGAGAGACCCGTTTCTTTTTTCCTACAAAAACAACATCTTCCCCAACAAACCCCACCAGCTTAGTTGCAATTTCTCCTTTTTCTGTAACAAGCTTTTTACATTTCTTGTTTTCAACTACGATGGTTTTAACAACCCCCAAATCAACACCTTCTCTTGAACAAACTCTTTTTCCAATCAAAGATTTTCTATCTGGCATAAACACAAGTTTTGTCGCATCTTCAACCAAAACAAAATCTCCCGTCAAAGAACAGTCTGAAAGAGCAACAAAAAGCTCTTCTTCAGTTTCTTCGTCTACAACCACATATCCTTCAAACACAAACGTCTCAAAATCTACAACTAAATCTACAACATAACCAACCTGACGTCCATCATTTTTTGAAACAACCAATTTTGAAATATTTTTCACAATAAATTCTCCTTAAAATTTACTTATGAAAAACAAACTCAAAATATATGAAAATCTAAAAAAAACTCTTTTTTTGACATATTTTTCTATATTTTTTAAAAAATAACACGTTTTTTATTTATTTTTTACATTGACAAAAAATATGTATGGTGTTAGAATATGCTTAACAGGAGAAAAAATATGAAGAAAAAAATCACTAAAGACATGACTATAGGCGAAGCTTTAAAATTCAACGAAAAGCTCGAAGAAGTTTTCTTGGGTTTTGGAATGCATTGCGTTTCATGCCCAGTTAGTCAAATGGAAACCATCGAACAAGCCAGCGAAGTTCACGGAATCGATTTAGAATTTTTGCTCAAAAAACTTAACGAAAACGCTTAAAACTTTAATAAAAAAAACTGCAAAAATTTGCAGTTTTTTTATTGCAACGCGTCTTTTATAATCTTTTTAAGTTTATCAACATTGTCTTTCTTTTTTATAGAAAACAAAACTTGATTCTTTTCAATCTCTACCATTCTGTCCAACAAGTCCGATTTGTTTAAAACAACTATTCTATTATCCGTAGCACCAAGTCCATCTAAAATTTCATTGGTTATTTCAATATTCTTTTTGTAATACACATCAGACACATCTACCACATGCAAAATCAAATCAGCATTTGAAACTTCTTCTAGTGTAGACGAAAAACTCTCAACAAGTTCGTGAGGCAATTTGCTGATAAATCCAACTGTGTCGGTCAACAAACAGTTTTCCCCCTCTCCCAAAAACAACCTTCTGCTTGTCGTGTCAAGAGTTGCAAAAAGCTTGTCGTCAGCATAAACAGTTTCTTTTGTCAATAAATTAAAAATCGAACTTTTGCCAGCATTTGTATAACCACCCAAAACGACACTTTTAATATTGTTTTTATCTCTCAAAATCTTGTTTTGTTTTCTGCTATTTTTTATCTTTTCAATTTCTTTCTCAAGGGTCAAAATTTCTTTTTCAAGTTTTCTTCTATCAAGCTCCAACTTTGTTTCGCCGGGCCCACGCATTCCAGCACCTTTTCCACCAAATCTTCCTTGACTTCCTTGCAAAGAAGCCAGTCTTGTCAACAAGTATCTATTTTGAGCCAATTTAACTTCAATTTTGCCTTCACTTGATTTAGCATTGACAGCAAAAATATCTATGATTAGCAATATTCTATCCAAAACCTTGACACCCAACTCCTCAGACAGATTTCTGAGCTGAGATCCCGTCAATTGAAAATCAACAACCAAACAATCACATGGGTTTTCTTTAAGATATTGTTTGACCTCTTCCAACTTTCCTGTGCCCATAACCGTTCTGCGATTGAAAGCATCCATTTTTTGACTAAAGATCTTCTCAACTCGCATTCCTGCAGAAGTACACAATCTGCTAATTTCAGCAAATTGATACTCTTTTTCTCTCTCGTCTACAATTGGACAAAACAATATTGCCTTTTCAATCTCTTCTTCTTGAATTTGATAAAACTTTTTCATAATTTCATTATAGCACAAATATTAAAACAATCAAAATTTTTGTTATGATTTCGCCAAAATACTTCCATCTTGAGTAGATATGATCACAGAAAAACTTTCATTGTCATTGTTCAGAACAGTAAAACACCAGAAAAATTCGTCAAAATTATTGGCCTTTTTATCCAAAATCCTCAAATAACATTCAGCGTTTAAGGTGTTGAAGTGTTTTTTTGAAACAATTTCTTCTTTAAGTTCTTTCGATGCAATTTCTAAAGCCTCTTCATAATCAACTTGAAAATCACTTGAAAGCTTTTGCAAAATTACACTTTTTCCATCAACTTCAACTACTATATCTTCATTTATATCATAAAACACTTCCAAGTCCGTCATATACAAATTGTTTAAAGTATTAAGTTCCAACTCTTTTTCAAAAGTCTGTCTTCCTATTGAAACATTGGCCTTTATCACCTTGTCTGTTCGCACTTCATAAAACCCAACGTTCAACAACCCAAAATCAGTAACTTCTCCACTTTGTCCGTCCATAAGATATTCTATCTCCCTCTGCCCAGAAGAAAGCACACAATAAAAATCTTCGCCCTCAGCAAAATAATATGTCTTTGTCACCTCTGACAAGTTGTCTTTTATCATATCAACAGTCGATCTTCCACAAGCAAAACATATGCAAGGCAAACAAAAAATCAAAAGTGCTAAAAAAAGTTTCTTTTTCATAAACCCTCCAAGAAAATTTTTAACACTATTGATTTATGTTTGTAAATTTAAAAAAATGTGATAAAATAATGTTGAAATAAAAGGAAAATAATCGAATGAAATCACTTAGTTTTTATTTTAAAGATGCAAACAAAAAAGGTTATGGTCTCGGGGCTTATAATTTTGTAAACTTTGAGACATTAAAAGCAATATGTGAGGGTTGTAAAAAAACAAATTCTCCAGCCATTTTATCGGTAAGTGAAGGAGCAGTTTCTTACCTAGGATTAAATTTCATTAAAGCAATGTTTGACACTGCAAAAAAGCAATATAAGCTCCCATTGTTTTTACATTTAGACCACGGTAAATCTTACGAAATTTGCAAAAAAGCAATCGACGCAGGTTTTGACAGCGTAATGATTGACGGAAGTTCTTTGTCTTTTGACGAGAACATCAAAGTTACCAAAAAAGTTTGCTCTTACGCCCACAAAAAAGGGATTTTCGTTGAGGCCGAGCTTGGAGTTTTGGCTGGAGTTGAAGACAACGTAAGCGCAGAAAAAAATATTTATACCGACCCTCTCAACGCCAAAGAATTTGTTGAAAAAACGGGTTGCGATACATTGGCTGTAGCAATTGGAACAAGCCACGGAGCATACAAATTTAAAGGCGAACAGAAATTGAGGTTCGACATCTTGAAAGAAATTGAAAAACAGATTCCAAACACACCACTTGTTTTGCATGGGGCGTCAAGTGTTCCTCAACAATATGTTGAAGAAATCAATCAATATGGAGGCAAGATAAACGGAGCCGTCGGAATTCCAGAAAAGTTTTTGACTAAAGCCTGTACAAAACACAACATTTTCAAAATCAACAGTGACACAGACATTAGGTTAACATATTTTGCGAAATTGAGAAGATCTCTAATTGAGAAACCTGAAAACATCGACTTAAGAAAACCAAACACTCTCGCAATCGAAGAAATCGCAAATATGATAGCAGATAAAAATTCAAAAGTTTTTAAAAATTCAAACAAAATCTAAACAAAAGAGAAATTTATGAGCGACAAGCCTTTACACAACGGTCATAGAGAAAGATTGACTGACTTGATAATGAATTGTGGAATCGAAAACGTAAGCGATATTCAAGCAGTTGAATTTGTTTTGACGTATATCTTTCCACGAGGCGATGTAAATCCATTGGCGCATAGACTGATTGATCAGTTTGAAAACTTTGGAAATATAGTTGATGCAAATTATCAAGACCTTATGAAGATAAAAGGAATTAACGAACGCTCAGCAAAGAAAATATCTCTCCTTTCTGAAATCTTTTATTATTATTCTTCTTCAAAAATGAGAAAGAAATTGTCTCTTGAAAACAAAGAAGAATTTTACGACTTTTTAGAAGAACTTCTAAGGTTTAAAAACACAGAGAATTTGTTTGTTTTCGCAATCGACCATAGTTTTCATATCTTACAAAAACGTCGATACGACTTAAAACAAGTTAGGGAAGTCGGCATTGACCCTCTCGAAATTTTTAGCCTTATCCATTCAACAAGAGCATCTTCATTGTTGATCGCCCACAATCACCCAAATGGAACAGCAAAACCTTCAAAAGACGATTCTGATGCATTTTTATATATCGAAGACCTAATCAAAAACGTTCATTGCTCTCTTATCGACAGTTTAGTCGTAGGAAATGATGGAATTTATAGCGAAAAGAAAGATGGTTTTGTGCGTAGATTTGAAACGTTAGACAATATTATTTCTTTTATTAGTTCGAAATAAAAAAGAGGCTTCCGGGCCTCTTTTTTTTATCTATTTGAAAGATAAACTGTTTGTGTTTTTTTCTGACCATTTCTAATAATCACTATTTCAACCTCGTCACCAACATCAAAATCAAAAAGTGCCAATCTTAAATCAAGCAACTTTGATATTCTTTTTCCCCCAAAAGAAACAATGAGGTCTCCTTTTTGCAAGACATCAACACTTGGTCCGGACGAACTTACCACAAAAACTCCTTTGTCAGCCAAATTGTATCCATACACTTTTGCTATCTCACTATCAAATCCAAAAACTCCAAGATATGGGGTCTTATATTTTTCATTCTGTTGCAATCTCTCAACAATTTTTTCTCCAATTTCAACTGGAATCGCAAAACCCAAACCTTCGCCTTGAGAAGCCTTTAATGTGTTTATTCCCACAATTTCTCCTTGACTGCTGATCAAAGGTCCACCACTATTGCCCGGATTTATGCTAGCATCGTGCTGGATCAACGATTGCATAAAACTATCACCATAATCTGAACTCGTTTCAACAACTCTGTCTTTTGCACTAACAATACCTTTCGTAAAGGTATGTTTAAACTGCAACGTCAAAGGAGTCCCTACAGCATAAACTTCTTGTCCGACGTTTACATCTTCACTGTTTCCAAAATTCAAATATGGTATAGCTTTCGCACTTTTCAAAACAGCAACATCAAGACCAGCATCGGCCCAAATCAAATCTGCTCCAGCAGTGCTTTCGTCTGCAAAATACAATACCAAATCGCTTGCACCTTCAACAACGTGATTGTTTGTTAAAATATATTTGCCATTACCAACGGCTACTCCACTTCCTACTGCATAACCATCGCTATAATCAGCCCTAATTCCGACAACGGCATTTCTTACATCATTGAGCATTTCTATTTCATTTCCGTTGTATGTCACAACCTTTGGAGTCATTTCTGCTGAGGTTGTCGCACAACCTCCTGCAATTAAAGAAAAAATCAACAACACTCCACACAAAGTTTTTTTCATAAACTCTCCTTTTGGAAGTTGTTGATTTATTTCAATTTAAACAAAGTTGTAGGTCTCGTAAGTGCTACATCGATTCTGAACGATTCTCCCTCGACAAATCCTTTATCTGCCAACTTTGAAGATATGTAATTGAAGGCAAGTTCTGGAGTATTGTTTTCTGTGCTTAAGTGCGACAAAACCACTTGCTTTGTACCAGTTTTAATCAATTCTTCTATAAACTCTGCAGAAGCATCGTTTGACAAGTGTCCATTTTTGCCGGCAATACGCATTTTTAAGGTAAGTGGATATTTTTCACAATTTTTTAACATACTCAAGTCGTGATTTGCCTCCAAATAAATCAACTGACTTCCCTGAACACTTCTTAGTATTCTTTCGTTAGTATGTCCTAAATCCGTTAAAATACTTATTTTCTTTTCATTTTTTTCTATTGAATATCCAAAGCATTTGACATCATGTGGAACTTCAACCGGCGTCAACTTTAGATCATTTATAGCAAAAGACTCTGTAAAAATTTTTTTGTCTCTTTCTGGGACTTTGTCAAGTTTGTCATACAAGTTCGCCCAAACCTGTTCGTGTGCATAAATAGGAATATTATATTTTCTGCTCAACACGTCAACACCTTTGATATGGTCATTGTGCTCATGAGTAATTATTATTGCATCAATATCTTTTCCATCAACTCCAAGTAAAGCAAGTCTGTTTTGAGTTTCTTTGCATGAAAGACCTACGTCCACCAAAATACGTGAATTTTCACTCTCAATATATGTAAGATTTCCGTCACTTCCTGACGATAAGTTGATTACTTTCATACTTAGATTTTACATCTTTTTTTCTTCTTTGTCAATTTGTAATGACATTAAAAAAACGGAACTAATATTCCGTCTTAATTTTGTTTTTCTAAAATTGGTTTTAAAAATTTGCCTGTATAACTATTTTTTACTTTTATGATTTCTTCTGGGGTGCCAGTTGCAACGACTGTTCCCCCTTCGTCGCCACCCTCAGGGCCAATATCAATTATATAATCTGCACACTTGATTACATCAAGATTGTGTTCAATCACAACTACCGAATTTCCATTACCAATCAGTCTTTCCAAGATTGAAATCAACTTCTTAACATCATAAATATGAAGCCCTGTGGTCGGCTCGTCAAGAATATACATTGTTCTTCCTGTGTCTTTTCTTGAAAGTTCTGTTGCAAGCTTAACTCTCTGAGCCTCACCACCAGAAAGAGTTGTCGCAGGCTGTCCAAGTTTTATATAAGACAATCCTACATCATATAATGCTTGAATCTTGCTTTTTATCGAAGGTATATTTTCAAAAAATTTCAATGCCTCTTCAACCGTCATATCCAAAACATCGCTGATAGTTTTTCCTTTATATTTTACTTCCAACGTCTCTCTGTTGTATCGTTTTCCTTTGCAGACTTCACAAGGAACGGTGATGTCCGGCAAGAAATACATTTCAATCTCTTTTACTCCTGCTCCTTCACAAACCTCACATCTCCCACCTTTAACATTAAAACTGAATCTGCCCGACAAAAAGCCTCTTGCCTTTGCATCTGGTGTCGCAGCAAACAAATCTCTGATGGCTGTAAACACACCTGTATATGTCGCGGGATTACTACGAGGCGTTCTACCGATTGGTGCTTGATCGATATTAATAACCTTATCTAAAAGCTCAACATTGTCAATCGCCTTAAATTTTCCGAGTTCCAGTTTGCTGTTGTTTAAAATGTTTGATAAGTATGGAAACAACACACCGTTAACCAAACTTGATTTCCCGCTTCCAGAAACGCCAGTAACACAAGTTAAAACACCTGTAGGGATTTTTACATCAATATTTTTAAGGTTGTTTTGTTTTGCTCCAATTATCTTCAAATAATCTTTTGGTTTTCTTCTCGTTGAAGGAATATCAATCTTGTCGTCACCACGCAAAAACTTCGCCGTAATCGACTTTTTGTTTTTCATTACTTGCTCTACCGTTCCACAGGCGACAATCTCTCCTCCGTGTACACCTGCATATGGCCCAACATCCACCAAATAATCAGCTGCTCTTATAGTATCCTCGTCATGCTCTACAACAATTAAGGTGTTTCCCAAATCTTTAAGTTTTTTGAGAGTAGCGAGCAATTTTTCATTATCTCTCTGATGCAATCCGATTGATGGCTCGTCTAAAATGTAAAGTACGCCAACAAGCCCGCTTCCTATTTGCGTTGCAAGTCTAATTCTTTGAGCTTCGCCACCAGAAAGACTCTCTGCAGAACGGTTGAGGGTCAAATATCCAAGACCAACATCTTTCAAGAAATTAAGTCTTGCTAAAATTTCCTTCAGTATAGGCTCTGCAACCAAATGTTTTGCTTTGGGCAAATTAAGGTCTTCAAAAGTTGGAATCAAGGTCTTTACACTCTTGTTGCAAAAATCGTCTATATCCTTTCTGTTTATCTTAATTGACAAAGCCGACTCATTAAGCCTTTTGCCATGACAAACACAACAAGTTTGCTCTCTCATAAACCTATTAATTTCAAATTTTATATATTCGCTGTTTGTTTCTTTATACCTTCTACGCAAATTGTTTACTATACCTTCAAAGGGCAAAGACCAACTTCTCTTTCCTTTTTCACCTTCAATTAAAACATCAATTTTGTCATTCTTTGTACCATAAAGTAAAATGTCTACCTGATTTCGTGGAAGATCACACACGGGCTTGTCTAAATCAATATTATAAGCCTCAGCCAAACTCTCAAAATAAGCTCTTGCAGTTGTGCCCTCTTCAGCTCTCCAACCAGTTATATTGAATGCCCCTTGGTTTATTGACAAATTAGAATTTTTTAAAACAATTGCTTCGTCTATGTCCAAAGTATAACCAAGCCCTAAACAGTTTGAACAAGCTCCATATGGAGCATTGAAAGAGAAAAGCCTTGGGCTAATTTCTTCCAGTGTCCAACCACACTCTGGACAAGCATAATTTGTTGAAAAAAGTTCACTTTTTTCTTCTGAAGAAACAATCACAAGTCCATCTGCCAACTTCAAAGCAGTCTCTATACTTCCAGTAAGCCTCGAGTCTTTTCCATCTTTCAAAACAATTCTGTCAATTACAACATTGATATTGTGTTTCAAGTTTTTATCAAGCACAATGTTTTCGTCCAATGTAAATATCGAACCATCTACTTCAACTCTTACATATCCACTGCGTTTCAATGAATCAAAAAGCTTTTCATGGCGACCTTTTTGACCTCTTACAACTGGGGCCATAACCGTCAGCTTAGCTCCATCGCCAAACTCTTTGATGCTGTCTACTATTTGATCAATTGATTGTTGTTTAACTTCTTTTTTACAATTTGGACAAAATGGAGTTCCTACCCTTGCAAATAAAAGACGCAAATAATCATAAATCTCCGTAACTGTTCCTACAGTAGAACGTGGGTTTCTGTTGGTTGTTTTTTGATCTATTGAAATTGCCGGCGAAAGCCCCTCAATAACCTCTACATCTGGCTTTTGAGTTTGTCCTAAAAATTGACGAGCATAAGACGACAAACTTTCAATATAACGTCTTTGCCCCTCAGCAAAAATTGTGCCAAAAGCAAGCGAGGATTTTCCAGACCCACTCACCCCTGTAAAAACTACAAACTTATCTCTAGGTATCTCAAGGCTAACATCTTTCAAGTTGTTTTCCTTTGCACCTTTGATTATTATGGAATTTTTCATAAATTCTCCTGCTAAATCTTTTCTTTTCTGTTCAATCTTTTTTTCAACTTATCAATTTTGTTTCTAAGTTCAATCGCTCTTTCAAAGTCAAGTTGAGAAGATGCAATTCGCATCATAGAAGTCAAGCGATCAATTTCTTTTGGAATGTCTTTCTTTGCGATATCATTATCGGACACCTTTTTTGCGATGTCAAGAGTATTTTTAATCTCTTTAATAATTGTCTTTGGAACAATGTTGTTTTTACGATTATATTCTTCTTGCAACCCCCTTCTTCTTTGAGTTTCGTCTATGGCCCTTTGCATAGACTTAGTAATATTGTCTGCAAACATAATTACTCTGCCATTTGCATTTCTAGCAGCACGACCTATAGTTTGAATTAGAGCCCCTTCGCTCCTCAAGAAACCTTCCTTATCTGCATCTAAAATACAAACAAGTTCAACTTCAGGCATATCTAACCCTTCTCTAAGCAAATTGATTCCAACAAGGACATCAAATTCTCCTTGTCTAAGACCATTGATAATCTCAACTCTCTCCATTGTATCAATTTCGCTATGAAGATATTTTACTTTAAACTCCCTATCAGCCAAATAAGTTGTCAAACTTTCTGCCATCTTCTTGGTAAGGGTTGTAACCAAGACTCTAGCATTTCTTTGAATTGTTTTGCGACACTCTTGCATCAAAACCTCAATCTGATTTTCAATTGGTTTCAATTCAATAATTGGATCCAAAAGACCTGTTGGACGAATGACTTGCTCAACCACTTGTCCAGCTTTGTCAAGTTCATATTTTGAAGGAGTAGCCGACACATAAATTGTTTGTTTCAACTTTTGCTCAAACTCGTCAAATTTCAACGGCCTGTTATCCCTTGCGGCTTCCAATCTAAAACCGTACTCAACAAGAGAGTCTTTTCTTGATTTGTCTCCATTATACATAGCTCGAATCTGTGGAATTGTCATATGGCTTTCGTCAATAATCGTTAAAAAGTCTTTTGGAAAATAGTCTATCAAGGTGTATGGAGCTTCTCCGGGCTTTCTTCCATCAAAATATCTTGAGTAGTTTTCAATTCCACTACAATAACCAACTTCTTGCATCATTTCAAGATCATATGCAACTCTCTGACCTATTCTTTCTGCCTCCAACGGCTTGCCATGATCTTCAAAATATTTAATCGCGATTTCTCTGTCTGTAGAGATTTCTTCAATGGCATTTTTCAACGTATTGCTACCTACAGCATAATGGGTTGCAGGATAAATTGCCACAAAAGAGAGCTCATTTATCAAATTTCCAGAAACTGGATCAAACTCAAAGATTTTTTCTATTTCGTCACCAAAAAATCTAACTCTAATAGCCATTTCACTTTGATTGGCAGGAAAAACATCAACTATCTCTCCATTAACTCTAAAAGTTGTTCTTCTGAAATCTATGTCATTTCTTGTATATTGAATCGCAATTAAATGGTTTATGAGATCGTCTCTATCAATTATTTCTCCTTGTCTCAGAGCAATATGCAAATTGTGATACTCTTCTGGACTTCCCAAACCATAAATACATGAAACCGAAGCTACAACAATGGTATCCTTCCTCTCTAACAACGAAGATGTAGCTGAAGATCTAAGCTTGTCTATATCATCATTGACACTCATATCTTTTTCTATAAAAGTATCAGTAGAAACTATGTATGCCTCTGGTTGATAATAATCATAATACGAAACAAAATACTCCACTCTATTGTTTGGAAAAAATTCTCGAAACTCGTTACACAATTGGGCTGCTAAAGTTTTGTTGTGAGCTATTACAAGTGTTGGTTTGTTAACCTTTTCAATAATATTTGCCATAGTAAAAGTTTTGCCCGACCCAGTTACACCAAGCAACACTTGATCCTTCAAACCATCATTCAAACCATCAACGAGCTTGTCGATAGCTTGGGGCTGATCGCCAGAAGGTTTATATTTAGAACACAAAACAAATTTTTCTTCCATAAAATCACCATATGAGTGCAAAGCCTCTTTGTCGTTTTCTAGTATAACACCATTTTTCATAAATTCATATCAATTTTTAAAAATTGCTTTCAAAATCATACCAAAAACAAAACTTACTGCCGAAAGAAAAAGACTTCTGAGAACCATAAGCCCAAAAGTTTTTCTGTTTTTCTTCGTGTCAGCATTGTATGTTTGCCCGCATTTTTTTAAATTTACGCAATAAAAGTAGCCTTTTTTACTATCAGAAACTACAAAATCAAGATAATTTTCATTTGATAAATTTGCCATAATTTCGTCAATCTCTTCAATAGAAAGAACAAATTTTTTTGACAAAGCTTGCGTAATTTCTTGTGGCGAAATCAAATATGTTCGCTTTTGCTGACACTTCGAACACAAATACGACATTACCAACTTTTCTTTCTTCGTCATATACGTTTATTTTTCCCAAAATTATATGTTTTAATTATTAAAAAGGTTATAATTGTATAAATACAAATAAAATCTGAAAAAATAGGTTTATGATTGATCTCAAATCAAAACTAATTCTAAAAATATTGGCTAAAGAATGTGAAAATGGGAATTATAAAATAATTGAAATTTCCGACATAATTTTATCATTGCCACGTCATTATCGAATGGATAGTGAAGCTGTAAAACATATTCTCACCCACCTTGAACGACAAGATATAATTTCAATAAAATATGACGACGACAATTTATTCTGTCTTGCCGTACTTCCATATGGATATCAAATTTTGGAAGATGAGAAATATTCCAAAAAAAATAAGAACAAAAAACTTGCTTGGGCAAATATAATAATTAGTTTCTTTTCTGCGCTTTTGGGCACAACTTTTGCAATCTTTTTGTGTTACTACATTTTAGAATCTATGAGATAAAAAAACATATTGGCAAAACCAATATGTTTTTTTTGTTAATTATTTGATATGCACGTAAAAGCTGTTTTGAGCTGTTCGACATCACAATATTCTCTTATTATTCTTTTGTCCAACTGTCCATAAACACCATCTTCGCCAACAATATAAGAATTTACTAGATTTATCCCACAGGACTCACAAAGTTTTTGAATTTCTTTAAGAGAATCCTCATCTGCTTTTGAAGGTGCAGAGCTTCCATACGGATGACAATGAGCAACAACCAAAGAAGCTGGTTTTGAGGTCGCCAAAAAGTTGGTCAGCTCCAACATTGAAATTGAAACTTTTTGTGCATCGTTCATATTAATTCTTCTTTTGTGGGTTACAATGTTTCCTGGACTAATTGCCAACAAAAGCATATTTTCAGTATTTCTAAAACGAAGGTGATCTTCAACGATATCCACAATATCTGCAATACACTCCACTTTCGTTTTTCTGCCCATTTTAGCAGTTGTATAATAATAAAACATATCAGAAAACAGAGCAATCTTTTTTGCCGAACGGTCGTTAATCCCTTTTATCCTTTTCAAATCTTCTACATCAGCATCAACGATGTGTGTAAAACTCTCATATTCTTCCAAAAGGCGATGTGCCAAGGGATTCACATCTCCCCTTGGGAATACATAGGTCAAGAAAACTTCGACTGCTTGAATCGGGCTTAGGTTTTCAAGACCAACTTTCGAAACAAGATCCAAAAGCCTTTCTCTATGTCCCTCGTGAATATTTTTCTCTTGGGGCTTTTTCATAATTTTCTCCTTTGTATAGACAAATGCTTATCAAGCAACATAAGTCTCATAAACATACCCAGGTCTTCCTGTTGAATTGATTGCTTCACCACTAGTCCAACTAAGTTTGTGGGCACCTCCTGTCCAGTAACCACCGACATTAACCAATCCTCCTATAGCGACTGACCAAGAATAGGCTTGTATCTTCAAATACATTTTGCTTGTAGCATTTTCAAGAGCCTTTCCATATGTTGAGCCATCAAAATCAGATGAAACGCTACTATGTTGTGATGCTGGCATTGCTGTCCATGCATTATCAATATTTTCTTTCCATCTTCCTAAAGCTCCCCAAGCAGAAGCTTGAACTCCAAAATAACTATCTGAAGAAGAAGCAGCTGAGATTGAAGAAGTTCCAAAGTATGCCGTTCCCTTTCCTGAAGCAGTGGAAACTTTGAGATTATACCTACTTCCATTAGAGCCATCTCCTCCGCCGGCATTTCCACTAGCACCAGATGTATAATAGAAACCGTTTGCGATTCTTCCAAGTCCACCGAGACCACCGTTTCCAGAGTAGAGAGTTTTATAATCCGATCTTCCTTTGCTTGCAAAAGTAACTTCAGTTCCTGCAACATTTCCATTTGTACCATTCGTACCTGCAGTTCCTCCACCTTGGCCTCCAGTAGCATAAGAGCCGTTGAACTCTCCATTTTTTCCGTCAGAGCCATTGCTTCCGCGTCCACCAAGGCCAGCAATAGCTATTAAGTATTTTCCAGAAGCAGTGTCAATAGATCCACCATTTGTTCCGTCTCCACCATCTTTCCCACTATTACTATATTTTTGTTCTTGAGTATATCCATCTCCTGCGATTAAAATATCGTTAAATACGCCAGCACTTGCGAATATAGCGTTGTTAGATAATGTTGCATTAACATTAAGATTATTAAATTCTGAGTCTGCGCCATACAAGAATACGTTTGAAGTCAAATTGATTACATCCTTGTTATTGGCTGTCATAATTGTATGTCTTGTAGTAGTACTACCAGCCCAAATATTTCTAATACCCCCAGCAATTTTTAAATTCTTCAAAACACCATCGTTTGTATTTATAAATAATGAAGAATTGTCTATACTGCTAGAAACAATGGTTAAATCTTTTATTGTTTTTAAGTTTTTGTTAAACAATATAGACTCCCAATATCTTAAAGAATAATTATTTCCAACAAAATCTTTGTCATTAGAAATTCCAGCAAAATTCTTCAATCCTAAAGAAATGTCATCTGCAAACAAAATATAGTCTATGTTTACAGCTTCTGAAGAATCTTCTTTTATAGCATTAGCTGAAGAGCCAACTTGCCCACTGTATCTAAATGCATATTCTTCACTTGAATAATCTGCTGGAGCGTAAAATGTTCCAAATGTCGCTGTTTCCCAACCGGCATCATTAACATTCTTTTCAAATGTATTTGCAACATATCCACTTGGTTGACTAATTGAAAAGCTTTCTGCCATTCCTTGAATCAAAGTCAAAGACCTATCTTCTATTGTATCAACATTTTCTTTATATATTCCTTCAATTTTTAAATCTGCATCTTTGTCTCTTATATATCCAAATGAAACATATGCTTCAGAAGTTATGTTTCCATCTGCATCTTGAACCGCAGAAACAAAATCATTGACAATATAATCTATATCGATGCCATCATAGGAATACATATATCCCATTCCTGAAAACGTTCCAAGATCCGTAGTCGTAGAACTATCCACCCCATCACTAAGATCATTATCAATAGACAAAGAATATTTTTTATATCCTCTATAACCAAATTCTCCAGTTTTGAAGACAAACATTGTTCCACCAACTACAGCCTCTATATCTGTTCCGTTAATTTCTACTTCATCTGTTTCAAAGTATGTAACCTCTATTACCCCACAACCATAAACAGAAACTTGTGATTCTTTAAGATTGTTGACAACTTTTGTTGTTGTGAGAATAGAACAATCTTCCTGTGAACAATAAGAGCATCCAGAGGCTTGAGAGGTCATTTTTGCCGCATTAAAGGTTGCTATTTTATCTCCATCTTCATCATAATTATAGAAAGATATTGACGAACTTGGAACATATAAATCAGCATCAGCTCTAGTAAATGTAACATATTCTCTTGAAATTTTTATTGAATTTCCAACTGAAACCCAATCAGGCAAAACAACCCCCTCATTTGATGGAATCATATAAACTGAAAATGTATTTGTGCCATCTGAAATTTCAACTTGGCTGCCTCCACCATTTATTGCTGCAAGCTTAAATGGATCTGTAGCACCAACACCAACATTAACAGAATAGAAATCTGTACCATAATATTGGGTGGCTATTCTTGTAGATTCAGAGTCAAAATCAGAGCCAACATATACAACATATTTTGTACCACTAATATCTTGAATCTCAAAGTTTGGTATATTTACTCCTTGTTGGTACCAAACCTTAAGACCTGTACCCAATCCAGTGTTTGAAACAAGTTTATTAAATGCCATTGTTCCAACTGTAACTGATTGCTTTATATCAGTAATATTATAATAAGTTGTTAAGTTTGTAAAGTCAGAAGCATTAAATCCTGCCCATGACCCAGTCGCACTTGAGACTACTAAATGTCCATTATCAATAATGAAATCATAATTCGCATAAGAGTCTGTAACTGTCCAGCCTCCACTTTGATAAACCAAGTTAAAATTGCCATTTCCAAGAGCTATTTTACTGCTTGAAATTCCTAAGTTTGACAAATTGTATTTATTTGCCCAAATATTTTCAAATGTATACGTGCTAAGATCATATCCTTCAACAGGTTGCCAACTATTAATATATCCTTGCAACTCTGCAGAATAATCTTTGTCTACAGTGGTTGCACTTAAGATTGCTCCATTTGCTTTTGTAATAGTAAGGATTCCGTTTGTATCTATCGCAACAGCATAGTCTGAATTAGAACCAGAAACGCTCCAACTTCCATCTGCCTCTTTTGTAAGAGTATATGAACCTAATACTATTTGAGAAATGGTGTCATACTGACCACTAAGAATTGTTTTCAAATTCAAAGACTTTGCATAGATCAAAGAGTCAAAAGAAATAGATTTTGTAGTTGATGCAAATCCTTTCAAATTCACATTTGTTGTAGCAGTTGAATTTTCTGGGATTATAGTTGTTTCAGATTGGGTTTCTATATCAACTTCCAATTCGGCATTAGTTTCTTGATTATAATAAGTATTAAATGTTAGCTTTAATGTTCTATCGCTATAATTTTGTGTTGTATCCCCAGAATATATCAATCTATACGGTGTTGAAGACTTGTCTAAAACTGAGACTGCCGTAATATCAGTATAAGTACCTGCAGTATTAGACAATTCTGCTTTGTTCAACGTATAAGTTGAATTCAGACCAGCTAATTGCTCTAAAGATATTGCAACTTTTCCAGAGTCTATCTTGACATTATTTTTTTGCAAATAAATACTTTCCAGCTCTACATCATAGTCAAGTTGTACATTCGCTTGGATAGAATTTGCCTTTTCTGTTCCAAAATACAATGTAGCCTCTACGTTTACTCTTCTTCCTAAAATACTAAACGAATCAATTGTGCTAAACGCCATATCTGTACTCGAAATAGTAATATTCTTTTCATTAATTTGACTCATATCTACATTTTCGTCATTTACAATAATGCTTGTACTCAATTTATATCTATAAGGAGTCATAACAGAAACAATATTTCCACCATTCTTAACAACAGCAACCCCCTTGCCATTTACAGTTATCGTTTCAAGGTCGGTTGTTTTGGTTTCTTTTGCAGTGTCAATCCTTTCTAAGTAATCTTGTACACTGCCGTATGTAAATTGAGACGCCGTATTTTGACCAAGCTTTCCATTTTCTTCTTTTAAATACTCTTCATAACCTTTAAAATAACCATATGAGAAATAACTAGATGACGCACTCAAACGATAAGCCTGATCAATCAAATTATAATCAAGTGTACTATTAATATAATCCAATGACATAAGATTGTAGTACCAATCATCATAGCTTCCTGTATTGTAATGGAGAGCATTTAAACCCGTAATAGATGTTTTTGTTCCGTTTCTATCCAATATACCAGCATAACCAATCCAACCAGATCCTTGGAATGCAACACTCCAGCTTTCATTTTCAAGCTTAGCCAACTCATTAAAGAAATTCAAATCAGAATATCTTCTTGTCATATTATCTTGCATAAAAATTCTAGTTGGGAAGCCGTATGAATCATAACCACTTATCCAATATCCATCGGAAACCTTAAATTTTGCTTGGATTGAGCTAAGATTACCCTCGTTGTTTGCCAAAACTGATTGTCTCTCAAATACCAACTGAGTGGTTTGATTGTCTGGTTTAATCCAGCCATCATTTTTTATGTTGTTTGTTGTAGAATAACAACCATCAATATCTCCACCTTCTGCGCATATACCATAAGCATAAACTCTTCGAGGAGTGTCTGTATATTTTAAATCAAAAGCATATTTCAAAGGTTCAACTCTTATATAGTACGTCGCACCACTATCTTTTGTCCCACTAACGTGACGTGCATCTGAAATCGTTGCACTTATATCGCTCATCTTGCTCAACGCTTCAACAGGGCCTTCGTTTATACAAGAAACATAATCAACATCACCGGATGCAGCAATACCTGCAGCATAAGCTTGATTTTCACTCTGATAAGATCCTGCCCCAACAAAACCAACATTATAACAGCGAGACACTACTGTTCCACCTGCCCCAGAATCAATTTTACCTACGATTCCTCCAGCATAATACGAATTTGCTGCTGCACCATTATAACCTGCCAAAACTGAGTTTGCATTATAGTTGTATGAAACTGTATTCTTTTGGGTAATTTTACCAATCAAACCACCAACCGTCATTTTGTTTGTTCCTGATACATTGATAAGACCAGAGTTTGTAGAATAATTTATTGTTCCATTAGATCCACTTAATGTACCAACAATACCACCAACCGTACCTTCTAGTCCACCAGCAGCAACCTTAATATCAGCCATGTTATCTACTGCAACAACGTCACCTTTCATATCTGCAACAAGTCCACCAACAAGTTGTTTTCCGGAAACATCCAAACTTCCTTGAAGGGTAATATTTTTCAATTGTCCTTGCATACCTTGAGCCAAAACAGCTGAAACGTTTAAAGCCCCTTTTGTAGATAGTCTCAGGTTTTCGATATTGCCTACAACATTTTCAAAAAGTCTATTCTCAATATTTGATAAGGTATTATTATTTCCATCTAAAATAAAGTTGAGTCCAGTATTTCCTATGTCTGTTTTATAAGAAAAACCTGTCACTTTTGACAAATCAAAACTATATCTTAAAACAAAGCGATAATTCTTGTCATAATTGTCAGAGTCTGATGTTGAGATCATTTGTTGGAATTTTCCAATGTTTGGAACACCTAAGAACCAATAGTCGCCAGCAGACTCTCCTATCGTATCATATTTTTCTAATACTTCTGTATAAAGAACAGGGGTATAATCATATTCGCTCAATCCAGTTTCTGGATTTTGAGAACCGTCAATCTCCGTTCTTCTATAAGAGGTTACATTTTTAAGATATCCAAATCCGTGAGACGCATAACCATAGTTAACAAATGGGTTGAAATACCATTTTGAAAATGTCTCATCTACAGAGCCATCTAAACTTATTGAGTTAACTGTTTTTATATTTGCCGAATCATTATATTCTAAAGACATATCGTCGATATCAACATAATCAAATCCAGTAGTAATAGCAGAAGCACTGCCGTTCAACACTTGTCCAAAACTGCTAAATTTTCCTTTCAAAAATGATACAGCTAGTTCTACCCCTGAATCATTTAAAACATCATTAAGCGTGGTTTGTGTAATTGAATAAACATCACAAAGTTTATTTGGTGAATTTGTTGCGCTTGAAGTTGTATATGCAAAAGCACTTACATCAATATTTGCTACATAAGATTCCAACAATCCTGAAGCATAAGTTGATTTTGCAACTGAATACTTTGCTCCATCATAGTTTGAAATCACAGAGAACTTTCCTTGTTCAGCGCCACGATAATACAAGTCAGCATCTGAATAAGTTTCATTTATGATACCACCACTAGAATAGCCAACAATTCCTGCAAGTCGAAGTTGTTGATTGGCTCCTCCAATAGAGATTTTCCCTTTTACTCCAACACCATAAATATAACTTTCGTTGTAAGCCCTTCCAGCAACACCACCATAAAAACCTAGACTTAAATTGTTTGTGTTTATATCAACATTTGCATCTATGTCTAATACAAGCCCTGAAACTCCCCCGATCTCTGCTTGAGAAGTAGTATTGCTACCGATAGTATTTACAATACCACCAAGTGCAGTTGCAGAAGTTATATCAACTGTCTCAGTATGTGTCCTTTTAAACACTTGTCCATTTCCGACAATATAGATATTTTTTAATTCGTCTGCTAAAACCTCTTCCGAAGAAATTGCATTGTCTACTGAGACCCAAGAGATATTATGAGTTGTTGACATTGATGCTTCGTCAAGCTTTGTATCTATGTTACTATTTGACAATAAATATGGGTTTAGTTTATGTCCTTGATCAAAAGCTGTTGTAAACAAATTTCTAAATTCTGTCAAAATTTCAAAATTGTTTTCTTCTATTTGGTCCTTTGAGATTGCAGTAGTATAGCCTTCATATATTCCAGAAGCACCATATTTGCAATCTGTGTTTCCAGTTTCAATCTGATAAGCCATATTTACACCAGAAGAATAAAGGTTTTCATCATAATAAACAGCAGAACTATTTTCTCCAACAATTGCTCCGACATTATATTGAGCTAAGTCTGACGTTAAATAACGATTGAATGATGTCATTAATGAAGAAGAATTTTCAACAGAAATCTTAGAACCGGCCCCTACGATTCCACCAAAACTATATCCACTGAGCAATTGAGTTTGGAAACTTTGATCTTGTAGTACAAACACATCGCCATAAGAATAACAATTTTCGATTGTATAAGAACCTTCATATTCAGAACCAACTACAAAATTGGCATCTCCAGCAGTCCTCAATGCATATCTACCTACAATTCCACCAACAGTAATATATGGTTTTGGATCAAGATTTAAACCATATGCCTTTACAGCTCCACCATAAATTACGTTCGCAATTTGAATTGATTTGTTTCCACCATCAATAACGGTATCATAATCGACTCTTTCAACAAAACCAATCGCTCCACCAAAGTTGAGATTAGAAACATTTGACAATACATTTCCAGAAACATTTACAAATCTGTTTTCAAACTCTGCATTGATTAATATCTTATACTCTTCTTTTCCTTCTACTTTTTGTGCTTTTCCAATTAAACCACCTACGTTTACAGTAAGATCCTTTCCTGCTACTCCTCCTTGAGCCACACAAATATTAAGAGAATTTTCTATCTGTGCATTACTTTCAAAACTTGAAACAAGATTACCCACAATTCCACCGATAGATGTTTCGTATAAGTTGTCTTCATTTTCGGTAATTTCTATCATAACATCAATAGTTCCTGCAAGATACACTTTGCCTGCAACAACAATATCTCCGTTCAAAATACCAAACAAACCACCAATGCTTGAGCCCTTAGAACCTGCTACGAATGAGTTTAGTTCATAAAGATATTTATTTTCTGTAGTATCTACTGTTTCCAATTCGGCATATGTCCTTGTTCCATTTGCAGCTTCAGAATAAAGGATTTGCCCCATACTAAAATCAAGTCCAAAAGAATTAATATCTACAGAGTTTTCTACGCGACCAGCAAAACCTCCAATGTTTGCCACAATCGAGCTAACCGTTGTAGCCATTGTGTTTGCTTGATAAACACCTCCCTTAATGCTTTGTGCATCTCCCTCTGCTCCTTCAATGTTCAAATAAGAACCCGAAACAGTTCCAAACAACAATCCCGCATTAAGATTATTAAAATCTGACAACAAATAAATTCTCAATCCTTGTGCAATACTTTCTTCAGCACTTTCTAATGATACTTTATCTGCTGCAGACAATTCTCCAACAAAACCACCAATATTGGCTGAAAGAGAACTTCCTCCAGTAGTCTTAACTTCCATTACAACTTCGTCCAATACAGAACATACAACCGAAAGTGACGCCTTTTGCCCGCCACTCGCCTTTGTTGCCTTTCCTGTATAAAGACCTATAGATGCATCTTTGTTTACAAACTCAAATCTAATATACTTAAGCCCTGATATCTCTTCACCTTCTCCATCAATAGCCCCAACCTTGAGTCCTTCTAATACCACAGGTGTCACGCCTGATGTTTGTTCTACAAAACCGGCCAATAAACCTAGATATATATTCTCTTCTGCAGCACCACTTTCGCTTCCTATTACTTGCTTAACAGTAATCAATACATCGTTTCGAAGAACAACCTCATTATCAGCAAAAGAGGTTCCACTAGCATAACTTGTAAACAAACCTGCAGCTTGCACCTTTATACCCGTTGACAAAGATACAATTTTTGAGCCAACATAAGTATCGCTGTTTACAACCATTTTAACTTCTCTAAACAACGAATCATTTGCCGTTTCTTCTACAAAACTAAAATCAAATTCACCACCACCTTCGTCATCGTTATAAACATATATATTTAAACTTTCAATATCTGCAGAATCCAGACTCTTGAACAATGGTTGCGACATAATGATACCTACATAATCCCCTCTTTGTCCACCAACTATTTCGCCATCTTTTCTTGTAACAATATCAACAACACCTTCAACATCAGATTTCATAAACGCATAGTACGAAATCAGTCTACCAGTAAATCCTTCAATAGGCAACAAGCTTTGGATTTCTGTAGACAATGTTCCTGTCAAATCAATATCTCTGTAAGTTTCATTGCCATCATTATCCGTTGTTTTTCCTCTAACTACGACAGTTGTAGACGAATTTTGCATAATGTTCAATGTTTGTTCAGTATTGTCATAATCCCAATAGTGAATATCTAATACAGGCATCAAAACAATTTCAGGATACAAAGTATCTTGATGTTTCCAAAAATCTACAGTCCAACCAATATTTAAGAAATAATCACACAACTTTGAATAGGCCGCTGGCATTGTTGACATCGTCTCTTTTCCAATGTGGTCAGCATCAATCAAAAATTGTTCTACTTTAACTTTGTCATATGCAAAACCAAAGTAATCAAGACTTGTCGTTTGATTTCTTAAAACCAAATTTTTATAGCCACCAACGGTGATAGAACCCAAAGCAGAAACGTTTGTTACGTCATTGTTAAAGAGGTTGAAATATCCGTTGTCGCTATCTAAGATAAAGAAATTTGCTTCAAGGGTCGCTCCTGCAACTCCTTCGTCAGAATAAAGAGTACCAACCAAAACGGCATTATTTCCATTTCCATTAAGAGCACTTCCGTTGATAGCATAATGATTTACTGCCATAACATTTTTAGCGGCAAAAACGGTTTCTGTATCCAACGCTCCAATAAGACCAGCACTAAAACCAGTTGTATTGTTTTCATTCACAATTGAAACATCGCCAGACGCATAAACATCATTAAAATAAACGTCTACTTTTGGGGTGTCTCTAAGACTTATCATTTCATATTCTAAACCACTTTCTTTTACAAGCCCAACAACACCACCTGCCGCAACAGTGCTTTCAGAATAAGATACAACATTGAGTTTGTTATATCCAACATAGATATAACCACCTCCCATAAATCCAATCAATCCACCTATATACTTAACATCATTTTCCTTTCTTCCCCCTTCTTGATCTGGGTAAGAGAATATTGTTGTTTGTCCTGGTTTTTCAGAGTTCTGACCTCTATAATAAGCATTTGCAGTTTCTTCTATAGCAGTTTGAATTGTTTCACTATATTCTGCAGATACAGCAAAAAGTCCACCATAGTTTTCTCCAACCAATCCTCCAGCGAAAAGGTTTGTAGAAATAATATAAGATTCTCTAGTTCCTTCTTCTCCAGACGCATCAAGTTGAATTTTTCCATCATAAACAGATGTTGATTTTCCTACATATCCAAACAAGCCCCCAACAATTTCACCCCTAATGTCTACTGAATCGTTTACATATACAGTAACAACATCATAGTCGCTCATTTCAAGAGCAGAAGAAAATTTTGTAAAGTCATCTTCTCTTGATGTGTTGTAAATATCTACATATCCAGCGATACCACCAGCATATGAAATTCTTTCAACTTTGCTCTTCAATTGGATATTGTTTGAAACATAATCTCTCAAAACATCTCCTACATTATCCTTATTCGCATCGATATCTTTTGTTTTTCCATAATTGTAAGAAGAATAGATATTGATATCATTTACTTTGATGTCATGCAATCTACTTTCTCCAAGAATCATTCCGACAACACCACCAACTACATTTATTCCATGAATAGAGGTTGATGCAAAAGCAGTATCGTCGGCCACAGAAACAGGAGTAAGAGTTATAGATAAAATTTTAGAATCAATCGCTGTTCCTGCCAATGTTCCAACTATATTTGCTTGGTCATTATGCACAGAATCAACAATAAGGTCAAGATTCATAACTACAGCTTGGTCAAG
>SVIR01000010.1 GCA_015069395.1 Clostridiales bacterium
TTTGTTAGGAAAAGAGAGAACAAGATAACTTACTTGATTCTAAAAACTATTTGATTACTAAAAAAAGAATGGACAGTTTCCATTCTTTTTTTATTTCCATAACGAGTCTCTCCTTTCTTTGTTTGCAGTCGCATTTTTTTATTCAATAACTTTTTCAAACTTATTTTTTGCTTTTTCTATTGCTTTTTTGTGATAAGGATCTATTTTGTTTGTTCCATCGGTTTTCGAATTTTTAAAGTGTAAACATAAATGACCTTGTGATTTCTCTGAAGAGTATCCATGAGGGTATGGACTTAGGCTTGCTGCGACATAGGTGTAGTCGTTTAGTTTAGCCAAAATTGGAGTTCTTGTCCAAGTTTGTGTTGGATATATTGTATCGACAAGTTTTTGGTCTTGCACTTCGACGTCTAAGTGGTTCTTTCCACCTATTCTCTTTACCATAAAAGATTGAAGAGTTTTTATATCAATCAGTTCGAAAGTGCTATCTATTGGAAAGAGATTGTCAACAACAGAAAAGTCAATGTTGAGAAGTTTTGTTTTCTGAGAATTTATATTTTGAAGTTCAGCTTCATTATAATTGTTTATATAATACATATCTTTTTCTGTTATGTTGGTATAGTTTGAAAAAACAGGGTAGGGCATAATGCTTGAAAATATGCCTACTGCTAATATAAAAATAACAATATAAAAGAGTTTTCTTTGCATAGTTTTAGTTTGTTTTAAATAGTAGTTTTAATTCAAGGTTTGTTTGCATTAAACAAAAATATATTTAATATATTTTAGTATGTCCAAAGTTTTTATGGTTGTATTTTTAATATTTGGAACGATTGTTGGTTCTGGTTTTGCGACGGGAAAAGAAATAGTTGTATTTTTTAGTCGTTTTGGGGAGTGGTCATATTTTTTTATTGTTTGTGCAGGAATTTTACTGTATTTTATTATCCAATTTTTTTTGACAAAAGCCAGCAGGAGTCTTGAAAAAATTGAAAACTCCAAACTATTAAATTTGTTTGTAATATTTAATTCTATGGTCTTTTGCGCTTCAATGTTTGCAGGAATTCAAAGTCTTTTTTATGATTTTAATAAAGTTGTGTTTTCTATACTTATTGCGTTTGTTTTGTTAGTTTGTTTGGTGATTTTGTTAAAGGGTGTAAAGGGAATAGAAAAAACAAACCTAGTTTTAATGCCAATAGCGGCTATTATATTTTTGCTTGTATTGCTGGTTTGCCTTTCAAAAAATTCAAGTATCAGTGCGTCAGTCTCTCCTTGGGCAGGAATTTTGTATACCCCTCTTTATGTAGCAATGAATACTTCGTTGTCTGGCATTGTTATTTCAAAGGCTGGAGAGGGCATGACAAAAAAACAAACTCGACTAGCGAGTTTGTTTTCTGTTTTGATTGTGGTTTTATTTTTGATGTTGGGCAATTTTGTCTTGCAACACAATCAAGAAATGTTTCTTTCCGATATGCCATTTTTAAGCCTAGTGAAAGAAAATTCCTTTGTTTATGTTTTGGCCTTTATAGTTGTATTAGTAAGTTGTTTTACAACTCTGATTTCAATGTGTTTTACTTTGAAAAATTCGTTGTATAAGCTTATAAAAAATCAAACGCTTTCGAATATGGTTGCAGTTTTTATACCATTTTTCATTAGTAGTTTAGGCTTTTCGCCTATTGTTTCTTTTCTTTATCCACTCTGTAGTGTCTTGTCTTTGTTTGTTTTGATTTTCTTTTTTATTTTTGCTTAATACTTGTATTTTTTCTCAAGCAAGCTTACCAAATAATACATTCCAAAAGCCAAGATGCACAAGATTACGGTAGCCGACATTACGAGGTCGATTTTGAAAATTTGACCTCCATAAACAATCAAATAACCAAGCCCAGCTTTACTTGTAAGGTATTCACCCATAATGCTTCCGACCCAACTCATTCCGACGTTTATCTTTAATACTGAAATGAATTCTCTCATTGAGTTTGGCAAAACCAATTTCCATAAAATTTGAAATTTGCTAGCGTGCATCGATTTTAAAAGTAAAATTTTTCCTTCTTCAACCGACATAAATGCCGAAAGCATACTCATAGTTGTGATTACAATACAAATTAAAACACACATTAAGATAATTGCCGGAGTTCCTGCACCTACCCAAAGAATAATTACGGGGCCAAGGGCAATTTTTGGTAGAGAATTTAAAACAACAATATAAGGTTCGAGAGTTTTTCTTACTTTTTCATTCCACCACAATACCACTGCAATTAGATAACCAAAAACGGTAGCTATTGCAAAACCGATCAGAGTTTCATATAATGTTATCCAACTGTGACTGAAAAGTGTACCATTTTTTGCTAGAATACCGATTTGAGAAATTATTCTTGAAGGAGAACTAACAAAGAATGGGTCTAATACTTTTGTATAGGTAAGTAGTTCCCACAAACCTATTATTGCGACCAACACAAAAATTCTTAAAAAGATAATTAGATATTTGTCTTTCTTTAATTTTTTTACATACTCTATATGAGTTTTTGAAAAGTTATTGTTTTTTTTCATTTGTAAGTTCGCTCCATATCTTGTCGAAAAGTTGAGCAAAGTTTGGAGACTCTCTTCTTTTTAGAGGTGTTTCGCCTGTCAATTTTGGTAGGATTTCGTCCTTTACGGTGGCAGGGCGAGAAGTCAACACCAATATTTTGTTTGACATTGAAATTGCCTCTGAAATATCGTGAGTTACCAAAATTGCCGTCTTTTTTTCTCGCTTCAAAATTTCATAGACATCGTCACAAAGGCTTAGTCTTGTTTGAAAGTCCAATGCTGAAAACGGCTCGTCGAGAAGTAATAATTTTGGTTCAAGTGCCAAAGTTCTGATAAGAGCCACTCTTTGTCGCATACCTCCACTTAAAGAGCGAGGCTTTTGATCTTTGAAAGAATATAGGTCATATTTTTTCAATAGTTCTTCTGCAAAGTGCAATTTTTCGTCTAAATTTTTGGGTTTTTGAATCTCAAGTCCAAGGGTTATATTTTTCCAAACGGTACGCCATTCAAATAAATGGTCCTTTTGAAACATATAACCTATTTTTTTTGTATCTATTTTGCTTTCGCCGTCCAAGACAATTTCTCCACTTGAAGGAGAGAGGAGACCTGCAGACAGAGACAAAATGGTTGTTTTTCCACAACCACTAGGACCTACGATTGAAACAAAATCTTCTTCTTTTATTGTGAAGTTGATATTGTTTAACGCGAAAATTTCGTCGTCTTTTGTTTGGTAAAAGTAATTTACGTTTTTGAATTGTAGCAAGTCGTTCATTTTTAAATCCTCTACAATATCATTCTATTGCGAAAGAGTCTTTTTGTTAAAAAAAATGACATAAAAACTTGAATTGCATTTTTTTCGCTTTTAAAATATGGACAAAAGTTGCAAAAAGGAGGGAAAAAAGTGTTTGAAGATATGAGAGAAGCATTAATGAAAAAAGCATTGGGATTTGAAACGGACGAGATTGTTGAAGAGTACTCAACAGACGAAAACGGCAATCAAATTTTGGTTAAGCGAAAAATCACAAAAAAATTTAACCCTCCAGATGTTTCTGCTTTAAAGTTTTTGTCAGAGCAAAATTATGACGACGACTTGGCAAAAATGACAGACGAAGAACTTCTTAAAGAGAAAGATAGATTGTTGCAACTTTTAAAAGAAAAGGAGGAGCAAAGTGAAAGTTGAAATTTGTAAGCATCAACTAAAGTGTGATTTTTATGGGTGTAGAAACATGGCAAAATATAGTTTTAGCACAAAAGGGTTTATTAGAAGAGACCTTGTTTTTTGTGAAGATTGCATGAAAGCGATGTTTGAATGTTTTTCAAAGATTTGCGTACCGAAAGGTGTTGAAGCGCCTTTTAAAGAAAAGCGAAAAAAGGAGAAAGTATGAAAAAGACTGAAAACAAATTAGTCAAAGAAGTTTTGGACGACTTTGAACAAAGAGTCAGAGCAAGAAAAAGCTTTGACAACCAATGGCAACTCAATATGAATTTTTATATGGGAAATCAATTTTGTGATGTTGGTTTTGGTGGTTTCGTAAGAGAAATTGACAGACAATATTTTTGGCAAGAAAGAGAGGTTTTTAATCATATAGCACCTATTTTGGATGTTAGATTATCAAAACTAGCAAAAATAAAACCAAAAATGAGAATATTGCCATCTACAAATGACGAAGCTGATATTTATACTGCAAAAGTTGGAAAAAAGATTTTAGATTCGGTTTCAAACAAAATGAACCTTTTGGCAAAAATCAATCAAGCTACAAAATGGAGTGAAATTTGTGGAACAAGTTTTTATAAGGTTGCATGGAATTCAAACCTTGGTCAAATTGTTGCTTTGGAAGAGGATGGAAAAAAGATAAAGTCTGGAGATGTAGACATAATGGTGTGTTCGCCATTTGAAATATATCCAGATTCTGCGACTCACGAAAACTTGCAAGACTGTGAAAGTATTATCCATGCGAAAGCGTATTCGGCAGAACAAATTAAACAGATGTATGGTGTAGATGTTGTTGGCAAAGAAATAAATGTTTATTCTCTTGATGGGGTTTCTTCGTCATTGGGAGGATTAGGAATAAGTGGATATGCCACAAAACTTATTGAAACAACACGCAAAAATTCTGCAATTGTTATTGAAAAATATGTGCGTCCAAATGAGGATTATCCAAATGGAAGACTTATTATCGTGGCTGGAGATCAACTTGTATTTGATGGCGACTTGCCTTACGAAAACGGAATAGATGGAAAAAGAGAGTTTCCGTTTGTGAGACAAATTTGCAACGAAGAAGTTGGCAATTTCTGGGGAGTAAGTATGATAGCAAGGCTTATCCCTATTCAGAGAGCTTACAATGCTGTAAAAAATAGAAAGCATGAATATCTCAATAGGCTCACTATGGGAGTGCTTGCTGTAGAAGATGGAAGCCTAGACATTGACAATTTGGAAGAAGAGGGTCTTGCGCCAGGAAAGGTTTTGATTTACAGACAAGGCTCAACACCACCAAAGTTTTTGGAAGGAGAAAAACTTTCTAATGATTTTGAAAAAGAAGAAGAATGGCTTTTGAAAGAGTTTTCTACATTAAGTGGAACAAGTGAGCTTGGAAATATGGAAAATATTTCTGCAAGTATGAGTGGAGTTGCACTAGAATTGTTGCTTGACGAAAATGAATCACGATTGAAGTTTACTACTGATAGTATTAAAACGGCCATTAAGACAATCGGAAAACAAATATTGAGACTTTATAAACAATTTGCGACTTTGCCAAGACTTGAAAAGATTGTTGGAGAAAATGGAGACCTAGATGTTTTCTATTTCAGAGGAAGTGATATCTCAAGTGATGACGTTCAATTTGACTCAGAGGCAGACAATACAGATACCATTTCACAACGAAGAGATATGATATTTAAACTTTTAGACCAAGGGCTTTTGCAAGACGAAAATGGAAAACTTTCAAACTCAGTAAGAAACAAAGTTTTAGAAAATATTGGCTTTGGAGTATGGGAAACATCTGTTGATCTTAATGAATTGCAAATTAAAAATGCAGATTCGGAAAACAAGAAACTCTCTTTAGGAGAAAAGATTGATGTCAAAGAAATTGACGACCATAACTTGCATCTAAATCAGCACATAGGCTATATGCTTAAGAGTGTTTATTCAGCAAGTGTGGACAAAGAGTTGGAAGAAAGATTTTTAGAGCATATCAGAGCACACAAAAAAGCGAAAGGAGAATAATATGGAAGAAATTTTTGAAATCGGAGAACAACCACAAAGCGTTGAACCTTGTGAGCAAGACAACGAAACGGGCTCTCTGTCTGGTCAGATGCAAGGGTTGAATGAGCAAGATACAAATGAAGCAGAAAGGGGCGTTCCCATTGGAAAATTTAAAAACGCAGAAGATTTGTATGAAGCCTACAACAACTTGCAAGCTGAATTTACCAGAAAATGCCAAAGACTTTCAGCTTTGGAGAAAGATAAAATGCTTATATCGCCGGAGGAAAAATTAGAAGAAGAATTTAATGCGTTCCTTTCTCAAAATGAAGATGCGACACTATACGCAGACGAATTGAAGGCTAGGGTGTTGCAGGACGAAAGTCTTAAAAATCAAGATGCGCCTTTTGATAAGGCTTGGACTCAGATGTTGTATGAAAAATTGTCTGGTCCAAACAAAACAAAAGAGCCTCTTGTGAGAAACTTGATATTGAAAGATAACGAGTTAAAAAATTTGATTATTGAAAACTATGTAAAACAACTTCAAGAACAACAAAGGCCAATTGTTATGTCAAGTTCTGGTGAGAGGGTGACCAAAGTGGTTGCCCCCAAACCAGACTCTTTTGAACAGGCAAAGAAGGTTGTGCTTGATATGTTTTCATAAAAGAAAAGGAGAAAAATTTTTATGGTTACATTAAGTAGTGCAGAAAACGTGCTTAAAGATGTTTATTTGGGAGTTATTGCAGACCAAATAAATACAAAAACAAATCCACTTTTTAGCAGAATTAAAAGAAGTACAAGAAATATCGTGGGCAAAGAAGTAAGAGTTGCTGCTCCAATCGGAATCAACGGTGGAATTATGGCAGGAACAGAAACAAGTGATCTTCCAGACGGAGTTGATACACCTTATCTTTCTTTTGTGGCTCCATTAAAAAACCTTTATGGAAGATTTGAAATTAGTGACAAAGCAATGAAATGCTCTTCAAGTGATGTTAATGCTTTTGTAAATCTTTTGCAAGATGGAATGGACAGCCTCTTGAAAGCTAGCATTTTCAATCTTTCAAGAATGATTTATGGTGACGGAAGCGGTCTTTTAGCTACATTCTGTCCAGATTCAACGGTAGACAATACAGAAGCTATTGCTCCAGGAATGTTTGTTGATATTTACAATGGTGATATTCTTAAAGCAGAAAATATTTATGTTAAAAATGTAGACAAAGCTACAAAAGAGATTTCTTTTGCTTCAACTGTATCTCAATTGTCAGTAGGAGATCAATTTTATTTGCACAACTCTAAGGGCAACGATATTATCGGCTTGAAGGGAATTGCAACAAACAACACTCTTTATGGAGTGTCTAAAGAAGCTTATCCAGTTATGAACGCAAGAACTTACACTGGAACAGGCACAGAAGCGTTTGACGAAGACTTTGTTCAAAAAATTATTGACGAACTCGAAATGAACGGAACAGATGTAAACTTTATCAACTGTTCTTATGATTTGAAAAGATTGTACCAAAGATATATGACATTCTATAAGAAAAACATTGAATACACAACATTGGAAGACGGCACAAAAGTCATTACGCACTTTGGTACTCCAATTGTTCCAACAAATCACGTTGGAGCTGGAGAATGTTATTTCTTGAACACAGATGATTTGGTGTTCTATGAATTAGGCGACTGGAAGTGGTTGGAAGATGAGTCTGGTAGAGTTTTGAAACAACACCCAACAAAACCTGCTTATTCTGCAACATTGGTAAAATATACCGAACTTCTTTGTCATAAACCATCAGGCGTGGCTTATTGTAAGAATATTCCTACAACTATGCAAGAATCTGTTTAAGGGGTTTAAAACTTTATGAAAAGGTCATTTAGAATTGAAAGCGATTGTCTGGGAATAATTGACAGAATCAAAGCTATTGATAGCGATTATTTTATTGAATTTGACTTAGATAAGCAAAAGTTTGTTTTGCATAATTCTTCGCAAAGAAATTCTTATTGTTTAACTTTTCCTTTCGACCAATTGGACGAAAGATCAGTCGACTATGTTTTGCAGACAAGAGTTCAAAACGCAGATGACCTTTTTAAGGCTATGGAAGCTGAAAATGAAAGACTGCAAAAGCAGAAAATAAAACAAGTTTTGAATGACTTTAAGGAGAAAATGTATGACAGTTAAGGATATATTGAAATTAACCTGTGAATTTGTAGGAGAAAGGGAAATCTTGTCGAAATTGATTACTTCTTCAAGTTTAACTGAAAGAGAACAAGAAAAACTTAATATTATGACAAATTGTTTTAATTTAATAAACCAAGAAATAGCAAGTGATTATCTGCCTTTTCTTACAAAAGAAGAAATTGTTGTTGAAAAGTCAACTATAGATTTTTTAGATTTAAGCAAGAGGGTTGTAAATGTCTATGAAATAAGAGATAAGTTTGGAAAAAATTTAAGATTTAGAAATTTTTCAAATTATATTGAAGTGTTTGGTAAAGCTAAAACGATAGTATATAGTTATTTGCCAAATAATTTTGCTGTTGAAGACGAAGTTGAGATGTATAATGGTTTGAGCGCAAGAGTATATGCTTATGGAGTAGCTAGCGAATACTTGTTGGTTGATGGATTGAGTGAAGATGCAGCAATTTGGGAAAATCGTTTTAAAGATAGTTTGTTTGTTTTAAGTCGAAAAAGGGGCGAACATTTAATGCCTAAGAGGAGATGGTTTTAATGTTTTATAAAAATTTAAAAAAACACAAAAAGACCACCGAAAAAAACTTAACTTTTTCTATTTTTGAAGATGGTATCAAATCAAAAAGTGACGACAGTGTGTCGAAACCAAACGAATGTAAACTGTTTTACAACATTTCTTATAATGACGGAGCACTAAAGACTGGGCTGGGTTTTCAAGACTTGAAAGTTCCGGCCTCTTTAGATGCTTTGGACGATCTTCATACATATGATTTCTCGATGTTAATTGACGACATTAAATCTATTTATACAGAGAGATGGTATAACACAACCTATAAAACTTATATTTATCAACTTTTGTTGTTAGACGGGTCATATAATCTTTGGAGTTGTTCGCTCATAGACCAATATGACGGGGCGATTTTACAAAGAACTACAAGATTGAATGATTTGCCAACTTATCAATGTGTTTATAGACTGGATCAAACAGACGTTAATCTGTTTTTTTCAAACGAGGGACTTATAATTATTGGGCAATACTATGATGCAATATTTGAAGAGGTGCCAGCATTGATTTCTTGTGTTGTGCATTATGACAATTTGTTTGGCGTGACAAATGATTTGCAAAGCACTTTGATTTATACGGACAATCTTGATGTTACCACTTTAAGAAAAGAAGATAGTTCTACTATAGAATTTTTAGATAATAGAGGTTCTTTTAAAAGATTGGTTTCGTTTAATGATTATGTATATTTATTCAGAGAATATGGTATAACAAAACTCTCAATTTACTCTTCGAAAAGCAACTTTTCGTTTACGCATTTATACACCTCTTCTTCAAAAATATTTGAAAATTCAATTTCTGTTTGTGGAGACAAAATCTTTTTTATGACCAGAGAGGGTTTGTATTCTTTCAATGGAAACTCAGTTCAAAGAATTTGTGAACAATATGATAGTTTTTGGAAAAATTTGGACAATTCAAATTGTTCTTCTGCTTGTTTGAACGGGAAATACTATTTGGCTACTAGATGTGATTTTGAAGATTTAGAAGAAGTCGGTTGTGAAGTCAATGAAACTTATTCAAATAATGTCTTGTTTGAGATTGATGTCGAAACTTTTGAGTTGAATGTTTTAAGAGGTGTTGATATTAGAAAAATTTTGGCTGTAGATACACCGTTTTTAAGCAAACTTTGTGCGTGTTTTAATGATTATACACAAAGAGTAGGAGAGTTGACCTTTAATGGCAAAATATTTGAGGCCTCGCTAAATAAAAAGTGGAGTTCATTCTCAACGGATTTGGGGTATCAAAGCAAGAAAAAAAAGATAAAAGAAATCGTTTTAACTTCTCTGTATGATTGTGTAGTGACAATAGAGTCGGACGAAGAAACAAAAAGCTTTTCATTTGTCGGAAGAGACAAAGAACAGCGTCTTTCTGTTTGTTTGTATGGAAAAAGATTTAAATTTTCGTTTAGTTCTGATTGTGAAAACTGTGAAATTTGCAAACCATTGGTTGTTTTTGATGTTGTGTCGTGAAAATAAAGTTTGTTGACAAAATCAGATTTTTTAACAAGGCGACAGTTTACAAATCAGGTGATTTTAAATTGTTGAAAATAATGTTGAAAAAGAGGAATTAACTATGGATATTTGGAGTGAAATTATAAGTATAGTTGTTAGTAACGGAGTGTTTGCGATTTTGTTTGTCTGGCTTTTTTATTATCAACTTAAAGATAGTGCAAAACGTGAAGTTAAATATCAACAAACAATTGAAAAACTTACTTCAAATCTACAACTCTTGGAAGAAGTTAGGCAAGATTTGTCTGATATAAAAGATTATTTGAAAAATGGAGAAGAGTATGAAGAAATTCTTTGATAAAATCAAAAATTATAGCTTTTGGATTTCTCTTTCTGCCAGTGTTATTATGCTTTTAAATGCTTTTGGAAAAGCTTTTGGATTTGAGATAGAAAATCAAGTTGTAGAAGACTGTATTATGTCAATTGCTTCTTTGCTTGTTGTTTTCGGTATAGTTACAAACAAAACTTCTGCAAAAGACAAGCAAACAGAAGAGAGCGAGTCAGAAGAAGATAGTTTTGAAAACAACAAAGAAGAGCAGAACAATGAAGAAAGTGACAAAGAATAAAAATCAGCTAAAATGCATAATTATACACAAACAATAAATAAAACCACACATAATCGTGTGGTTTTTTTATTAATTTAGAAAATGATATTTTTACGTAGTTTTAAATAAAATTTTGTATGTGTGGTTTTAAAATTTGCTTGTCAAAAATTTAAGAATTGTGATAAACTATAAAAAACAATAATGGAGGGGTTATGAAAAAAGTATTGTATACGGTATTGTCGATATTGTCTATAGTTTATATTGGCTTTTTAATCGTAAATGTTATCAAAACACAAACTGCTTGGTCTCCAGATATGGGTGGGTTTCAAATGTGGTTTGATTTAATTGTTAATTTTGGAGGAATAGCAATCATTTTCTGTTTTGCTTTGGTTAATTTTGCAGGCAGTCCTTTAAAGATTGTTTTCTTTATACTTTTGATTGTTGCTATAGTTTGTTATATTATCGTTTTGGCCGTGCCAGATTCAATTTATAAAATTTTTAGTTGATAAGGTGACGCTAAGTGAAAAAATTTTTGATTGTTGATGGCAATAGTTTGGCGAATAGAGCATATTATGCTATGCCTTTTTTAACCAATAGACAAAAACGACCTAGTGGAGCTGTATTTGGCTTTGCAAATTTGTTGATTAAGATTATTCAAGAGCAGGCTCCAGATTATGTTGCTGTTGCTTTTGATCATGCTAGAAAAACTTTTAGAAATGAAATTTATGCTGAGTATAAAGGAACAAGAAAAGAAACCCCTGAAGATTTGCGTTTGCAATTTCCTGTAATTAAAGAGATGTTGCAGGTTATGGGGATAAAGATTTTTGAACAAGAAGGGATAGAGGCTGACGATATTATTGGTACTTTAGCGAAAAACTCAGATTGTTTTAATGTTTTACTCTCTGGAGATAGAGATTTGTTGCAACTTATAAATCCAAGCACTTCTGTTTGGCTCACTAGAAAAGGGGTGACGGAGACTGAAAAATTTGACGAGGTTTATCTCAAGCAAACATGGGGGCTCAAACCTAGTGGAATTGTTGATTTGAAAGCCTTGATGGGAGATAGTTCTGACAATATTCCTGGGGTTGCTGGAGTTGGTGAAAAAACGGCTCTTTCTTTGCTTGAAAAATTTGAAACTCTTGAAGGCGTGTACAATCATATTGAAGATATTACAGGAAAATTAAAAGACAAGTTGCAAACGGGAAAAGAAAATGCTTTTATGTCGCATAAGCTTGCGACAATAAAAACTGATTGTGAACTTGATTTTTCTATAAATGATTGTGTGTATGATTTTCCGTTTTCTGAGAAAGTGAGGAAGTTTTTCTCGGATTGGGATTTTCGATCTTTGTTGAACAGGAAGGATGTCTTTGTTGAACAAACAAAGAGGGAAGAATTTGTGCTTGAAAACTTACAACAAGTAGAAAATATGGCAAAAGATGTATCCAAAATCTTTTGTTATGATCTAAAAAACTTGAAGTTTTGTGTAAATCAAAAAGTTTATTGCATAAAAAAAGAAATTGATCTCTTTTCGATACCATTAGATTTTGATCAGGTTTTAAAAACTTTAAAACCTATTTTTGAAGACGAAAACATAATCAAAATTACAACGTCTTCAAAGTCTGATATAAAAATTTTAAAGAGAAACTCTATAAAGCTCAACAATTTTTTTGATATTGATATTGCAAGATATGTTCTTTTTGCAGGGTTGCCTAAGTTGCCAGACCCAGAGGTTTATGAATATGAGAATCTCAAAACTTTGCTTGAAAAACAAATGAAAGCAGAAGATGTAGAAGGGGTTTATTCAAAGATTGAACTTCCTCTTGTATCCGTTTTGGCTGATATGGAAGATGAGGGCTTTAAAATCAATCAAACAGAACTAGACGAACTTAGCCAAAAATATGAAACTGAAATTTCTTCTTTGACTAAAGAGATTTTTGAGTTGGCTGGAGAAGAGTTTAATATAAATTCTCCAAAACAGGTTGCAAACATTTTGTTTAACAAACTTGAGCTTAGAAGTTGGAACAACAAAAAACAATCAACTAGCTTTGCAATCTTGGACGAAATGAGGTGGCAGCATAAAATCGTTGATCTTATTATAGATTATCGAAAGAAAAGCAAACTTCTTAGCACATATATAAATGTTTACAAACAGATTTGTGCCAATGGTGGTGATGTTGTCAGAACAATGTTTAATCAAACTTTAACTTCGACCGGAAGATTGTCTAGTTCAGAACCAAACTTACAAAACATTCCTACCAGAGACGAAGAGGGACGAAACTTAAGAAAGATTTTTGTTTCAAAATATGAAGACGGAAATATAATTTCGGCAGATTATAGTCAAATAGAACTTCGTTTGTTGGCAAATTTGGCAAAAGAAGAGAGTATGATAGAGGCTTATAAAAAAGGCATTGATATTCATACAAAAACAGCTAGTGAAATTTTTGGGGTTGATGTTGAGAAGGTTACGTCGGATCAGAGAAGAGATGCAAAGGCTGTAAACTTTGGAATTATTTATGGTATAAGTGACTTTGGTCTTTCGCAAAATATAAAGACAACACGAAATCAGGCGAAAAGTTATATAGACAATTATTTTTCAAGATATCCTAAAATAAAGACTTTTATGGACGGAAATGTAGAATATGCTGAGAAAAATGGTTTTGTAAAATCTTATTTTGGGAGAATTAGACATATTCCAGAGATTCAATCTTCAAATGGAAACACCAAAAAGTTTGGAGAGAGGGTTGCAATGAATATGCCTTTGCAAGGAACAGCATCTGATGTGATAAAATTGGCAATGATTGATGTTTTCAAGAAACTGCGAGAAAAAAATATGAAAAGTCATATTATTCTGCAAATACACGACGAACTTATTATCGATGCGCCTATTTACGAAGTGGAATCTGTTAAGAGTCTTTTAAAGGAGTCGATGGAAAATGTTTGTGCTTTTGAAGTGCCGTTGACCGTCTCTATTTCAAATGGTAAAAACCTGTTTGACTGCAAATAACTATAAAATTTGTTTAATATAGTTGACTATTTTTGTTGTTAGGGTTAAAATAACTATGGTGATGTATGCAGTATTTTAGAAAAATGGGTATAGATTATGGCAAAGCAAGAATGGGTGTGGCTTTTTCGGATTTAAGTTGTACTATTGCAAGTGCTGACCATATCTACAAGACTCAAACAGAAGAAAAAGATTTGCAATATTTCAAAAGCTTGATAGCACAAAAAAGTGTAAATTTGGTCGTTTTTGGTTTGCCGCTAAATGCTGACGGCACGGTTTGTGAAATGACTGAAGTTGTGCAAAGTTTTGCGAACAAGTTAAAGGATTTTGCCAATGTTGAAGTTGCTTTTCAAGACGAGAGATATACATCTTTTGAAGCAGAAGAATATCTCAAAGAAGCTGGAATTAAGTGGGAAAAACGCAAAGAACTTCTGGACAAGGTGTCGGCTCAAATTATACTGCAAAATTATCTGGACGAACATCCAAAGCAATAAAGGAGTTATTTATGGATAGAAAAAAAATTGAAAAAATTGAAGAAGTTTCAAAAAAGGTAGAACAAGAAGAAGCAAAACTTGATATTCTCGATGTGTTGTTGGACGAAGACAACAAAGACCCTATCGTTTTGGTTGATGACACAGGTAGAAAATTGTCTTTTGAACAAGTTGCTGTTATTCCTTACAACGACAGAGTTTATTGTGTTTTGAAACCAATTGATAAAATTGATCACGTAAACGACGACGAGGCTATCGTGTTCTATGTTGACGAACAAGATGGAAGAGAACCTGTATTGTTGGTTGAAACAGACGAAGCAGTAGCAATGGAAGTTTTCGAAGAGTATTACAACCTTTTGGACGAACAAGAAAAAAATTCATAATATTGCATAAAATTTGCCAAACTAGTTACAATACAATTACAAGGTTTTGTACCTTGGGAAAAGGGAGGTAAACTATGTTTGGTAAAAAAAAGAACAAGGCTAGTGCTAAAAATTCTAGCACCGAAGCAGCCAAAGATATGACTTCTTCTGCAAAGTCAAAGGCTAGTGCGAAGTCGTCTTCTAAGTGTTGCAAATAGTTAGACCTGACCAAATAAAAGCTCGCCAATATGGAGAGCTTTTGTTTTTTTATTTTATAAATTGATTCCATTCGCTTGGCAAGTCTACTTCGAGGCTTATTTTTATGTCTTCAACCTCAAAAGAAACTTTTTTCAAGCATAAAAATGTATGTGGTAGTTTTTGTTTGTTTTCAGAATAAATGCCGTCTCCAAGCAATGGATAACCTATATGAGAAAGGTGGACTCTTATTTGGTGTGTTCGTCCGGTTTCTAAATGGAGTTTTATAAGAGAGTGTTTTTCTGTATGCGAAACCCTCAAAAAATGTGTAGTAGCTTTTTTTCCGTCCTTGGAAACAACTCTTTTCATTTGGTTTATACCGTTTTCAGAAATTGTTTTGATTGGAAGATCTATTGTTTGGTTTTCGGGAGTAATTCCTTCGCAAATTGCATAATATTCCTTTTTGAAATTTAAAACTTTGTTGTAAGTTAGTAGATTTTTAGCGATTATAACAATGCCTGCAGTATCTTTATCTAATCGGTTTATTGTTCTTAGAACAAAACTTGGGTTGTTCAAATAATTTAAAACTCTAGCACCTAAATTATCGGAGAAGTGCGAGCGAGTTGGCATAGTTGCGAGGTTGTGAGGTTTGTTTATTGCCAATATGTTTTCGTCTTCATACAAGACCTCAATAGGGAGGGGGCTAATTTTTATTTTTGTTGGATTTCCGAGATTTTTTGCGACTTTAAGAGTGTCTCCTTTTTGAACTTTTGTTCTTGTATTTACAAAAATGTTGTTCAGTTTTAGAGATTTTGAATTGTTTCTAATTTTTTTTATATAACTTTCAGAAAACCCGTTCTCTTTTAAATATGTGTAAACGGATATTGAGTTTTTTTCAATTTCAAAAGTTTGATAGTCTGTTTCCATAAGTTTATCATAGCACAATTGTTTGCAAAAGTAAAATTTTTGAATATATGTTTGACATAAATGAAGGGGTGTGTTAGAATAAGTAAAATAAAGACTGTGATGGAAGACCAGTAACAAATCAGAAGCTTTTTCAGAGAGCCTAATATCTGCTGAAATTTAGGTAAAAGTGGATTTGTGAATTCGCTTCTTAGTCGCACCTTGAAGATTTTGATTGTGTAGGGGTTGCCGTTTCGACAGACGTAACTTGTCAAATTAAGGTGCTTAAAGCACGAAGTTAGGTGGTACCACGATTTAATCGTCCTAATATTTAGGGCGATTTTTTTATTAGTTGTGGTGCTTAAAAGAAGAAAAGGAGAGACTATGAAACAAAAACTTGAATCAATTTTAGCAGAGGGATTAAAAGAGATTGAGTCTTCGCAAGATTTGAAAGAACTTGATAATGCAAGAGTTAAATATCTTGGCAAAACAGGAGAGCTGACACAAATTTTGAGAGGAATGAAAGATGTTCCTGCTGAGAATAGAAAAGAAGTAGGGTCGTTGGCGAACGTTGTTAGAGAAAATTTAGAAAGATCTTTGTCTCAAAAATTGGCCGATTTGGAAAACGTTCAACTTCTTGCTGAAATGGAAAAAGAAAAAGTTGATATTACAGAACCAAGCAAGGGGATTAAGAGAGGTGCTTTGCATCCTCTAACACGTTTTAACAACAAGTTTATTGATTTGTGTGTTGAAATGGGGTTTACTGTTATTCAAACGCCAGAAATTGAAACGGATTATCGAAATTTTGAGGCTTTGAATGTTCCAAAAAATCACCCAGCACGTGATATGCAAGATTCTTTTTATATTACAGACAACATTTTAATGAGAACTCATACGTCTCCAGCTCAAGTTTGGGCTATGGAAACTATGAAGCCTCCATTCAAAATAGTTTGCCCTGGACGTGTTTATAGAAATGACGACGATAGTTCTCATTCTCCAATCTTCAATCAATTTGAAGCTCTCGTGATAGACGAAAATATTGGACTCAAAGATTTTATGATTATGGTAAAAGAAATGGCTGTAAGGCTGTATGGCAAAGATGTAAAAATGAGAGTTAGACCTGCATTTTTCCCATTTACTGAGCCAAGCATTGAAATTGATGCTACTTGTCAAATGTGTCAAGGAAAGGGCTGTTCTTTATGCAAGGGGACGGGATTCTCAGAGTTCTTTGGTGGTGGAATTGTAAATCCTGCGATTTTGGAAATGTCTGGTATAGACAGCAAAAAATATAGTGGTTTTGCATTTGGGCCAGGGATTGATAGAAGTGTAATGGTTACAAACAAAATACCAAATATCAAATATTTGTTTAGAAATGATATGAAGTTTTTAAAACAAATGAGATAACTACATCTTGTGTATTATGTAGCATAATACGCAAGATGTAGGGTATTATGCAAAGAATGAAAGAGTTTAAGGAGATTAAAATGAAGGTTTCATATAATTGGTTGAAAGATTTTGTTGATATTGAAGATGGTGCAGAAGAAGTTGCAAAAAGGCTTACTGCTGCAGGTTTTGAAGTAGAAGAACTTGAATGTCAAAACGAACATCTTCATGATGTTTATGTTGGAAAAATTTTGAAAATTGAAAGGCATCCAGCGGCAGACAAACTTGTTGTATGTCAAGTAGATGTAGGAGAAAAGAGGGTTCAAATTATCACTTCTGCTACAAATGTATTTGAAGGGGCTATGGTTCCTGTTTCATTAGAAGGCGCAGATCTTGTTAATGGCGTTAAAATCAAACCAACAAACTTCAGAGGTGTAAAAAGTGACGGAATGTTCTGTTCTGGAGAAGAACTGGGGGTTGACGAAAACTATATCGAAGGTGGTTCTGTAAATGGAATTCTGATTTTGTCAGAAAGTTTTGTTGCTGGACAAAAAATTGAAGATGCTTTGATGCTTAACGATGTGGTATTTGATATTAATGTGACTCCAAATAGACCTGATTGCAATAGTGTAATTGGAATTGCAAGAGAAATTTGTGCGATTTATGGCAAGAAATTTAAAGATTTTGCCGTTGATTACAAAACTGTGGCGGGAGATGTAAAGGATTTTGTTTCAGTTGAGGTGAAAACTGAAAATTGTCCTAGATATATTGCTAGTTATATAAAAAATATCAAGCTTGAAAGATCTCCTTTATGGATAAGAAGTCGTTTGCACGCTGTGGGGATCAAACCAATTAATACTATGGTTGATATTACAAACTATATATTGGTTGAGCAGGGACAACCTATGCACGCATTTGATTATAAATATCTTGATGGAAAGAAAATAGTTGTAAGGCAAGCAAAGAAGGGTGAAAAGATTTCTGTTTTGAATGGTCAGACTTATGATCTTGACGAAGGTGTAATGGTTATTGCAGACCAAAATAAACCTGTTGTTATTGCAGGTGTTATTGGTGGGGTTAACTCTTGCATTGAAAAAGAAACAACGGAAACGGTTTTTGAATGTGCTGTTTTTGATTTAAAAAGCGTTAGATTGACAGCCAAAAAATATGGTTTAAGAACTGACTCTTCTGCTAGATATGAAAAAGGAGTAAATGTAAACTCTCCAACTTTGGCTATAAAGAGGGCTTTGCATTTGGTTGATAAACTTGGCTGTGGAGAAATTGTTGAAGGGCTTATAGACGAGTGTCAACAACCACTTGGCGAAGAAAAGAAACTTGAGATTTCTTATGCAAAAGTTATGAAGATTTTAGGATTGGATATTTCAAAAGAAAAGGTTGCAGAAATCTTGAATGATTTGGGCATAAAGACTGCAATAATGGGAGACACACTTCTTTGTGTTCCACCTATATTGCGTGAAGATATCAAAAATGACAATGATATTGCTGAAGAGGTTATCAGAATTTTTGGTTATGATGTTTACAACAATGTAGAAGGAAGATTGTTTGAAAACTCTGCAATTACTGTTGGGCAATATGAACCACGTCTAGTTATGGAAAATGGATTCAAAAATATATTGGTTGACAATGGATTTTATGAAACTTTGAACTATTCGCTCTATTCTGCATCTGCTTGTGACAAATTGATGCTAAGTGAAGAAGATAGCAGAAGAAATGTGATTAAAATTGCAAATCCTATCAGTGAAGATCTGTCTACTGCAAGAACGGTTATGGCTCATGCGTTGTTGCTTGATATTGCTTACAATTTGTCTGTGGGAAACAAAGATTTGAGATTTTTTGAAGTGGGCAAGGTTTATCAACCAAAGAGCTTGCCTTTGACGGAGCTTCCAGTTGAAAACAACAGGCTTTCAATTGCTGTTTGTGAAAATGGATATGATTTCTTTGAACTTAAAGGTGTACTTGAAAACTTGCTCCTCACTACTTCTTTGAAATATTCTCTCAGACGCTCAACCGAACCTTATTTGCATAGTGGGATAGGTGCCGATATAGTTGCTGAAGATGGGGTTATTGTTGGTTGGTTTGGAAAAGTTCATAAGTCTGTTTTGAAGAATTATGATATAAGTCAAGATGTATTCTATGCTGAAATTGACACTGACTATCTTTCAAAATTGGAAGAAAAGAAATATTCAACTAAAGAAATATCAAAATATCCAGTTGTTGAAAGGGATATTGCAGTTGTTGTTGACGAAAAAGTTTGCAATGCTGATTTGATATCTGCAATTAAGTCGGGTTGTGGAAAGATTTTTTATGATGTAAGCTTGTTCGATGTGTATCGTAGCGATGCTTTGGGTGAAAATAAGAAGAGTATGGCATATAAAATTATGTTTATGTCAGAAGAAAAGACTTTGACTAGCGAAGAGATTAACGCTGTTGTAAACAAAGTTTTGAAAGGTTTAGAATTTAGATTTGGTGCCAAGCTTAGATAGGTTTGTGTTGGAGGTTTTATGATTTTTCTTGATAATGCTGGGACAACAAAAATGTTTGAAGAATGTGTAGAGGTGCACAAACTCTATTCGTGCGAACATTTTTTCAATCCTTCGGCATTGTCGGTGGAATCTTTGAATGTTTCAAAATTGATTGCTGATGTGGAAAAATATTTTTTGCAGAGGCTTGGTGCTAAAGGTGGAAATATTCTTTTTACGGGTTGTGCTACAGAAAGCAACAACTTGGCAGTGAAGGGAAGTTTGAGGTCTGGAGATTGGGAGTATGTTTTCTCTGCAGGCGAGCATCCATCGGTATATAATGTTGCAAAAAAATTGGAATTGGAGGGCTATAAGGTTAAATTTGTTCCTCTTGATTCTGACGGCAAAGTAGATTTGAATGTTTTGAAAACGACCTTGAACAACAAAACTAGGCTTATTAGTATTATGCACGTAAACAATGAAACTGGAGCGATAAATGATTTAGATGCAATTTCTAAGTTGAAAAAAGAATTGTGTCCGAGGGCTGTATTTCATTGTGATGGGGTGCAGGGTTTTATGAAAATTCCGTGTGAACTCAGAAAAACGGAAGTTGATTTGTATTCGTTCAGTGCGCATAAATTGCATGGTCCAAAAGGGGTCGCCGGGCTTTATGTTAAAGACAAAAACACGTTGAAGGAGCTGTTCCAGGGTGGTGGACAGCAATATGGCTTGAGGTCTGGGACTGAAAACGTGTCTGGTATTATGCAATTTAAGATTGCTGTTGAGAAGATTGACGAAAAGAAAAATTTTGAAAGGGTAACAGCTTTAAAAAGGTTATTCAATAATAATCTCAATGGTATAAAAGTTTTGGATTTTAAGGGTTCTCCATATATAGAAAGTCTGATTTTTGAAGGTGTTAAGGGTGAAACTATATTACATTCTTTAAATCAGGCAGGGGTAATTGTAGGTTTGGGAAGTGCTTGTTCTTCAAAAAAGGCTGGAAATAGAATCTTGGAAGGGATAGGTGTTTCGAAAGACGATATTGTTTCAAGCGTGAGAGTGAGTTTTAATGCATATCAAACCGAAGGAGAGGTTTTAGAGGCTGCTAGAATTATTAATGAGGTTTATCAAGATATAAAAGAAAGGGTTGCGAAATGAGAAAGGTTTTGTTGTTAAAATTTGGAGAATTGTTTTTGAAAGGTAGAAATCGACGAGAATTTATAAAACTTTTAAAAACAAACATATTGAAAAAGCTCAGAGAGTTTGAGTTTGTTTTAGAAGAAACTCAAGGTCGTTTGGTTTTGAAAGATTATCAAGAAACCCAAGAAGATATTCTTGTTGAAAAATTGCAAACGGTTTTTGGTCTGATTGGTGTTGCAAGGGCCGTAGAAATTGATGCTGAAAAAACAGTTATTGAGGATTATGTAAAAACATTGGACTTTTCTGCTGTTAAGACTTTTAAGGTTGAAGTGAAGCGTGCTGACAAAACCTTTGAAATGACCTCAATGGAATTTGAAAAACATCTCGGTGGAGTTGTTTTGGAAGAGAATCCGAGCTTGAGGGTTGATTTGTATAATCCAGAACAACTGTTGATGGTGGAAATTAGGGTAAACAAGAAATGTTATGTTTATACGAATTTGATTTCTTGTGCAGGTGGGCTTCCTCTTGGCAGTGCAGGAAAAGGACTTCTTTTATTGTCGGGAGGTATAGATAGTCCGGTTGCGGGGTATATGGTTGCGAAGAGAGGGTTGAGATTTGAAGCTGTGCACTTCCATTCTTATCCGTATACAAGCGTTCAAGCGAAAGAAAAGGTTATTGAACTTGCGAAAGAGATTTCTGTTTATTGTGACGAAATAAAATTGCATATTGTATCTTTTACAGAAATTCAGGAACAGATTCATAAAAATTGCGATGCTGATTATATGATTACGATTATGCGCAGAATTATGATGCGTATTGCTGAGAGGTTATGTTTGCAAAATGATCTGGGGGCGATTATAACGGGCGAAAGCTTGGGGCAGGTGGCGAGTCAAACTATGCATAGTATGAATGTTACAAACTCTGTGGTGTCGTTGCCAGTGTTTAGGCCTTTGATTGCTTTCGACAAAGAACAGATTATGGATATTGCTAAAAAAATTCAAACTTATGAAACTTCTATTTTGCCTTACGAAGATTGCTGTACGGTATTTTTGCCAAAAAATCCAGTGATTAAACCAACAATCAAGAGGGCAGAGTATAACGAAAAGTTTTTAGATGTTGATGCTCTTGTTGAATCTGCTATTGCAAATGAAGAAATTTTGATAATCAACAATTTCTAAATTTTGATAAAAAAATGACATATCTTCTTGATGTGTCTTTTTTTATGTCTTAAAATATAAAAGTGAATTAAAAAACTGATTGCTGTTCGACTGCTGGGCTGGGCGACAGTGTTTTTTTTGTTGGGGTGGGGGAATGATCTTTTTTTTGAGAAAACGGCTTTATGTATATTAATTTATATTTATAAAAACTAAATTTATATTTTTGCAAAAACTCAAATTTTTATCAAAAATCGCTGAATAAATATGCAAAAATCGCTTGCATATTTATAAATTTTATTGTATAATATTCAAAAATGTGCTAATAATTATAAATTTATAATTATGCAAAAACGCTACACCTCCCTAAATTAGGGCGATGTAAGGCTTAAGGAGAATGGAATGGCAAGAAGTTCTAGACAATCGAAAATTTTGGAATTGATTTCAACCAAAGAAATTGAAACTCAAGAAGAGCTTGCAAAAGAACTTAAAAATGCAAACTTTGAAATTACGCAAGCAACAATTTCTCGTGATATCAAAGAGTTGGGGCTTACAAAAATTTTGGGGAGTTCGGGCAAATACAAATATGCTATTTTGGGAAACGAACAACAAGCCATTTCCAGTAAGTACATATCAATATTTAAAGAATCTGTTATTTCTGTGAAACCTGCCCTCAATTTGGCTGTGGTAAAGACTATAAAAGGCATGGGTGCAAGTGTCTGTTCTTTTATTGACAAGTTGAACTTGACAGAACTTATGGGCGCAACTTACGGAGACGATACGGTTATGTTGATTTTTCCAAGCACAACTTTTGCTAGCGAAGCAGTTGTAACTTTAAATGATATTATGTTATAATTTTAGTGGAGGGTTTTGATGCTTTCTGCATTGTCTTTAAATAATGTGGCTTTGATTAAAAAGCAAAACATAGACTGGTCAGATGGTTTTAATTGTCTTTTGGGGCAATCTGGTGCTGGCAAGAGCATAGTTATTGATGCCCTTAGTTTTTCTTTGGGGGCAAAAGCCGAAAAGAATTTGATTAGAACAGGAGAAACATCCTTAAGGGTAGATGCAGTATTTTCTGATTTGTCTGAAGAACAAAAACAACTTCTATCAGAATATGAAATAGAAGCAGAAGACGAACTTATAATTACAAGAACATTAACAACAGAGGGAAAATCTTCTATAAAAATCAATGGTTTCCCTGCAACATTGAAGATGCTGAAAGAACTTGCAGAAGGATTGGTAGATTTTTGTGGGCAACATGACAGTGTTGGTCTTTTGAATGTCAACAATCACCTCGCATTATTAGATAAGTTTGCAGGAAAACCTGTTGAAGATTTAAAACAGAAGGTATCTCACTCTTTCGACGAATTGAAAGAAATTGAATCTCAAATCAAAAGTTTGGGTGGAAATGAATTAGAAAGGGCGAGAACAAAAGATCTTTTACAATATCAAATTCAAGAATTGGAAAATGCTAATTTAAGGATAGGAGAAGAGGAAGAGTTAAAGGAACGTTTGGAATTTATTTCTTCTGCAGAAAATATTTTTGAGAGAGTTGGCGATGCTCTTTTAAAGCTTGACGAACAAAGAGATAATGCAACCTCACTTTTATATGAAGCCAAGACAGATTTGAGCTCTTTGTCAAATTTTTCTGATATAGAAGATTGTAAGGCAAGGCTTGAGAGTTGTTATTATGATCTTAAAGATGTCGCAGAAACGCTTAAGGATATCAAAAGAAATACTGAATTCGACCCAAAAGAGCTGGAAATTTTAGATGCTAGACTCGATCAAATAAAGTCATTGACGAAAAAGTATGGCAAGACTGTTGAAAACTTAATTGATTATTTGCAAGAATGTAAACAAACCCTTGATCAACTTGAAAACAGTCAATTTATACTTGAAGAGCTAAATGACAAAAAATTAAAGGCAGATGAGTCTTTGCAAAGCGATTGCAAAAAGCTTAGCGCAGAAAGAAAAAAATATGCCAAATTGTTTCAAGAACAAATTATGAAACAGCTGTCAGATTTGGAAATGCAGGGAGCTGATTTTTATGTAGACTTTCAAGAGTCGGTTATCTCTAGAAAGGGCTTTGATGCAGTTAAGTTTATGTTTTCTGCAAACAAGGGGCAAGAGGTAAAAGATTTGCATAAAACAGCATCGGGTGGCGAGTTGTCAAGAATTTTGTTGGCTTTTAAAAATGTTATGCTTGATAAAGATAGAGTTGAAACCGTGGTATTTGACGAAATTGATGCAGGAATAAGTGGACGAACTGCTGGCAAGGTGGCAGAGAAATTGGCCAATATTTCAAAGTTTACGCAGATAATTTGCATCACTCATACTCCTGTGGTTGCTTCAAAAGCAAACAACTTTTTATTGGTTGAAAAAAATGTAGTTGACAACTCAACCATTTCAACGGTAAAGACCTTGAAAGAAGAGGGGGTTGTTAGAGAGATAGCGCGATTGATAGATGGTGGGACAGAGGTGTCTGAAACGGCACTTCAACATTCAAGAAATCTTTTGCAAGAAAAATAAGAGGGCTCTAAAAAGAGCTCTTTTTTTATTCATTAATAAAAATTCTTCAACATACAATTTGTTGAGGTGGTTATGCTTGAATTTTTAGCAAATGTATTTTATGAGAACGTATATTTGGCCGTAGGCTTGGTTTCTGTCATTCCAGGACTAGAAAGCAAAATTGCTATATCTTTTGGCTTGTCGCAACAAATTTGGCATCATTCAAATGCTGTGCTTGTATTGTTGTCAGCCTTTTTTAGTTCTCTCGTGCCGTGTGTGACAATTTTGTTGATATGCTCTTTGATAAAAAAGAAGGTTAGTGGGTTTGTAGTAGAACGGTGGTTTTCAAAATTTAAAGAAAAGCACAAGAAGACCTTTGGGAAGTTGAGCGAAGGAAATAAAACTTTTAAAAAGTGTTTGGCTCTGGCGACATTTGTTGCTATTCCTTTGCCGTTGACGGGAGTCTATACAGGCAGTATAATTGCAGGGCTGACAGATCTAAAATTTTGGCAAAGTTTTTTAGCGATAAGTATTGGCAAATTAGTTTCGTGTCTGATAATATTTTTGTTATGTGTAGTTTTTGAGAATTCGGCTTTTTATGTTTTTATAATTTCTCTTGTTTTGTTGATTCTAGTGGTTGCATTAAATCTTATCATAAACTCTCTAGCTTTTATTAAAAAAAAGAAAAGAGACAATTATAATCAAACCGACTAAAATATCTCTTTTCGCTTTAAGTTAAGACTGATTTTCTTAACTTGATTCTATTATGTGTGCTAATTGTTTTCTTATACACAAATTTTTAAAATTTTTGATTATTTGCCAAATTTTTTGTAGGCTATAAGCTTTGCGTAATAGTTGATTGGCAAAAGGATTAATAAGTTCCAGATAGGAATAACCAAAGAGGTTGAATAAAGAGCGATAGTTTCGTATTGCATTCCTGCTATAATATTAAGAACAAACACAATCACTGTTGCCAAAATACAAACTGCCCAGTTCACGACGCTATTATAAGCCAAGGCGGGCTTTTTGCTAGGGTATAGTTTAAATTTTATTGCATTGAAAATCATATAAACCACAAACAATATTGGAAATAGGTAAAACATAAAGTTTGTTGTTGGGTTAATTAGATTTGCTGCATTGATTATGGCGTAGAATATGCCACTTCCTATACCAGATAAAGCAAGCAAAATTATTGAAGTAATTAAATTTAAGAAGTTTGTGTTGTGGTTTTGTTTAACTGAAGTTTTGCAATATTCTTTAAATTCAATGTTGTGGCTTGCGTAATATTTTTTAAGGTTTGAATAATCTGCAAAGCTATCGACCCTTTCTATTTGTGGCTCTGGTTTTGTTTCAACAGTCTTTTCTTTTTTTCTTTCAAACAGTTTTGCCATCATATCTTTATAAGTAGGCTCAAGACTGCTGTCTCTATTAGGAGCAGGGAGATTGT
>SVIR01000018.1 GCA_015069395.1 Clostridiales bacterium
AATGACATCCTATAGCCCATGTTTTAGAAAAGAAGTGGGCGCCCATGGTATCGAAGAAAGAGGCATTTATAGGGTGCATCAATTTGAAAAACAAGAAATGATTGTTTTATGTAAACCTGAAGATAGTATGGAGTGGTTCAACAAAATGTGGTCTTATACAGTTGAAATTTTCAGAAACTTAGACATCCCAGTAAGAACTTTAGAATGTTGTAGTGGCGACCTTGCAGATTTGAAAGTTAAAAGTTATGATGTAGAAGCTTGGAGCCCTCGTCAAAAGAAATATTTTGAGGTTGGTTCTTGTTCTACTCTCGGAGATGCTCAGGCTAGACGTCTTGGAATTCGCACAAAGGGTGAAAAAGGGACTTATTATGTTCACACTCTCAACAACACTGTTTTGGCTTCAACAAGAGCTTTGATTGCTTTGCTTGAAAACAATTATCAAGCAGATGGAAGTATTCGTGTGCCAAAAGTTTTGCAACCTTATATGGGTGGAAAAGAAGTAATTATACCTACAAGAAAATAGATGTCAAAACAATCAAACAAAAAAAAAGAACTCGACTTTGAGTTCTTTTTTTTGTTTATATAAATATAACTTTTTATCAGCAATTTTCTACTATTCAAGCGACACCAAGTAATAATAAACTGGTTGACCACCCTTAGCAACTGTCACTTCACAATCAGGATATTTTTGAGAAAGTTTTTCTTGAAGTTGTGTTGCTTCGTCTTCTCTAATATCTTCTCCATAGAAGAGAGTAATATTCATAACAGAATCGTCAAACATTGCTTCAATAAGTTTTTCGGTAGTTTCTCCAACTAGATCACCTTTAGCCAAAATAGCTTTGTTGTCAAGACCAATAATTTCACCTTTTGTAAGGTCAAAGCCGTCAACGTGAGTGTCTCTAACAGCATAGGTTACTGAGCCCGAACGAACACTCTTTGATGCTTCCAACATTGCATTTTGATTTTCTTCTACTGAAGCTTCTGGGTTGAAGGCAATCGCTGCAGATATGCCCTCAGGTACACTCCTTGTAGGAATGATAATCAAATTCTTGTTTGTAACATCGTTTGCTTGCTCTGCAGCCAAAACAATGTTTTTGTTGTTTGGGAAAACAAATACGTTCCTTGCAGGAACCTTATCTGCTGCCATGGCAATATCTTCTGCACTTGGATTCATAGTTTGCCCACCAACAATGATTTCGTCAACCATAAGTTCTTTGAAGATTTCTCCCAAACCGTCTCCTGGAGCAACAGCAATCATACCGATTTCTTTTGATTCTTCAACTGCTTGAGCTTTTTTCTTCAATTCTCTGTTTTGCTCTCTCATATTCTCAATTTTGAGATTGTAAAGTTCTCCAAGTTCCAAAGCATAGCCAAGTGCCTTGTTTGGTTCGTTTGTATGCACGTGCACTTTAACAAGTGACAAGTCACCAATACAGATTACAGAATCGCCAATATCCATAAGTTTTTCTCTCAACTTGTCGATATCGGCCTCGGTTGTCTTTTTGTGCATATTTATAATCATATACTCTGTGCAATACCCAAACTCAATTTCGTTTAAATTCTGAATATCAACAATTACATCGTCAACCGTTTGAGGTTTTGTTTCGTCTTCAAAAACATATTCCAAATCTTCTTCGCCAGCCAAATAACGACAAAAACCAGTAAAGATAACCAAAATTCCTCTACCACCAGAATCAACAACCCCTGCCTTCTTCAAAACAGGCAACATTTCTGGTGTTTGCTTCAAAATTTCTTCACCGGCATCAATCACTTTCTTAAAGAAAACATCAAAATCGTCGTGTTTTTTAGCCAATGCTACTGCATTTTCAGCCATCACTCTGATAACTGTCAAGATTGTGCCTTCTTTTGGCTTTGTAACTGCTTTATAAGCAATTGCAGAACCCTCTTGCATAGCTTTTGCGAAATCTTTTGTAGTAATTTCTTTGCAATCTTTTGTCACGGTACAAAAGCCCTTGAAGATTTGTGAAGTGATAACCCCACTGTTTCCTCTAGCACCACGCAAAGCACCTTTTGAAAAAGCTTCTGACAAAGACGCAATATCATTGTTCATACACTTGTTGATTTCGCCAACAGCAGACTTCATTGTCAAAAACATATTAGTTCCCGTATCACCATCAGGAACTGGAAAAACGTTTAACGAATCAATATATTCTTTATTTTGTTCAAGCAAACTTACGCCAGCAAGCATCATCTTGCGAAAGGTCGCTCCATTTATTGTTTTTTGCATAACTTATGCTCCTATTTATTATACACACACGCCAACAACGTGGACATTAACTGTATCAACTATCATACCAGTAAAATTTTCGACACTGTATTTTACAAATTTTTTGAGCGATTCAGCCACAGCACTAATAGAAACACCGTACTTTAAAATACAGTAAATATCTATAAAAATTCTGTTGTCTATATGACTAACCATAATGCCTCTGGAATATCGATCTTTTCTGAAAAGGTCTCTTGCACTTTCTTTAAAGTTTTTTGCAACCAAATCAACGACACCATAACAATCCAACGCAACATAACCAGCGACAGTACGAATCGCATTGTCGCTGATTGAAATATTTCCATAATAGTTGTTTGTATCGACTGTCAAGGATATCCTCCTAGCATTTTAGAATTATTCGCAAATATATAATACAACAATATAAAAGATTTGACAAGCAAATTGCCCCAAAAACACAAAAATTTTATTCTTATGCTCAATTATATGCTTACAAATTTGAAATCTATGACAAAGAATTGGCGAAAATAGTTGATTTTTTTTGTTTATTGTGTTATGATTTAAGTCGAATACAAATTTTTAAAGGAGATAAATATGAGCAGAGTATGTGAAATATGCGGAAAAGGCAAAATGGACGGAAAAACTGTTAGCCACGCAAACAATAAAGCACCTAGAAAATACAACGTAAATTTGCAACCAGTTGAACTCAACGGAAAGACTGTTAAGGCTTGCACAAAGTGTATTAAAACAATGAAAAAAGACTAATTGAAAAACTCCCGTTTTGCAGAGGAGTTTTTTTTATTACCTTGAAAAAGAAAAGCAAAAAAGACGATTCTTCAATCGTCTTTTTTATTATTAAACTCTAATACTCTTTGACATATTGACTGCCAAACGATATCCATTCATTTTGTTTGCCCATAAGTTGCAAGTCTTTCCACTTGCATTTATTCCTCTCATTGAATTTAAGTTGGACCCCAAGTTTCTTAAGAAATATTCACCTGACTCTATCGTTGATGTTTTTCCCAAAAGCAACGCAGAGAATGTTGTATATGTAGCCCTATAGTCTGTATA
>SVIR01000011.1 GCA_015069395.1 Clostridiales bacterium
CTTTGAATTTTCCAATCATGCTGTGTTCACTAGTCCCGATAAGGAAGAGGTCTTCGCCTTCAATCTTATACATCATTGCATCCATTTCAGCAAAACTCATAACACCATTTACAACATCACTTCTGATCATAAAAGGTGGGATGCAATAAATAAAGCCTTTGTCTATCATATAATCTCTTGCATAGCTAATCATTGCCGTAACAAGTCTAGCTGCATCGCCCATAAGGTAATAGAATCCGTTTCCACTTGTTCTGCCAGCACTTTCTTTGTCAAGACCACAAAAACTATCTAAAATGTCTGCATTATAAGGAATTTCATATTCAGGAACAATAGGTTCTCCATATTTTTTAACCTCGACATTTTCAGAGTCGTCTTTTCCGATAGGTACACTATCATCAATGATGTTTGGAATGGTCATCATAAGCTTCTTAAGTTTTTCAGCCATTACTTCTTCTTGTTTTTCGATTTCGACAATTCTTTCGTTGTTTTTTCTTACTTGCTCTTTGATGTTTTCTGCTTCGGCAAAATTTTTCTCTTTCATTAAAAGACCAATTTTGCTAGACAAACTGTTTCTGCTAGCTCTTAGGTCGTCCCCTTCTTTTTTCAAGGTTCTAATGTCATTGTCAAGGGTTTCAATTTCGTCAACGAGAGCAAGCTTGTCGTCTTGAAATTTTTTCTTGATGTTTTCTTTGACCAAATCTTTGTTTGTTCTGATTAAATTGATGTCTATCATAATTCTCTCCTTTTTGTGTTATAAAAAAACACCCCTAAAAACTAGAGGTGATGCAAAAACACCACGGTGCCACTCTAATTGGACAAAGTCCCACTCATTCTCTGCAAATTGTGCTATGCAGTCAGCCCTGCTCGTCGCAAGTATCTCAGGGGTGGAAATGACTCTTCCGTTGTTTGTTTTCACCAACCACAAACTCTCTGAAAACTTCTTTAGTCAACATTCCCGTCAACGATAATTATGTCTTAAATATACAACATTGGTTTTGCTTTGTCAAGCGATTAACACAAATTTGATTATTTGCGAAAAATGAATAAATATAAATAATTATGAATAAAATCATTATTTTGTTTGACTTTTTGTTTTAAAATGTATAAACTAAAACCAATAAGAGGGTTGTATGTCAGATAAGTGTGTTACCGTTGTAGAAATAGGATCTTCCAAGCTGTCTTGCATAGTTGCTCAGCGAGGAGTAAATGGCATTTTCAACATAAAAGCAAGTGCTAGTGTTGAATATGCTGGTTTTTTCGAAGGCGAATTTGTTGAAAAGTCTTTGCTAGAAGAAGCACTTAGGGACCTATTTTCTCAAGTTAGAACAATTTACAAAAAAGACATCAACAAAATTTTTGTAGGTGTTCCTGCTGAATTTTCAAAAGTATATTTTGTTAAAGATCAAATTTCTTTCAAATTTAAGAGAGCAGTTAAAGAAAGTGATTTGCAAAAACTTTCTTCTCAAGCTTCTGAAAGAATAGAAATAGAAGATATGGAAATTTTGTCTGTAAGCCCAATCTGTTATAGTTTGGACGACGATCGAAAGACAAATGCTCCAATCAAAGTTAAAGCCTCAAAGCTTTCTGCCGACTTTTCTGTGGTTCTTGCTCAAAGTTCATTTATACAAACCTTCAACAAGATTTGGACAAAAATGGGAATTCAACAGGTGCATTATTTAAGTGAACCTCTTTGCGAAGCTTTGATGGTTTTGGATAAAGAAGAACGAGAGCGCACTTGCATCGTTATTGATGTTGGCGCTAGATCAACGAGTGTCGCTTTTGTGAAAGGTGACGGCCTTACAAGTTTGACTTCGTTTTCAATGGGTAGCTCTTACATAACAAGTGATTTGGCTGAAGCTTGTGAAATTTCTTACAATGATGCTAAAAACCTAAAAAAGCAAATTGTTTTATCTCTTAGAGGTGGAGAAAATGATTTTTATGAATTAGTTTCTTTGGGTGGAAGGATCAATAAAATTCCTTTAAATTATGCAAACGAAGTTGTGAGCTATAGATTGGAACTTATAGCAAAGACAGTAAATGAATGTATTAGGCTTTTTGCAAATGAATATGTACCATATTATCCAGTCTATCTTTGTGGTGCTGGAGTTGCAAAAATCAAAGGAGGAAAAGATTTCTTCGCAAAATGTATTGGAAGAAACATCAACTATGGAGTTCCTCCAATTCCAGCACTTGACAAACCTGAAAATGCAAGTATGATGGGTTTAGTTGAGTTTGCATTGAAAGAAAATGACTAAAATCATTTGAAAGTTTATAAAAATTCTTGCCAAAAACGATTTTTAGAGTTAAAATAAACAATATAAGGAGAAATTTAATGGAAAACAACAATTCAACTTCAGTAGTAAAAATTAAAGTTTTGGGTGTTGGTGGAGGCGGAAACAACGCTGTCAACAGAATGATTGACGCTAATGTTTCTTCTGCTGAGTTTGTTGCTATCAACACAGACAAACAAGCTCTTTTGATTTCAAAAGCAGAAAAAAGACTTCAAATTGGAGAAAGATTGACTGGTGGTCGTGGCGCTGGTGCTATTCCTGAAATCGGAAGAAAGGCAGCTGAAGAAAGCAAAGCTTCGATTACAGAAATTTTGAAAGGCACAGATTTGGTATTTATCACAGCTGGAATGGGAGGTGGAACTGGTACTGGTGCTGCTCCTGTAATTGCTCAAATCGCAAAAGAACTTGGAATTTTGACTGTTGGCATTGTTACTAAACCTTTCCAATTTGAAAATCCAAAGAGAATGGATAATGCAGAAAAAGGTATTGCAGAACTTAGAAAATATGTAGATACTATCGTTATCATCCCAAACGAAAGACTTTTGACAATTTTGCCAGAAAAGACCACTTTGGTTGAAGCTTTTAGATATGCAGACGATGTTCTTAGACAAGGTATTCAAGGAATTTCTGACTTGATTGTTTTCCCAGGAATGATCAACCTTGATTTTGCTGATATTGAGACTGTTATGAAGAATAGAGGTATGGCTCATATGGGCATTGGCCATGGCAAAGGCGAAAACAAAACTTTGGAAGCTGTAAGACAAGCAGTTGCTTCTCCACTTATTGAAACCACAATTGAAGGTGCAACTGGTGTTGTATTAAACATCAAGGGTGGAAACGATATTACATTGCGTGAAGTTACAGAAGCTGCAAATATGGTTAAAGAAGTCATTGATCCATCTTGCAACCTCATTTTCGGAAGCAGTATTGATCCAGAAATGAGAGACGAAGTTGAAATTACAATTATCGCTACTGGGTTTAAGACTCCAGGGGAAGAAGAAAAAGTAGAAGAGAAAGAAGAAAAGGTTGAAGAGCCAGAAGACAAATTTAAAGGTTTCAATCCATTTGGTTACAATCCTCAAGTTCAACAACAACCACAAAAGGCTGTGAAAGTAGAACAAACAGAAAATACTTCAAGAGTTGACGTAAATCCAACAATCTCTTCAATTCCACCTTGGATTGAAAAAATTAGAAACAAAAACAGAAAATAGTTTTGACAAAAAGAGAGCAAATTTTGCTCTTTTTTTCATTATTTTTTTATCTATATATGTATCGTTTCAAATAAAATGATTTTGAGGCGATATGAAGATTGTTGTAGAATATGTGCTGCTTGAAAATTTGTTAATCAATCTTATAGTTTTAAAAACCTCCTCGTTGGTAGCAAAAGAAAAGGGGAGGCTTTATCTTTTGTCGGCTTTTTTAGGGGCTTGTTTTACGATTGTTTTGCCTCTTTTTTGTTTGAGCACTATCGGTCATATTATTGTCCAGTTGGGTTTGTCATTTGTATTTATTTGCCTTACTTTTAGATTTAAAACTTTAAAAAAGTTTATTTATCTTGTTTTGTGTTATTTTTTAAGCTTGTTGGTTTATGGTGGCGCAGTTTATTTATTTGAAGGTTTTTTTGGAATTAAACATACGATATTGGTGCTAGCAACAATAGTTTGTTTGTATATTGTGATTAGGTTTGTCCTTAAAAGAATTAATCGTAAACGAACAATAGAAAACTTTTGCTTTGATGTTGAAATTGTTTACAAGGGAAAGTCTCTTACCTGCAAAGGATTTTTGGACAGTGGAAATCTCTTGGTCGACCCTATCACGGACTCGCCAGTTTGTTTAATAAATTTTAAACTTTTCTCTGAAATATTTAATGACATTCAGATTCAAGACGTGCTCGGAAAATCCGAAAAACTTAAGCAGTTGAAGCTTGCACACTATATACCTTTTTCAACACTAAACAATTCTACAAAGATTTTGGCTTTCGAAGTTGACAAACTAAGTGTAAAAGGCAAGTCTTTTGAAAGACCAATTTTGGCGTTAAGTTTTGAAAATTTTAGTACTACTTTTGGTACAGATATGATTTTGCATAACAATTATTTTTAAAAGGAGTTTAATATGAAGTTTTGGTATAAGATAAAGTTGTTTTTTTGGAAGCTATTTAATAAAAACAAAAAACACACTAAAAATTTAGTTTGCGCGATTTATGGCAACAAGGTTTTGCCACAACCATTGGATACCGAAGAAGAAATGATTTTGTTGGAAGAATTTAAAAACGGAAACGAAGTGGCTTCAGACAAACTTGTGGAACACAATCTTAGACTTGTGGTCTTTATTGCTAAAAAGTTTGAAAACACAGGGATTGAGCTGGAAGATTTGATTTCAATTGGGGTGATAGGGTTGATTAAGGCCGTAAGGACATATAGTCTTGATAAAAACATCAAACTTGCAACATATGCTAGCAGGTGCATAGAAAACGAAATTTTGATGCAACTTAGAAAAAACTCACGCAGACGAACAGAAGTTTCTTTGGACGAGCCATTGTCTTCTGATGGAGAAGGCAACGAGCTTTTGCTTGCCGATATTATAGCTGTTGACGAAGATTCGGTAACAAAAAATGTTGAAGCCGAGGCAGAGAAAAAAGAGTTGTTGCAGGCAATTTCAAGGCTTGAAAGACGAGAACAAACAATAATGTATATGCGTTTTGGACTTGATGGAAACGAAGAGAAAACGCAAAAAGAAGTGGCTGATATGATGGGAATTAGTCAGAGTTATATATCAAGAATTGAAAAGAAAATATTGGTTAAATTAAGAAAAAATTTAGAGAAAACGGCAGAACTTTAACTTTTTTTAGCAATTTTTGTATTATTTTTCTTATTTTGCATATTTTTTTTAGGCTAGGACACCATAGCTTTATCAAAAAAGGTGGTGTCTTTATGGCAAATAAAGTAGTCATTGCAGGTGTAAACACTTCAAATCTTCCTAAACTTAAAAACGAAGAAATTGTTGAACTTATGAGACAGGTCAAAGCAGGAGACGAGTTTGCAAGAGACAAATTTGTTGTTGCAAATCTCAGACTTGTGCTTTCTGTTGTTCAGCGCTTTGCAGGTCAAAGAGACAAAGCCGACGATATGTTTCAAGTGGGGTGTGTTGGGCTTTTAAAAGCGATTGACAACTTTGACGAAACGCTGAATGTAAGATTTTCTACCTATGCTGTACCTATGATAGTGGGAGAGATCAGAAGATTTTTGCGTGACAACAATTCTGTTAGAGTGAGTCGCTCTATTAGAGATGTCGCCTACAAATGTATGCAAGTTAAAGAAAACTTTATTAAAGATCACAACACAGAGCCTACTCTTGAACAAATAGCAGAAACCCTAAATATTCCTCTAAGCGAAGTAATTTTCGCCCTTGATGCCTTGACAGAAACAATTTCTTTGAGTGAGCCAGTTTATAATGATGGAAATGACACAATAAAGATTTTAGATCAAATTAGCGACGACAAGAATTGTGACGAAGATATCATAGAGAAGTTGTCTTTGTCAGAAGCAATCAAAAATCTTGGGGAAAGAGAAAAGGAAATTTTGCTTATGAGATATTATGTGGGAAAAACTCAAATGGAAGTCAGTGAAGAGGTTGGGATTTCTCAAGCGCAGGTTTCAAGACTTGAAAAAAATGCTTTGAATATGATAAAAAATTTTATTGAATAAAAAAGAGAGCCTTTGGCTTTCTTTTTATTAAAAAATTGAATGTTTTGACAAAAAGCGACATATATCTTAACTATGGAAACCTCATTTTTAGAATTAAGATGTAAAGAAGTCGTAAACATTGTAGATGGGAGAAGATTGGGGCACATTGTTGATATTGTGTTCGATCTCCAAACAGGTTGTGTTCAAGGGATTGTAGTCCCAGGAGAGAAAAACTTTTGGAATGTGTTTAAAAGTGGAATGGAACTCTTTATTCCTTTGTCTCAAATCGTTAGAGTGGGGGAAGATGCAATCTTGGTTGAACTTTTTGCCAACCAAAACCAAACATGTATGCTTGGAATAGGCAAAAAGAAAAAAGGCAGTTGAGTGCCTTTTTTTGTTTGTTTATTACATTTCTGTGATAAGTTTTATGAAGTTTGTAACGTCTTTAAATTGTCTATAGACTGAAGCAAATCTCACATAGGCAATTTCGTCAACAGACTTGAGTTTTTCCATAATCATTTCGCCAATTTCTTGAGAAGAAATTTCTTGTTTTAATGAGTTTTGGATTGATTTTTCAATGTCTTCTGCCATAGCATCAATTTGAGAAATTGAAACAGGACGCTTTTCACAAGCCTTAATCATTCCACACTTAATTTTTTCAATATTAAAAGGTTGACGGCTTCCATCTTTTTTAACTACCAAAATTGGTACGGTTTCGATAGTTTCGTAAGTTGTAAATCTTCTGCCACAGCCCAAGCATTCTCTTCTTCTGCGAATAGAATTTGTTTCGTCCGTGCTACGAGAATCTAAAACCTTGCTTTCTTCACATTGACAATATACACATTTCATTAGTTTAACTCCTTAACAATAGCATTGTAACACAATATTTTGTGTAATACAAATATTTTTGACACAATGTGGCAAATTTTCTCGAATATTTTTTCTTTGCTCTCATAATTTATTATATGATAACTCTGGACAAGGGAAAGTTAAAAAAAGAGTATAAGATTGAAAAATTTTTGGATCACTCAACTATTGTAAGAAGGTTTTTGGAGCTCGGCTTGACGGTTGGACAAAAGGTAAAAGTTGTGGCAACCTCTCTGCAGAAAAAAGTCTTTTTAATTGAGGTGAGAGGATATCTTTTGAGCATAAGGACATCTCTGCTTGAGAAGGTGGTGGTTAGTCAATGAAAGAAGTGTTATTGGTTGGAAATCCAAATTCTGGAAAGACGACTTTGTTTAACAGTTTGACTTCTTCAAACGAGCATATAGGCAATTGGCATGGTGTTACGGTTGAAACCAAACAAAAAGCATTTGAATTTGAAGGGGAAAAGTTTTTGTTGGTTGATACGCCGGGGATTTATTCGTTGTGCGCATTGTCTTTTGAAGAAGAGGTTGCAGTTAACACAATTCTTTCAAAAAAGAATCAAAAAATTATAAATATTTGTGACAAAAACAACCTTCAACGAAACTTATATCTCACTCTATGTTTGTTAGAGAGAGGCTGTGACGTCATTTTGGCAATCAATGAAATAGACAAGAAGAGCATTTATAAGATTGATTATAAACAACTCGGAGAAAAATTGGGGGTTGAGGTAGTTTGTATAAATGCCGAGAAAAAAGTTGGACTGTTTGATCTTAAAAAAGCATTGTCAAAGAAGAACAAAAAAACTAAATTGCCTTATCTTAAACAACTTTCAGGTGAGTTGCAAGGGTATGATTTGATAAAAGCCTATGAAAAAGACGAGAAATATTTTAAACAAGAAATTTCAAGTGTTCCTGACGATAGCCTTGAAATTATTGCAAAATTGAGATATGGCTATATTGAAGAATTGTTGTCAAGTTGTACAAAAAAGACGGGAGATGTTTACGGAAAAAGTCGTTTAGATAGAATATTTCTTAACAAGTGGCTTGCATTACCAATGTTTTTGTTGGTTTTGTCAATTATTTTTTATCTTACCTTTTTTTCATTGGGCAGCTTTTTATCCGATATTTTGCAAAACTTTTTAAGTTGGGTGACGCGACCTCTTACTGATTGGCTGTTTGATGTTTGTGGAAATACGTGGATTTTTGATCTCTTTAATGTCGCAATTTTGGGTGGAGTTGCGACAGTCTTGTCTTTTTTGCCACAAGTGGTTTTATTGTTTTTCTTTTTGTCTATTTTAGAAGATTCGGGCTATATGGCAAGAATTGCTTTTGTATTTGAGGATATTTTGGGCAGAATAGGGCTTTCTGGAAAAAGTGTTTATACTTTGCTTATGGGGTTTGGCTGCTCTACCTCTGCAATTATGACTGCAAGAAATATGGATGACAAAAACGCTAAAATAAAGACGGCTATTCTTTGCCCATATATGAGTTGTTCGGCCAAAATCCCGATATACACTGTTTTGGGAGGGGCGTTTTTTGGGGCAAGCAATCTTTTGTGTATTATTGGACTTTATTTGTTGGGGGTTGTAGTTGCTATTGCCATCTCAAAGATTTTGGATTCAACTATACTGAAAAGTGAAAAACAGAGCTTTATTCTTGAATTTCCACCATACAGAACAACATCTTTAAAAAGAGTTTTTAAAACATTATGGAAAAACACAAAAAGTTTTTTATTGAAAGTTGGCTCAGTTATGCTTTCTATGAACGTCATAATTTGGTTGTTATCGGCTTTTAGTTTTAAGTTTTCATATGTAGCAACTTCAGGAGAGCCCTCAATGCTTGAAAGCATAGGAAAGTTTCTCGCTCCGATCTTTACACCACTGGGGTTCAATAATTGGGCAATTGTTTCGGCTCTTTTAGCTGGACTTGTGGCAAAAGAAGTTGTAGTTTCGTCTATCGCTATGTTTAACGGTATTGATGCTGGAGCAACAAAACTAATTTCCGAATCTATATTGGTCAGCTCAAATTTGGTTTATTTTTCTTCTGTTTCAAGCATCTTGTCTTTTTTGGTTTTCTGTTTGTTGTATACTCCATGCGTTGCGTCGATTTCAATGTTAAATCACGAAATAGGCAAAAAATGGACTCTTTTTAGCGTTGTTTTACAATTTTTTACGGCCTATTTAGTCTCTTTTGTTATTTACACAATTTCATTTGCCATTGAAATCTTTGGTTTTGTAAAAATATTTCTTTTGTTGCTTGCTATTTTATCTATAATTTTAGCAATTTGGTTTGTTGTGAGAAAGGTACGAAAAAAAGAGATTTGTGCCAATTGTGAAGGGTGTAAAAAAAGTTGTAACAAAAGAAGAAAATAAAAATTTTTCAGACATCTTTTAGTATTGGTCGTCAAGATTTTGGAAATATTTTTTACAGCAAAACTAAAATTTGTTTTGCTTTATCTTTTGATTTGTGTTATATTTTTGTTATGATAAAACCTATTGTTGCTATTGTGGGCAGAGCGAATGTTGGAAAGTCCACCTTTTTCAACAAAATTTGTGGAAAAAGATTGAGTATTGTTGACGATGTTGCTGGGGTAACCCGTGACAGGCTTTATGCTGACGCAAATTGGTGTGGCAGAGAGTTTACCATAGTTGATACAGGTGGAGTTGAGATGTCCGACGAAGACATCTTTCAAAAAGAAATTTTTGAACAAGTTATGCAAGCCATTGAAAACGCAACAGTTATTATTTTTTTAGTTGATGGAAAGACTGGCGTTACTCAGTCAGACGAAGAGGTTGCAAAACTTTTAAGAAAACAGAAAGTCCCTGTAGTTTTGGTTGCAAACAAACTTGACAATTTTGATTTGTCAAATCTTTATGATTTTTATAGTTTGGGGATTGGTGACCCGATGCCGATTTCTTGCACTCAAAGCAAAGGCATTGGAGATGTTTTGGACAAGGTTGTTTCTTACTTTCCAGAACAAAACGCAAACGAAGAAGAGGTTGGAGTAAAAATCAGTCTTGTTGGCAGACCAAATGTTGGGAAAAGTTCACTTATCAATCGTTTATTGGGCAAGAAAAGAGTAGTGGTTAGCGATATTGAAGGAACTACTCGTGATGCCGTCAAAATTCCGTTTAGATGCAACAAAAAAGATTATTTCTTAATTGACACTGCAGGGCTCAGGCGTCAACGTTCTGTTGAAAAGATGTCGATAGAAGGATTTTCTGTTTTGCGTAGTATGAATGCCATCGAAATGAGTGATGTAGTTTTGATTGTTTTAGATGCTACGAAAGAAGTTTCGGAGCAAGATGTTCGAATTGCTGGATATGTACACGAGGCTAAAAAGCCAAGTGTTGTTGTTGTAAACAAATGGGACGAAAAAACGATGTCAAAAGAAGACTTTACAAAAATTTTGCAAGAGAAACTTTCTTTTATGTCTTACTTTAAAGTTTTGTTTGTTTCTGCCTTGACAGGTACGGGCCTTTCAAGTATTATGGCAACAGTAGACGAAGTTTATGAAAACGCTTCTAGAAGAATAACAACTGGCATTTTGAACGACATCGTACAAGATGCAATTCTAAATTTTGAGCCCCCTTCAAAAAATGGAAAAAAGAGTAAAATTTTGTTTGCTACACAACCAAGCACAAACCCACCAAAATTTGTCTTTTTTTGTAAAGAACCAAAGTTTATTGGGTTTTCTTATGAGAGATATTTGGAAAATCGCTTGAGAGAAAGGGTGGATTTTTCAGGGACTCCAATAGAATTGGTATTTAAGGGAAAGGAGGAAGAATGATAGTATTATATTTGCTTTTGGTCTTTGTGGTTGGGTATTTAATAGGAAACGTCAACTTTGCAAGAATTTTTTCATTGGCTTTTGCAAAAAAAGATATTACTACTGTTGGCAGCAAAAATCCTGGAACTATGAATATGCTTCGTACTCGTGGATTTGGCGAAGCGTTTTTAACTTTAATGTTTGAAGCGATTAAGAGTGGGGCTCCTGCGATTGCAATGTTCTTTACTTTCGAACATTTTTGGCCTGGGATTGGCAACGTGGCCTATTTTTTGATGGCTCTAGGTACAATCGTGGGGCATTGCTTTCCTGTTTTTTACAAATTTAAAGGTGGAAAAGGTGTGGCCTGTACATTTGGAATGTTTTTGTTTCACCCAGAGTTTTGGTGGATTTCTATTATTGTATTTGTAGGATGCTTCCTATTGTTTTTGATTATTGAATATCCATTTATCATTTCTTTTGTGTTTATTTTGACAATGTCAATAGTGGCAACGTGCAAGTTTGCAATTGGAATGGTAGACAATTTGGTTGTAATATTGTTCTTGATTTGGATGAACGTCTTGTTGATTTTGTTTATGCACAGATCAAACATTAAAAGGCTTGTCAGGGGCAAAGAAAACAAGGTCAATCTTAGAGAGAAAATATTTAAGAAAAAACATAAAACCGAAGATGCAGAGCAAAAATCCGAGGTTGCTACAGAAAGAAAAGAATAAAATAATAGGGACTACGTAAAGCGTAGTTCTTTTTTTTGTTTCTTTTGTAAAAATTTTATAAAAAATGTATAAATATTCACAAATTGTTTGATTTATTCATTTTGTTCTGATATAATGTTGGTACAAGGGGATAAATATATGGCTTTTTTAAGATTGTTTGATTTGATTACTTTTGATGGACAGGGAAACGTAGCTGACGAAGCTTCGGCATCAAATTATTTATATTTAGTAGCCAAGTACAATCAAGTTATTGAAGGGAGTTTTTCTCCATATTTTGTAGAAGAATTTGCAAGCTTGCTTGCAAAAGTTGAAGCTGGCGAAGATTTTAAGAAGGCTAAAGCAGAGGTTATAAAAAATTGTTCAGAGAGGACACAAAGTTTAGCTGAAGGAACTGTAAACGATAGAGATTTGCTCGTAAAATTAAACGATAGAGTTGTTGTTAAAGACGAAATTTTTGCTTCAAAACAAAAGAAAATAGTAAACAATCTTAGTTTAAATTACATAATAAATGATACTACCTATAGAATAGAGCAAGAGATTGAGCGTAACATCAACGAAGGCTTATCTGATGCAAAAAGAAAGAGCAAAACTTTTAAAAGTATTATCCAATACAATTCATTAATGAGTACAGCTGAAAAAGTAGCAAACAACGAAATCTCCCACGAAGATATAATCAAACGTGTTAGTTAGGTTTTGTAGAATATTTTTATAAAAATTTTTACTAAACACTTGACAAAAAGGTTGTTATTGATTAAAATTATATCGTCTTTATTTCAAAGGCGATTTTTTATGTTAGCCCCATTGAGGTTGTCTTTGAAATAGATTGTGCACATTTACTGGCAAAATGTTGCATTTTTTAGGCTTTAAGCCTTAAAGATTTTTAGAATATTAAGGGAGAAATTAAATGAAAACATATATGGCAAACCCAGCCACTGTTGAAAGAAAATGGTATGTTGTTGACGCAACAAAAATGCCATTGGGAAGACTTGCTAGTCAAGTTGCAGACATTTTGACTGGAAAAAATAAACCTATTTATACACCACACGTTGATACTGGAGATTTCGTAATTGTTATCAACGCTGACCAAGTTGTTTTAACTGGAAAGAAGTTGGAACAAAAGAAACTTCGTTGGCACACAGGATATATCGGTGGACTTAAAGAAGTAGACTACAAAACACTTATGGAAAAAAATTCTTGCAAAGTGATTGAAAAAGCTGTAAAAGGAATGCTTCCAAAAACTTCTATGGGAAGAAAACAAATCACAAGACTTCATGTTTGCAAAGATGCAGAACACAACCACCAAGCACAAAAACCAGAAGTGATTACTTTAAAAGGAGTGATTGAATAATGGCTGAAAAGAAACAAAATGGTTGCTTTGTTGCAACAGGAAGAAGAAAAAAATCTATCGCTAGAGTTCGTATGAGTTCTGGCTCTGGAAAAATTGAAGTTAACGGAAGAAACATTGACGAATACCTTCAAAGAGACACTCTTATTTTGATTGCTAAACAACCTTTGGCTATCACATCAACTGCAGATAAGTTTGATATCGTTGCAAATGTTGAAGGCGGTGGAATCTCTGGACAAGCCGGTGCTATCTGCCACGGAATTGCTAGAGCATTGTTGAAAGTTAATGAAACTTATAGAAAAGAACTTAAAGATGCTGGACTTCTTACTCGTGATCCAAGAATGAAAGAAAGAAAGAAGTACGGTCTCAAAAAAGCGAGAAAAGCATCTCAATTCTCAAAGAGATAATTTCAAGATACAAAAAACAGACTTATGGAGTCTGTTTTTTTTGTTGCTGTCGCAACACTTTACATTTGGCAAAGGTATCTTGAAATTTTTAGACATCGTCGATCTCATTCTTGCAAGCAAATTCGCTCTCCTCGTAATAATTTCAAAAACTTAAAGAGTCTGTTTTTTTTGTTGCTGTCGCAACACTTTGCATTTGGCAAAGGTATCTTGAAATTTTTAGACATCGAAGGTTTATTTTTGCTTAAATGGTATAAAAATGGAATATAATGAGACAAGGGATTTCAACAAACTTTTTCTATTTTTAAACATAATTATTAAATAAAATTGTTTGTATCGATATTTCATTTTATGTTAAACTCTCATTGAGAGGGAATATTCTATGAAAAAACTTAACAAGATTTTAGCTGGTGTTTTGATGGGAGGGGTTATTGTTTCAACTGCAGGACTTATGGGGTGTGGCTGTTCGGCAGGAGATGCTTCTGCTTTGAAAAACAATACAGATGTTTATGCTTTTGCTGGAGTGTCAACGAGTTTGTTGGCAGCAATCCCAGAAGAAGTGTCTGGAGTCTCAACAAATTCAATTGGGAGTTCATTGAATCAAATTAAAGAAGATTTAAAAATATATATGCAAACAGCCATTTCAAATACTTTAGATAAATATATGAGCCTTTTTGATTCAGTTGTTGGAGGTTCTGCACCAATGGGAGTTAAAGAACAAAAAAGTGACAAGACTGGATATGCTCACAAACTTAAGATAACTATGACACCAATAGAAGGTGATCCATATGAATGTATAATGTATTACAATGAAACTTTGACAGAAGAAGGTTTTCAAGTTGAAAACTCTGACGACGAAGAAAGAGAAACTATGTTAGAAGGCGAAATGTATCTCAATGGAAGCGAAACGCCTATTTATTTGGTTGGTGAAAAAGAAGTAGAAGAAGACGAATTTGAAGTAAATTTCAAGGCAAGTTTAATTAAAGGAGACAATGCAAACTATATTGAGTTTCAACAAGAAAAAGAGTCAGAAAGGGGAGAGGTTGAAGAAGAGTATTCTTTCACAATTGTTTCAAATGGAATCATTATGAATGAGTTTAGTTTTGAAATGGAAAGAGATCAAAGAAAGGATTTGAAAATCGAATACGAACAAGAACTTGGCGAAACAAGGGTTTCTTTTGAGATAGAAAAGAAAAACAATCAACTCTTCATTGAAACTCAAGACTTTATGGGACTTGAACTCTCTGTTAGAGTTGAAAAAGAATCGACGGCAAATGGATATAGATATGTTTATACAATCGCAAACCTTGATAATTTGACTATTACAGGGGTTGAAAGAATAGTCTAATAAAAAAAATTAAAAAAGTTGACAATTTTTGTTGACTTTTTATTTTTTTGAGCATATAATAATGCTAGCACTTGTAAGTCGAGAGTGCTAGCAAACTTAAACAAAAGGTTGCAATTATGGAACTTTCAGAAAGAAAAATTAAAATTTTGCAGATTGCCGTTGAAGAGTTTATCAAAGATTCTGCACCAATCACAAGTGGATCTGTTAAGGATAGAACTTCTTTGGAGGTGTCAACAGCCACACTAAGGGCAGAACTCAATGCTTTAGAGGCTATGGGGTTTTTGAAACAGCTTCATACATCGGGAGGAAGAGTTCCGACAGCGCAAGGGTATCGCTTTTATGTAGAAAATCTTTTGAAAAACATCAAAGCGACAAACACTGAGTTGGAAGATGTAAGAAAACTTATTGAAAATCGCACTCAAAGTCTATCAGAAATTGTTTCTGGAATAGCAAAGATAATTAGTAAGGCGACGAATTATCCGACAGTTGTCTTGGTCAACGGAATCGAAAATCTAGTTTTGCAAGAGTTTAAAATCATTCCTCTTTTGGACGAAAAAAGTATGGTCTTGATTGGCACGAATTATGGCTATATTACAAATACTATGGATGTTTCAGCTTCGGCTCAAAATTGTGAAGACGCTTCAAATTATCTTACCAAATATTTTAGAGGCGAAACAATGGGCTTTATGCTTGAAAATATCGGGCAGTTTAAAAAAGGAATGCAAGGAGAAATCAAGGCGTTTCAGAATGTAGTGGACAACATTGTTTTGGGGCTTTCAAAACTCAACAAACAAAAACTTTTGAAGGTGCAAGCAGATGGAGTTGTTGACTTGGTTGAAAAAGAACAAAATGAGGCAAAAAAAGTTTTAAAAACTCTCAACAACGAAGAAGCTCTCATTGAAGTCTTAGACAGTGACGAACAAGACATTTCTGCCGTTGTCGCAGACGACAATGGAGAGAAATGTTCTGTTGTAAAAGCTCCAATCATAGTAGGAGGAAACAAGCTTGCATCAATTGGTGTGTTTGGTCCTCAAAAAATGGATTATATGGGCATTGCTTCTGCCTTGAAAGTCGTTATTGACGAACTCAACAAACAGAAAGGAGAATAAATGAAAGAAGAAGAAATTTTAGAAGAAAATCACAATTGTGGTTGCAATGAAGGTCACGAATGCACTTGTGAAGGTGAATGTCATTGTGACGATTGTCAATGTGAAGAGGATTGCAATTGTGGTGAAGAATGCCATTGTCACGACGATCACGAATGTTGTCATTGTCATGAAGAATGTGACTGTCATGAAGAATGTGATTGCGACGACGATTGCAGTTGCCATGACAAAGAAAAAGAATATCTAGCAGTAGCACAAAGATTGCAAGCAGATTTCGACAATTATCGCAAAAGAGTTGCAGAACAACTAGATTATCAAAGGCAAGAAGGTGTTAAAAGCGTTATTGAAGTGTTTTTGCCTTGCTTGGACACTTTTAAAGATGCAAAACGCACTATTGCTGACGAAAAAGTTTTGGAAGGCATAAATATGATAGAGCATAAGATAATGTCGGCGCTCAAGAGTTTGAATGTTGAAAAAATTGAATCAATAGGAAAACCTTTTGATCACAACTATCATGAAGCTATTACATTTATGACTGACGAAAACAAAGAAAATGATATCATCTTGGAAGAATTCCAAGCAGGATATACACTAAATGGAAAAGTCATTAGATACTCAAAAGTTATCGTAAATAAAAGGGAGGGTTAAAAATGAGTAAAATTATTGGTATTGACTTAGGAACAACAAATTCATGTGTAGCAGTTATGGAAGGAGGAAAGCCAACTGTAATTGCAAATGCAGAAGGAGACAGAACCACTCCATCTGTAGTAGCTTACACAAAAGAAGGAGAAAGACTTGTAGGTAAAGTTGCTAAAAGACAAGCGATTGTAAATCACGACAACACAATCATTTCTATCAAAAGGGAAATGGGAACAGATTATAAAGCAACTCTCAACGGAAAAGAATATACTCCACAAGAAATTTCAGCTATGATTCTGTCAAAACTTAAGGCTGACGCCGAGAGCTATTTGGGAGGACCTGTAACTCAAGCAGTTATTACGGTTCCTGCTTACTTCAACGACAGTCAACGTCAAGCCACAAAAGACGCTGGAAAAATTGCTGGTTTGGAAGTTTTGAGAATTATCAACGAACCAACAGCAGCTGCTTTGGCTTATGGTCTTGACAAAGGTGAAAACAAAAATCAAAAGATTTTGGTTTATGACCTTGGTGGTGGTACATTTGACGTTTCAATTCTTGAAATTGGCGACAATGTATTTGAAGTTTTGTCAACAAACGGAAACACTCGTTTGGGAGGAGACGACTTCGATAACAGAATTATTGATTTCTTGGTAGAAGAATTCAAATCTCAAAATGCAGGTATGGATTTGTCAAAAGATAAACTTGCTATGCAAAGACTTAAAGAAGCTGCAGAAAAAGCTAAAATTGATCTTTCTGCAACTCCTATTACAACAGTTTCTTTGCCATTTATTTCTGCAGATGCAAATGGCCCAAAACACTTGGAATGTGAACTTTCTCGCGCAAAATTTGATGCCTTGACAGAAGACTTAGTTAAAGAAACAACTGCTTGCTGTGAAAAAGCGCTTAAGGACGCAAAACTTACAAAAGAACAAATTGACAAAGTTATTCTTGTTGGTGGTTCTACACGAATTCCTGCAGTTGTTGAAGCTGTTAAAAACTATACAGGGAAAGAACCTTTCAAAGGCATTAATCCAGACGAATGTGTAGCCGTTGGTGCTGCAATCCAAGCTGGTGTTCTTGCTGGAGAAGTTAAGGACGTATTGCTTTTGGACGTAACTCCACTTTCACTTGGTATCGAAACATTGGGTGGAGTATTTACAAAATTGATTGAAAGAAACACAACAATCCCAACAAAGAAGTCTCAAATCTTCTCCACAGCAACTGACAACCAACCAGGCGTTGATATTCACGTATTGCAAGGAGAAAGAGAATTTGCTTCTCAAAACAAATCTCTTGGAAGATTCCAACTTTCAGATATTCCACCAGCACCAAGAGGAGTTCCTCAAATCGAAGTTACTTTTGATATTGATGCAAACGGAATTGTTAAAGTTTCAGCTAAAGATCTTGGAACTAACAAAGAACAAAACATCACTATCACTGCTTCTTCAAACTTGAAAGAAGAAGATATCGAAAAGGCTATCAAAGAGGCTGAGGAGCATGCTGAAGAAGACAAGAAGAGAAAAGAATTTGTAGAAACAAAGAATCAAGCAGACAATATGGTTTATTCTTTGGAAAAACTTCTTAAAGAAAACGGTGACAAACTTTCAGAAGAAGACAAAAAACGTCTTGAAGACGAAATCGAAAAGGCTAAAAAAGAATTTGAAAGTGACGACATCGAAGTTTTGAAAAAAGAATTAGAAGAACTTACAAAGGTTTCAAACGAGGTTTTCACAAAGATGTATCAAAATGCAAACCCACAAGAACAAAAGACAGAAAGCACTGAAGGAAGTTCTCAAGAAGAAACTTCACAACAAAAAAATGACGAAGAAGATCCAGAAGTAATCATTGACTAGTTTTTGCGATAAAACTATTGTGTTTTAAAACAAGGAGATTTGATATCAAATCTCTTTTGTTTAGGGGATTTAAAAGGTATATTTAAAATGGCAAATAAAGATTATTATCAAATTCTTGGAGTAAGCAAAAACGCTGACGCCGACGAAATTAAGTCGGCATATCGTAGACTCGCCAAAAAATATCACCCAGATTTAAACAAGACACCAGAGGCTGCAGAAAAGTTTAAAGAAATCAATGAGGCCTATGAAGTTTTGGGGGACGATAAAAAACGTTCAAACTATGACCAATTTGGCACTGCCGACGGACCACAATTTTCAGGTGGAAGCGGAGGTTTTGGAGATTTCTTTGGTGGTGGGCAAGGTTTTGGAGGTTTCTCTGACATCTTTTCTGACATCTTTTCTGCTTTCGGAGGAGGCGAACGTCGTAGCAGAATGAGTCAAAGAGGTGACGATGTCAACATTTCTATGAAACTTACATTTGAAGAAGCTGTCTTCGGAGTGGAAAAAAACATAACATTCAATCGTATTGAAACCTGTTCGAAATGTTCGGGAACGGGAGCAAAAAACGGGAAAGAATTTTCTACTTGTCCAGACTGTAATGGTGCAGGAAGGGTAAGAGTTCAGCAAAATACAATGTTTGGAACTACAATTCGTGAAATGGTATGTTCTCGTTGTGGAGGTTCAGGAAAAATAATAAAAGAGCGTTGCGAAGAATGTGCTGGGAAGGGTTGCAAAAAACTTCAGGCTCAAGTTAAAGTAAAAGTTCCTGCTGGAATTGACGATGGTCAAACAATCAGAATGAAGGGCGAGGGAAATGGCCCTGCTGGACAAGGAATTTCGGGTGATTTAAATATAAAAATATCAGTTGCTGCTCACCCAATTTTTAAGAGGGTAAATTCCGATTTGGTATTTGAATTGTATGTTCCTTTTACGACTTGTCTGTTGGGAGGAAAGGTTGAAATTCCTTTGCCAAAAGGAACCACAGTTTTGGAAATTAAAGAAGGCACTATGAGTGGCACTGTTATGCGTCTTAAGGGTAAGGGCGTGAAACTTTTGAATAGAGATTCTTATGGAGATGTGCTTGTTACAATAAAGAGCGAACCTCCAAAAAATCTCAACAAAAAAGCAAAAGAATTGCTTATGCAATTGGACGAAAAGTTTGAAGAAAACGATTATCCAAAATATAAAGAATTTAAAAACAAAATGAAAGGCTTATAATCCTTTCATTTTTTATCTAAAAAATTTATAAAAATATTTGATTTTTATTGGCTTGTTGGTGTATTATAATTTTAGTTAGGGGGCTTTAATGAGAAGATTTTTTGGAATTAAGAAAAATAAAAAGATTTATATTGAAGGAGAAGAGTTCAATCATCTTAAAAATGTTTTAAGAATGAACATTGGTGACGAGCTTCTTGTAAGTTTAAATGACGAAAACGAATATGCTTGCCAAATTGAAAAATTTGATAAAAATAGAGCTGTTTGCAAAATGATTGGTCAAAACGAATGTGTTGGAAATCCAAACAAAAATATTGTAATATTTCAAGCAATTACTAAAAGACCAAAGTTTGAATTTATTGTTCAAAAGGCGACAGAAATTGGCATAACAAAAATAGTTCCTTTTGTAAGCGAATATGTTATTGCAAAAGTCACTGAAAACAAAATTGATAGGCTCAATTCTATAGCTATGAATGCTTGCAAACAATGTGAAAGATCGATTATGCCAATTATCGAAAACGCAAAGAAAATTGACGAAGTTATTGCCGAGTTTAAAAACTTTGATATTGTTTTGTTTGCAAATGAAAGAACGGACAAAGGGGAAAAAATCAAGAATCTTGACAAATATCAAAACATTGCTATCATTGTAGGCTCTGAAGGAGGATTCTCTCAAAAAGAAAAAGAAAGGTTTGTTGAAGAAGGGGCAACATCTATCAGTCTTGGAAAGAGAATTTATAGATGCGAAACTGCTTCTGTTGCAATGATGAGTCTTGTTTCAATTTTAAGTGGAAACTAAATATGAAAATAGCTGTAATAACACTTGGGTGTAAAGTAAACAAATATGAGAGCGATGCTCTCATTTTTGAATTAAAGAGCAGGGGGATTGAGGCTACCGATCAACTTGAAGAAGCAGATGCTTATATTGTCAACACTTGTGCAGTCACAAATGAAGCTGAGAAAAAGTCTAGACAAATGCTAGAACGAGTTAGAAAACAAAATCCCAACGCAAAGATTTATGTTATGGGTTGTGCAAGTCAAAACAAGCCTGACAAGTTTTTAGAAAAAGGCGCTCAGTTTGTTGTGGGCACAGCAAGCAAGAAGAAACTTTTGGACGAACTTGAAAATATGGGACACAAGAGATTTGATCTCCCTATAGATTATGAAGACGATTTGTTTTCTGCGCAAACGCTGACGAGGGCTTTTATAAAAATTCAAGATGGTTGCAATCATTTTTGTACATATTGTTTGATCCCGTATTTAAGAGGCAGAAGCCGTTCTAGAAGTATGGGAAGCATCTTGCAAGAAGTTGAAAGATTGCCAGAAGAAGTGAAAGAAATTGTCTTTGTTGGCATTGATGTGTCTGATTTTCAAATTGATGGGCAAAAGGGATTGGGCCTGCTTTTAGAGAAGTCCGACAAGTATAACAAACGTCTTAGACTTTCTTCAATGGAAGACAATTTGATTGACGAAGAGTTTTTAAAGACTTTAAAATCATTGAAAAACTTTTGTCCACATTTCCATTTGTCTTTGCAAAGTGGCAGTGATAATGTTTTGAAAAAAATGAACAGAAAATATACTACACAGCAATTTGCTCAAAGTGTAGAAAATATAAGAAAAGTTTTTCCAAATGCTGGGATAACAACAGACATAATTGTTGGATTTCCTACAGAAACGGACGAAGATTTTGAAGATACTTTGAAGTTTGTGGAAAAAGTCAAATTTTCACAGTTGCACATATTTCCATATTCAAAAAGAGATGGCACGACAGCATCAAAGCTTTATAAAGATTTGTCTGGAGATATTAAAATTTCTAGGCTTAAAAAGTTGGAGGCTGTTGGCGAAAGACTTAAAAAAGAATTTATTTCTTCAAACAAAACTGGTAAGGTTTTGATTGAAGAGAAAGTAGGAGATTGTTTTGTAGGCTACACCGAAAATTATATAAGATGTTTCTTAAAGGAAGAAGTGAAAATTGGACAAGTGGTCGATGTAAAAATCTTAAAGCCATTTAAAAATGGTGCTTTGGCAGAAAAGTTGAAATAATTTCTTGACTTTTCTCATAGGATATGGTATTATTGGGACATAAATTTCAACTTGAAAGGTGGTGAGAAGATTGACGACAGTTAAGGTTGGTGAAAACGAATCTCTTGAAAGTGCTTTGAAGCGTTTTAAAAGAAAGTGCCAAAAAGATGGCATCATTGGAGATATTAGAAAGAAAGAAGCCTATGACAAACCTAGCGTAGCTAAAAAGAAAAAGAGCGAACAAGCTAGAAAAAGAGCTAGAAAAAGAGGCTAAAAAATAAAAGACAGTGAAAACTGTCTTTTTTAATATTAAGGAGGGCTCCAAATTGGCGCATAATCAATTTATAGAAAAGATGTCTAAACGATTGAAAGAATTGAGAACGGATGCTGGTTTAAAGCCAAAATGACGTTGCTAAAATTTTGAATGTGAGCCGAATCGACTACAATCGATATGAAAATAGGACAAGAAATTTTCCTTTGGAATTGTTGTGCAATTTAGCCGACTTTTATAAAATCTCAATTGATTATTTGATAGGAAGAGAGGATTGATAAAAATAAGTGATTAGGCTTATTTTTTTATTTAAATTTTAAAGCGAACAGGCCGTTCGTTTATGAAAATGCTTTGGAAAAAACTTTTGTTTGTGTTAAAATCATTTTATGAGTGATTTTGATATTAATTCGCTAAATGAAGAGCAAAAAAATGCGTTATATCAAACAGAAGGAGTGGTTTTGGTTACGGCCGGAGCAGGCAGTGGCAAGACTCGTCTTTTGACGCACAGAATTTGTTATTTGCTTGAGCAAGGAGTGTCTCCTTACAATATTCTGGCAATCACTTTCACAAACAAAGCTACAAACGAAATGAAACAACGCATCTCTTCTATGGCAAACGCTCCAATTTGGATTTCAACTTTCCACTCTATGTGTGTTAGGATTTTAAGACAAGAGATTGATTATATCGAAGGTTATGATAGAAATTTTACTATTATTGCAGAAAATGACAGAGAAAAAATAATCAAAGATTTGCTCAAAAAATATGATTGTGAAGAAGACGAAAAGACAAAAGTAGAAAAACATATTGACAATATCAAAAATTCCGGGGCAGATATAGAGGATTATTTTGCAGAAATTAGAAAGTATGACAAGAGCAGGGAAATAAAAGTTTATCAAAAGATTTGTTATGATTACCAAGACTTTTTAGTAAAAAACAATTCTCTTGATTTTGACGATTTGTTAAACAAAACGCTTTTTTTGTTTAGAAACTTTAAAGATGTTTTAAAGAAATATGCAGATAGATTTCAATACATTTTGGTAGACGAATTTCAAGACACGAACCTTGTTCAATACAAACTCGTAAAGATGTTGGCAAGTGTTCATAAAAATTTGTTTGTTGTGGGCGACGAAGACCAATGTATTTATTCTTGGAGAGGAGCAAATTTTGAAAACATCTTCAACTTAAAAAAAGACTTTGAGGATGTAAAAATTTTCAAACTTGAAAGAAATTATCGTTCAACAAAAAACATTTTAAATATGGCAAATAATGTTATTGCAAACAATAGAGATCGGCTCAAAAAAGTTTTATGGACAGACAAAGAAAATGGTGCTCCACCAGTAGTTTTTTCTGCTTTTGACGAAAGAGACGAGGCTATGTTTGTTGCAAGAACAATTGAAGATATGCTGTGCGAAGGGTATTCATACAATGATTTTGCAGTCCTTATGAGAGTAAATGCTCTTTCTCGTTCTATAGAGGAGGGATTGTTGTCTTATAAAATACCTTACAGTCTTTGTGGGGGCTTTAAGTTTTATGATCGTGCTGAAATTAAAACGGTTCTTGCATATTTAAACTTGTTTGTAAATCCCAAAGACGAAATTTCTTTGTTTAAGATAATAAATTTTCCTAAAAGAGGAATCGGTGAAGTCGCAATTGCAAAACTCCAAGAAGAGGCTGGGGAACAAACGGTTTTGAAATATCTTTTGAGTGATAAGTTTAAGTTTTCAAAATATTTTTCAAAGCTTGATAAATTTGTTGAAACAATAAAAGATTTAGATTCTAAAAAAGATCAAATTCCACTAGTTGACTTCGTTGTTGAAGTTATTAAAAAGTTTGGGATAGAAAATGCTTATGCAGGTAAGGACGAAGAGAGTGTAAACAAGATTGAAAATCTTGCAAGCTTAATAGCGGGAGTCGAAGAATATAGCCAAGACAACGAAGATGCTTCTTTGCAAGATTATTTAGCCGAGGTTATGCTTAAATCAGATTCTGACAACATTCAAGAGAATGGATCTGTATCTGTTGCGACTATTCATGCTGTTAAAGGGCTTGAATTTAAGGTTGTGTTTGTAATAGGGCTCGAAGAAGGAATTTTTCCTCTTGCAAGGGCTTGTGACTCGAGCAGTGAGCTTGAAGAAGAAAGACGTTTGATGTATGTGGCTATAACTCGAGCCGAAGAAAAAATATTTTTGATTCATACTGCAAAACGATTTATGTATGGCAAGAACAACTATCAAAAAGAAAGCAGATTTTTGAAAGAACTTGGTCTTGTAGATAAGACTAAAGCCAAAGTGTCAGATAAGGTGGAAGAAGACGATTTTGAATCCAACTTTAGTGTTGGAGACATTGTTTTTCATGGTCGTTTTGGAACTGGAAAAATTGTCAGTATTTCTGACGACG
>SVIR01000012.1 GCA_015069395.1 Clostridiales bacterium
TTCTATACCAACTATTTCGCTATCACTCTCTTCGATTACCACCACAGCTTCTTTATTGGATATATCATATTCAAGTTTCTTCCTCTCTCCTAGACTTAAACTCATATCCTCTACGATTATCTCCAGCTGTGGTGCCTCGTCTTTCGGTATGGCAAAGTACGTTCCTACTCCTGCCCCTGCTAGTATCATTACTCCTATTATCCCTAGGATTATCTTCCTCATTCTTTCTCTTCTCTCTTCTTCTTTTGTTTATATGTCTATATAATAGCATCTTTTGTAATATTATCAAAAGAAAACACAAAAAACAAAAGTTTTTAAATCTATCAAACAAAAAGTTTTAATTAAATGCAAACTCCAAACCTTATTTTTACCCTCCCCCATATTTTGAACAAAAAAATTATTTACAAAGAAAAAGACACACAACCTATTTGTCGTGTGCCTTATGCGCTATTGGTGGGAATTATAGGGCTCGAACCTATGACCCTCTGCTTGTAAGGCAGATGCTCTCCCAGCTGAGCTAAACTCCCTTAACGCTCTTTAAGTCTAACACACTTAAAGAGTCGTTGTCAACTATTTTTTGTTTTTTTTCAAAAAATTTTAAGCAATTTCAAAAATCAATGTAAAGCTAACTACTTCAAATACTTTATCGCCGGCTTGATAGTTTTGTTTAATAGCTGAATTTTTAAGTGCAATTTCAATAACATCATTCATTGTAGTTGTTGCTGTAACATCTACAGTAATTGTTCTTGTGCTTGTTCCAATCTTAACTTGCAATTTGTTGGTCAATTTTAGTTCTGTTTGAATTCCATTGATTTCTGAATACAAACTTACAATATTTCCATTTCCGTCCAAAAGGTTGAAATATTCATAGAATGTTGTTGAAGAATCCATTGTTCTTGATGGAAGCCCCCATTCTGCTCCTTCAACCCCAACGTCCTTTTGGTTGTAAACATTTTCACCATATGTTTTTTCAAAAGCTGAGAATCCACTTGTTGCCGTAACCGTTGTCAAATCTTTTGTTGCAACCCCTTCAACTTCAAGAGCGATATCACTTCCGTCTGGATTTGCATCAATTATGGCTTGAGCCAAAGTTTGTGCATCAGTATAAGTTGTAGAATCATAAGAGATTCCTGCAAATGTGTGGAATGAATATTTTGTTTCGTTGTTGTTGAACAACGCTTCAAGTGAAGAAAGGTCTTCTGCATTAAAGGTTTCTGTTGTTCCAGCAAAAATTACATCGCTCCCTGCAATATTTACTGTATAATCAATCGCCTCTTTATTTAAATAGATTGTTACATCTTCTTCAGAAACAATTTCTGTTCCTATTTCTACGGCGTTTCCTTCTTCGTCAATCCAAGAATATCTATAACCATTTTCAAAGCTAATTGCCATAGTATTTAAATCAACCACTTCGTGTGGTTCTTTTTGATATACTTCTACACTTGACAATTCTGTAGTTCCATCAACATAAGCGATAGAAATTTTGGCTTTTTCTTCACCCCAATCTGCTTCAAGTTCAACAGTTTCTGCGTCAAATGTTGCAGTTGTATAGGTTTTATCAAAACCTTTTACCTTCCAACCCATAAATTCATAGTCATAACCTTGATATGACAATTCTGGCAATGCCTCACCATAATAAAAATGGTCTGCTCCTACTTCTGGCAATGTGTTAACAATAGCTCCATTTGGGGTCTCTGAATAACTATAAGTAACTGTATATTCTTTAATTTCAAATACAGCCAAAATCTTGTCATATTCAGTCATTTCAACTTTGATTGATTTGTTTGTATCAACAAAGTTTACTGTTCCTGCAGTTTTGTCAAGTTCATAAGATGTTTGGTCCCCATTATACCAACCTAAGAAATCATAGCCTACGGCGTCTGCTGTTAATTTGACAATCTTCAAATGTCCATCCGTATAAGTAGTTTTTCGATTGATTTCTTGTGTTCCAGCATAAATTTTTGCATAAAGACCGTCCTCAACTGTGTCTGGGCTTGTTATTGACAAATCAAAAATAATAGATGCGTCTATTGAGTAATAGCCAGCATAAGTTGTGCCCACAATCATTAATGGAAATAAAAAGATCATAGCACAAACAATCAAAATTTTACTAAATGTTCTTGGCATTTTCCCCTCCTAGTCTGCTTCATTATAGCACAACAAAATTAGTATTTCAAGACCCATTTTTTAAAAAATGCTATATTTTTTGACTTTTTTTTGAAAAAACGGCATTTTAACCATCCATTATCATTTTGTCTGCTATCAAAGCTATGAGTTCTCCGTTGGTAGGTTTTTCGTTTCTATTATATATTTTCAAACCAAAAATATTGTTTATGTTTTCAATTTTTCCCCTATTCCAAGCGACTTCAATTGCATGTCTCATACCTCTTTCAACTTTGCTAGAACTTGTTTCAAATCTCTCTGCAATAGTAGGATAAAGTTTCTTTGTTATTGACCCAATAATCTCTGGCTCCTCCACGGCCAACTTAACAGCCTCTCTTAAGAATTGATATCCTTTTATATGCGCAGGAATGCCAATACTGATAAAAATATTTGAAATTTTTTCTTCTAATTGTCTGTTGTCTGCTTGAGAACGATTGTTGTTTACGATTTCAAAAATTCTATTTTCCAAGTTCTCTGCAGAAACAGGCTTAACCATAAAATAACTAGCCCCTGATTGGATTGCCTTTGTAACAAAACCACTATGAGAAAGGTTTGATACAAAAAACACCTTTGGCATTTTATCTTTCAAAACTCTAATTTTTTCTAACACTCCAAACCCGTCAAGTCCACCGAGCATAACTTCCATAACCAAAACGTCTGGTTTCAAGCTCAAAACTTGCTCCACGACTTGATTCCCGTCCCAGCTGTTGCCTACGACGTCAAAACCTTCATTTTCTTTAAAATATTCAATAAAAGACTCTTCTGTTTTATCAGCAAAATAAATTTTCAATTGCTTTCCTTCATTTAAACTTTCCATTTTTTACTCCTTTAAATTTTTTGTCCTGCAAAACAAAACCAATATACCATAAGTCTTGACCATTGGCTAAATAAAAAAGAGTTCATTTTTGTCGCCTTGTTCCTTTTCTTGTCGAATAAACAAGTTTCTAAAAATTTGTGATTGAAAATAATGGAATTTCGTGGCAATTGAAAGATTAATAAATTAAAAATATGAAAAAAAAGAATAAATGTAGACGGCTACACTTTCAATAATTAATTAGAATTGCCATAATAAAAAAGAAGAGATAAAATCCTCTTCTTATTTTCTAGAATCCACCATACTCAACAATTCGTAATTTTTGCTTTCATATGAATATTCTTTATTTACATTTGCACGATATAAATAATATGTGTCATCTGTTTCTTCTGAATCTTCTGTATCTGTCGTTTCGCTTGAGAGTGATTGCAACTTTGCAAAGAAATAAATGTTTTCTCCATCAAACGAACAAATCGTACCATCATAAATTTCTGCCATTTCAGTAACTATCTTGCAATTTACTGTTGATGTTATACCTGCAACTACCGAAGATATATCTGCACGGAACACTCCACTTGTTGTTGAAAGATAAACAGTTCTGCCATCAACGGTCAAGACATTGTAATCTGTTACAGCTTCACTTGTCATAAAAGAGATGTTCCTTGTAGTGTATGCAGATTCTTTTTCTTTGGCATACATCAAAATTGAATCTACTGTAAATACATATCCACTATTTTCACAACCTTCAGACATTTGAGTTTTTATTTCTGAGATTTCGCCTGCAGTTCCTTCATAGAAAAGTTTTTTGTTGTTTCTGATTGCATATTGCGAATTGTCGTCTGTCAAGTCAGCAGCATAAGTAAATGTTCCACCGCTTGCAGATTGAGTGAAGAACACTACATCCTCTTGTCTGCCAACAAAACTAATAGAACCCGTATAACCCTCAAGTTCTTCTGAATCGTTTTTTGAAACAAGAACTCTGTTTATGATAGTTCCTGAAACGTCTGCATTGTCTGGATCAGATTTGTTTGTTGTGTAATACACATATCCGTTCCAATCCAGAGAACTGCTAGCTTTGTCTTTTTGGAAAGTCTCTGGAATAGCCACACTAGTAACATCTGTTGCAATTTCTTCAACTTTTGCTTGAGGCTTGCTAGAATTTCCAACACAAACCTTTGTCAATGTTTGACCAGCCAAAATTACTACATAATATTTTCCATCATATTTCAAAACTTCAATGTTTTTAACTTCGCCATCAGTTGTTAAGATTTTCTTTTTGCTATCGCCATTTAATTTGCTTCTATAAAGAGTTGAATAGTTGTAATAATGTGTAGGCTCTCCTTCGTCGTTTGCAAATTCTTGTTTGTTTGGCGTTGTGTAATAAACATATTTTCCCAAAACAAACATAAAAGTATGGTTGTGTCCTACAACTTCTTTTGAAACAGTTTCAACATCTTCTGGCGAATAATCTATTCCTTCAGAATCGATAGAATTGTTTAAGTTGAGTCTTGCAAGATATGAAACTTTTCTTCCTTCTTTATAATCACTTTCGCTTTCTACAGTAGCAAAAGAATTTCCGTAATAGAGATTTCCATCAACCATTACAGCAGAATTGCCATTGTAAATCAATTCTTCATAATCATTTTTAATGTTTTTAACGGTTGCGCAACCCGTTAACAAAAAGCCAAAGCATAAAACTGCGCACATTATTTTCGTAAATTTTTTCATTTAAAACTCCAAGTAGAATGATTTTACTATATTATTGCCACAAAAGTCAATAATTTTCCAAAAACTTAGTTTATTTCAATCAATTGATTACCCACAATATCGCAAGAAGAGAGATAATAATTGACATTGTTTTTAGTCAAGATCAAATTTTGCTTGCAAAAAGCGTGAATATGTCCATAAACAACACAATCCACTCCATAATTTTCAAGCATTTGAGTAATTTCATTGTCTTCTTCTTTAAATGTATAAGGTGGATAATGCAACATACATATCACTTTTTCATTGTTTGTTTTCAATTTCATAGCGTTTTGCAACGTCATTTCAAGTCTAATAAGCTCTCTTCGATAAATTTTTTCGTCTTCTGGACTTTGAGGCTTGTTTCCGTCAGGCAAATTCCAAAGACGCGTTCCACAAACGATTAGGTCTTCAAACTTTATAGCATCGTTTTGAATTGCATAAAAACCAAAAGGCAATATGTTTCTTACTGCACTGATGCTTTTCCACCAATAATCGTGATTGCCTCGAATTATCACTTTCTTTCCAGGCAAAGCTTTTATCATTTCAAAATCTGCTATCGCATCTTCCAAGTGCATTGCCCAAGAGAAGTCCCCACACATAAGCACAACATCTTCTTCTGAAACTTTGCTTTTCCAGTCTTGTACAATTTTGTCTAAATAACCTTCCCAAGTAGGGCCAAAAATATCCATCGGCTTCGGATTGTTTACAGACAAGTGCAAGTCGCTTATTGCAAAAACTTTCATGCCATTTCCTTTAAAGCCTCTTGAACAAGTCTCATATCAACTTGTCCATTGAAGTTTGCTTTAAAATGTTTCATAACTGTTGGAATGCTTTTGTCTGCAAGCCCACTGATAATCTCTTTGATTTCGTCTTTGCTCAACATTTTTGGCAAGTAAGCAGAAGCAATTTCAATTTGTCTTTCAATTTTTGAAACTTCTTCTGCATTTCCAACCTTTTGATAATTGTCTTTTTCGTCGTTGAGTTCTTTAATCAACTTTTGAATTATATTTGAAATGTCAGCATCAACAAGTTCTTTTCCACTTTCTCTACGAGCAATTTTTTCAAGCAAAATCTTGTTCATTAAAACACTGTAGAAAGCTCTCGCTACTGAATCTTTGTTTTTCATTGCTTCTATATTTGCTTTTTTTATTTGTTCTTCTATCATTTTTAAACTCCTTTATATTTGATTATAATACTTTTTTGTCCCCAAAATCAACTATTTCGTTTTCTGCGCAAAAATTTTGCTTAAAATAATTGACATCTAAAGCCGTTTTGTGTATAATTATCGTGTTCAATCAAAAATTTGGTGATGTAGCTCAGCTGGCTAGAGCGTATGGTTCATACCCATAAGGTCGGTGGTTCGAGCCCACCTATCACCACCAAAGCAAACTGGGAAGCCCCAGTTTTTTTATTACCTTTAGGTGAGCTTGCAAGGCTTCCCCTCGTGCACATCTCCGATGTGCTCCGAACCACCTTCGCTGTCGGACCTTCGACAATTTAAATATTAGAAACAAAAAAGACTAGATGTGATTCTAGTCTTTTTTAAGCATTACAACTTTCTTTCAATATCACGAAGGATTTCAAGCATTTTTCTGTTGTCTTCCATTTTTTCTTCGTGACGTTGTTCTTCAAGTTTGCGCCTAGCTTCTTTTTCCTTTCTTTCGCGATCAGCTTTAGCCTTTTTGTTGTACTCTTCAAACAAAGGGTTTTGATCAACAAAAGCTTTTTTAAACAAGTCTGCTACGTTTTTCAAAATGCCCATATTTTATGCCTCCAACTAAAGTTTGTCTCTGATTTCTCCAAGCACGTCAAGAGTCGCATCTCGAGCTTCTTTTTCTTCCTTATGTCTCTTTTCTTCTGCTTCCTGAGCAGCTTTTGCTTCTGCTTTCTCTTTTTTCTTCTTCACATCTTCTCCATATTTAGAGAACAAGTTGTTAGAAGTAAGAGTGTCTTTTACCATTCCCAAATAACCTTTTGGTCCCAAAGACTTAATAGCATCTCCTCCAGCTCTCTTTAATCTCGCATTTCCTGCGGCTCTAGCTGCAGCTCCACTTGTTTGGTGATCAGAAATATTTTGCTTTAATATAGCCCTTCTTGCAGCTCTTTGTCTTCCATATTCAATATTGTTTTTAGAAGACTCATAAATTTGTCTTTCTGCTCTATAGCCCTTATCTCTCTCTGCAAGACCAGCTCTCAATGTGTCGGCTCTTTGTTTGTAATTTGTTCTACCCATAAAGTCCTTCTTTCCATCTGTTGGGTTATTGCCAGATTTAATAGTTCTTTGAGTTTGTCTCCAAAGTTGTCTAGCATCTCTCCTAGAAAGACCTTGATCCGATGCCATTTGATAAACATCGTCTTTTTTCCATGATGTAAGATCCTTACGAGCCAAAGCTTGAATAACATTTTCTTTCTTTTCATAATCTTCAGAAACTCCAAGTTTCTTTTGATTTCTATGTTCTCCAATCTTATGAACTCCCTGTTGCACTTTTCTTCCTGCGCCAATACCAAGGTTTACTGCTCCTTTTCCTAAACCAAAAGCAACCTTTCCTGCTCCTAAGGTCATTGTCGCACCAGTAAGTGCAGCGCCACCAACTTCGGTAGCAATATCTTTTCCTGTTGATTGTGCATCTGCACCACCAATAAGCCCAGAAACCATACCAATGAAGGCTTTGATAGTAACCAAGCCAACCAAGATAATCAATGTCTGCATCAAATAATCTGCGATTGGAATATTAAAGAAGTTTATGGTGTTTAGATATGGCATTATCAGGAAGAATATATTCATTCCAAGAACTGCTCCATAAGCCATAAGTGTTTGTTGCATAAAGTTTTTGCGCCACTCTCCTCCAGCTTTTCCCCCATCCAATGGAGCCAAACCAAACAATGGTGGTGCAATCAAGAACAAGCCAATCATCATAATAAGACGTGATATTAAGCCCATTATGATGTTTACAAACAACATTGCACAAACTACTACCGAAGCAAAACCAACCACAAAGTTAAAATTCCACAAGTCATAATAGTACCAAACCAAACCAACATTAAACTTTGAAAATGCAGATGCTTTGGTCGTCAAGAAGTTTGTGAAATAATCCAACGATGTTTCGTTTGCAAGCACTTCGTCTTTATAATCAAGTTCGAAAGATTTTCCATCTTTAGCATGCAATGCACAAGCAAATGCTGTGTCTATCATTTCTGCCAAATTTTCGTCACTAGAAGCATTTGCAAAAAGTTCGTAATCCGTTCCAGCCTTGCCGGTATAGTTTACATCATTTGACCACCAATTATTTATTCTAGCACGGTTTGCATTGTAAGCAGCGACTCTAAATAGCGAACCTGAGAAGGTTTGATTTGTCGCACCAACCAAAGCAGAGTCTTTATGGTCTGCATACCAGTGGTCCACTTCTTTTCCGTAGGTTACCCCTGCCGAAAATCCAAAAATATCATAATATATGTATGTTTTTTCGTCACTGGAGGCCTCTTCTAGATTTCCCTCGTCGTCTGTCGTCGCCGAGGCTCGCGTTCGCACCGATTCTAGCAAACTGACCTTGTCACCATACAATGCCACAACAGAAGAACTAGAAATGGAAGTTATATTATCCAAAGCCGTCAAAATCGCCTGTGATAAATACAACCCCAAAACAATAATGATAGGAGCAGCAACCATGTTGATAACTGCCTTTCCTGCTGTATAAACATATTGCATTGGACCTTTTGCTGCCTTGTCGTCATAAGAATAATGACTCTTTACGATTGCTACAATTGTAGTCATAAAAAGCATAATAAGGCCAAAAACCATAAATGACCAAAATACTGTCGAAAGAATTGGATATTCAACACCTTGAGCGTTGATGCCTAAAATGCCGGTAATAAACCCATAAACAATATCTCCAGCCACAGGTTCGCCGTCAACATAATACACATCCAACCCAGCCAACTTTCTGAACACCATTTGAAAAACATCCACCAAGCAAGCCAAAGATGCATACAAAAGATAAATAATTTTTGGAATGAGGTTAAACAGTGCTTTAAAGAAATCTGCTAACCAATCAAACGCACCCAAAAGCATTGACGTTGACAAAACCCTGTCCTCCTTGTTTTATTTTTCTCATTATAACAAATAAAATTACAATTTACAACAAATTTGTCCAAAATAACTAAAAAAACTCGCTCTGATTTTGCGAACTTTTGCCAATACTTTGTTAAAAAATTGAAATTTTAGATCAATTTTTTCTATCCCCTTAAAAAACGAAAGCAAATCTTTGATTTTTTCAACAAAAATAGTATAATAAAAATATGAACGAAACAATCAAAGAAAAACTCAAAACTCTTACAACCAAGCCGGGCGTGTATTTAATGCGAGATCGAAATGGAGAAATTATTTATATTGGCAAAGCTAAAAACTTGAAAAATAGAGTTAGCCAATATTTTCGTTCGTCCCCAAAGCCAAAAAAAGTTCAGACAATGGTCAACAACATTGCAGATTTTGACTATTTTATTACAATGTCAGAGCTTGATGCTCTCGCTCTTGAAAGCAATCTAATAAAAAAACACCAACCCTTTTACAACATCTTGTTGAAAGACGGAAAAGCCTTTCCTTATATAAGAATCAACATAAAAGAAGAATTTCCTAGCATTGAAATTGTTAGAAAAGTCAAAAAAAATGACGGAGAAAAATATTTTGGCCCTTACTTTGCAGGAATCGACCCACGAGAACTTTTGAAAACCATTTCTATGGCTTTTAAAATCAGAACCTGCAAAACAAAAATCAACGGAAATGCAAAACGCGAATGCTTGAATTTTTCGTTGGGGCTTTGCCTTGGGCCTTGCACAGGACGAGCAAACAAAGAAAAATATGCAGAAGAAATCAAAAAAGTTATTCGCTTCTTAAGTGGAAACGACGAAGAAATCGAAGAAATTTTGCGAAAAAAAATGGAAGTCGCTTCAGAACTACAAAATTTTGAAAGAGCAATCGAACTTCGTGAATGTTTAAAGATGGTTGAAAAACTCAAGCAAAGAGTTGTTGCAAACCTTCCAAAAGACGTGGATAAAGATGTTTTCGCCTTCCATACAGACGGATTGAGTGGTGTGATAACCGTTATGGTAATTCGTGGTGGAAAAATTCTCGGCGTGACAAATTATCAACAGACAGATGCCGAGCTTGAAGAAAGCGAGACCCTCTTCAATTTCTTGTGTCAATATTATTCAAACGTAATCGTTCCTCACGAAATAATCGTCAGCCACCAAATCAATCAAGAATTGCTGTGTGGATTTTTAAATAAAAAAGTCCATATCATTTCAAACCCCATCGCAATAAATTCTACCCTTTTGAAAATGGCAAAAACAAACGCCGTCGAATATTTAGAAAAAAGTTTAGAAAAAGAGAAGGCAAATTACAACTCCACTCTCGGAGCTTTGACTTTGCTCAAAGACAAACTTGGCTTGAAGTCTTTGCCAAAAAGAATAGAATGCTATGATATTTCACACATCAGTGGAACAAACAAGGTCGCATCTATGGTTGTGTTTACAAACGGCAAAGCAGATAAAAAGCAATATCGCAAATTTAAAATAAAAACTGTTGAAGGCTCAAATGACTTTGCTTGCCTCAAAGAAGCGCTTACTCGCCGACTCAAAAGACTTATCGATAAAAATGGTGAAAGCTTTAAGGAAAAGCCAGACTTATTAATTATCGACGGTGGAAAAGGACAACTTTCTTCTTGTTATGAAATCTTGCAGGATTTTGGTCTTGAACACGAAATTGAAATGGTTTCTTTGGCAAAACGTATCGAAGAAGTATTTTTGCCAAACTCACATATCCCTATCATTTTGAAATATGCAAGCGCCGAGCTCAAACTTTTGCAAAGAGTTCGTGACGAGGCTCATAGGTTTGCAATAACATTCCATAGAGAGCTTCGAACAAAATCTCAAACAAAATCAATTCTTGAAGAAATCAACGGTCTTGGAAAAACGAAAATTGATGCCCTTCTCAAAGCTTTTGGAACAACCGAAAATATTGCAAAAGCTTCAGTTGAAGAACTTATGTTGGTTAAAGGCATTCACAAAAACCTTGCTCACAGCATACACAAATTTTTAAATGAAGAACACTAAACATTCTTTTTTTTGTTTGACTTAAGCTTTTTATTGTGATTAAATATAAACATGAAAATTTCAAACAATTTGCAAATGGCAAAATATCTGCTTAGTCTTTTGATTAAAGCAAACAAAAAATTTAAAAAACTTGATATTAAAGTGGAAGAAAAAGATGTCCACGATTTGGTCACAACCATGGACACTTCTATCGAAAATTTCTTGATTGAAAAACTTTTAAAAACCCATCCGGGCATAAAAATTGTAAGCGAAGAGTTTAATAAAAAGTCCACAGCCAAAGGGACCTATTTTGTAATAGATCCCATTGACGGAACTGTCAATTTCGCAAATAATCTTTTCAACTTATGGGGCATCCAAATTGCTTATGTAGAAAACGATGTTATTCTTGCATCAGCGATATATTTCCCTGACACAAAAAACAAGTTTTATAGTGCTAAGGGGTTTGGTTCTTTCAAAAATGGTAAAAAATTTGTTGTCAAAAAGAAAGACCCTGACAGAGCTTTGATAGGATTTAATGTCCACGAAATTGATTTTCAATATAAAGCCTCAAAAATGTTGAAGAAAAAAGTTTTAAAATTAAGAGATGTAACTACAAGTTGCGTAAACTCATACATGATGGCTGAAGGACAACTTGGTGGAGTCATAACAAACGACGGAAAACCTTGGGATATTATTCCTGGAATTTTGCTTATGGAAGAGGCCGGTTGTTTACATAAATTTATAGATGGCCACCATGTCATTGCAAGCCATGAAGATACATTTAAATTGCTTGTTGAGACAGTAGCAAAATGTAGTTCTCCTGTCATGAAAAAAGCAAAACTTAAAACTCCTGCAGTAAAAGGATTATAAAAAGCAGCACAAAAGCTGTTTTTTTGTTAAATTTTATGGCTTTGATTTAATTTTTTGACAATTTTATAAAAATGGATTTACATTTCTTGTTTTTTTTGTTATAATGCAAAAGTATTAAATCTCACGACTTAATAAATTATGCGCCGCTAGCTCAGCTGGATAGAGCGTTCGTCTACGGAACGAAAGGTCAGGGGTTCGAATCCCTTGCGACGCACCAATTAAGACTCAGTTGAACCCATGTTTGGGGCAATTGAGTTTTTTAAATTTTAGGGGGTAACATGAAAAATATCATTATTGTTGACATGCAAAAAGGTTTTATGAAAAAAACCAATCATCATTTGATTGAAAAGATTAAAAATTATTTAAAACAGAATAATTTTGATAATATATTTTTCACAAAATGTGTCAATGATTGCGAAAGCCCATATACAAAACTTTTAAATTGGAATGGAATTACAAAAGAAGAGGAGCAAGAATTAATTTTAGATATTCCAAAAGGTGCAAAAATTCTATCAAAAAATTGTTATGGTTTATCTTGTGATAACATTAAAATGTTTAAAGATTTAGGTATAACCGAAATGGAAATTTGTGGAACAGATACAGATGCATGCTGTTTAGCAATAGCATTTAATCTATTTGATAATAATATCAAGCCTATAATTTTGTCTGACTTGTGTGCAAGTTCATCAAGAAACAAAAAAATTCATAATAATGCATTAGAAATAATGAAAAGACAGTTTGGAAAAGAAAATATAAAATAGGGTTCAACTGAGATACAATACTTCGCACCAAGCTGCCAATGGTTTGTGTATGGACATCGTATCCATTGGTATGCACAGATAGCGTAACTCACATCTATACGTGGGCGATTTTTAAAGCAGGCAATCCTGCCGCTATACCAAAATCTAGAGACATTCAAAAAAGAATGTCTTTTTTATTCAGAGAATTTTTAATAATGAAAGGAACAAATTTTTATAAATTCTTTCTATTTTTTGTATTTTTATATTGAAATGACTTTTTCTTTATGATATATTTATCAAAGGAGATACAAATGATTTTTAAAAAACGCGTTAGACAAACCGATTCAAAACAAGAACCCGAGAAAAAAAGATATTATAGAAAAGAAGATTTAATTTTGTTTGCGAAAGAAAACGTTATGGAAACATACTGGGACGTTCATGCAATAGATAATATAAGACCAAACAAAAAATATTGCATGTTGTGTATAAAAAACAATATTGGAGATAGAGTAAAAGACATCTCTACTGGAAGAGTTTATGAGCTATCTTGCATTGGTTGGGCCCGTGTAGGAAAAGAAATGTTCTCTCCTGTAGAAATGACAATCACACACCCCGGCAAAGGTGGTTGTTGCTTGGATTTTACATGCTCCTATCACAACGATCTTTCTACCATCGATAGACGAATCTTTCAATTTGGAGGAGAATTGATCAAATACAGAAATTGTTGGGAATTTGCTCAAGCAGACCCCAAAACCTCTTTTGATATTAAAAAACTAAAAAGAGTGGTTGACGAACTCAACTCTGGTGTTCATTTATATTATGAGGCCGCACTCGCTAGACATCAAAGGTATTTAGACGAAAGAAAAAAAGCCTCTGCAAGCAAATTGACAGAAAGAGATAAAGACTTTTAACAAAAAAAGACAGCTGTTGCCGTCTTTTTTTATATATCTATAATATTATCGTCTTTTTTATCAGGTGTTGTATCCAAAAAATATACAAAAACCATACCTAATACCCCTACAATTCCACAAGCAAAAATAGAGAATACTGCCCAGCCTAAATTATCTTTCTTCTTAATTGCCTCGGTCAATGTTTGGTCGTCTTTTTCTTTCATTGCTTTAAATTTGTTTGATGCGATTATTGCAAAAGCGCCAAAAATCGCTCCTACGATAGTGATACACATCAATATCCCCTCAATCAAACAAAAAATTTGTAAAATTAGAAGCCAGTTCCTTTTCGATTCTAACGTCATTTTTTCTCCTTTTTGTCAGAATATCACATTTTGTCGAATTTTTCAATTTATTTATACCCAATTTCTATTTTTTATGATAAAAAAACGGCAAAAATGCCATTTTTATTTTAAAACAATTGTTCTCCATATCTTCCAATAACTTTTTTAAAAGGTTTCTTTTTATAATCTCGCATAAAGCTTTTTCTACTAAAAGGTCTTGCCGAACGAAGCATAAGAGGATTTTTCTTTATTGCTTTTTTAAATTCAACCTCTTTAAACTCTATTTTCTCCTTTGCTCCTTCAAACACTTGCTGTCCTTTTTGAGAATGAACTATCACAAGAGAAGTTCCTTTGTCGTCGTCCATATCAGGGGCAACATTTTTCACTCCCCAAAAATCAGCCAAAGTAATATCAGCTTGTCTGTTTTTGTTTTTGAAAGAACAAGCATGACAAGAAGGTCTCAAACATTTGTTTAGAAAAAACAATTTTAACATAGGGTCTCTGTAATAGATTGTTTTATGTTCATTTCCATTTTCAAATTTATAATAAAAATGAACTTTTTTGTTGTCGCTATATTTTCTTCTAAAAATGATTTGTTCTGTTTTAGCCCCTGCTTTTTCTTCTCTATATTGAACATAATTTTTCCAAACAAGTGGCGAAGGAACTCCGTGGCAAATTATATCTTGCGTGAACAAATTGTCATAATCTTTTTGCAAATAACTCAACAAACCTGCGATTTGACAAGCTGTGCCAGTAAACAAAACTTGTCTTCCAGCATCTAGAAATTTTTTTGCTTGAACAAAACAATTTCCTATTCTGCTTTGAACATACTTCGAAATTCGAAGTTTTGACAAATCTTCTTTGTTTTCAATCGCTTGATGTTCCACCTCAAAATCTTTGTTGAATCCTACACCAAAAACCACTCCACCATTGTCTAAAATCTTTTCTGCTAAAACAGAAAAAATTCCACCAGAGGAACTTTTCAGCCTTACTTCCAAATCTTTGTTATAAGCAGCATAAGCTTTTGGCTCACTTTCTTCTTTTTTCTTTTTGTTTAAAACAGGACAAATCTTTTTGCACAAGCCACAATTTATGCACTTTAAGTTGTTAATTTTTGGATACCAAAAACCTTCTTCGTCATAAGTCATTTCTATACAGCCTTTTGGACAAATGCTTGCGCAGGCATAACAACCACTACAGTCCTTTTTGTCCTTGTAGCACTTTTCTTTGTACCCCCCCCTATGAGTTTTGACTTCATTTAGGGATTGTTCCAAATATTTCAAGCTCTCAGCTCTCTGCTTTTCAATTTTTTCTCTTGAAAACGAAAAATCAGCATTAAAATATTCTTCTTTTTTCAAAATTTCAAAATTTCTGTCTTCAAGCCCAAAATTTTTCAACAAGTGTACAATTCTTGATCGTGTTTTATGAGTGGGCACAAAAGATATAAAAGGCTTTTCCATAATAATTGACAAAACATTTCCGTGAAAAGAATTTGAACAAACAAGCTCTGCATTTTTTATCAAATACATAAACTGTTTTGGGTTCGATTTGTGAAATTTATCAAATGGAGCATTCAAGTTTATTACTTGCAAGTTGTTTTCTTTTGCTATTTTTTCCACTTCTTCTCTATAAGCTTTTGACTTGCCCAAAAAATACGTCAAAATATATTTTTCTGGCAATTTTTTTACCGGCTCAGCAAAGGATTCCCATTCTTCTTTAGTAAGCAAAACCGTAGGATCAACAACAACTTCTGCATCTTTTTGAGTAAGAGTTTTGATTATTTCAGTTCCCTCTTTTTCTCGTGAAGAAAGATATTTTATATGATTTAAGCCCTCGGCAAAGTCTTTTTGATATTTTTCTGGCACGGTTTCAATTCCAAAACTTGGCGCGTACGCAACTGTCTTTTCAGCATCTACAAATTTCAAAAAACTTACATCATTGTTTATGATATATTTGGGATTCCAAACTTGATCACTCCCAATAACAAAACAATCATAATTTCCGTTTGTTTTTTCCAAATTCTTTTTAGAATATTTACAAAACGTTTTGCTTTTCAAAGATTGTTTTGTAAATTTCATAGAATTTTTAATTCTTTTTGTTACAGGTAAAAAGCTAAAAACTCCTGCCATTCCAAAAAAGAAAGGATAAAACTTCTTTGGAGGTACAGCCAAAGTCTCTACATCATACCCAAATTTTGAAATTGCTTTTTCCAAAGCATAATTTTGCAGTCTATTTCCGTGATTAAAATAATCATATATCGTTACGATAGCTACTTTCATTTACAACTCCCAATTTTTTCTTAACCTTGTCGTTCTACAGTTTTTTCTTTGTTTTGCTTTTCTTTAATTTTTTTGTAAATTAGACAGCCCAATTTAATTGCCCCATAGCAAATATAAGCCAAAGCCATTTCAGCACATGTAATTATAAAAACATACAAAAATTGACCAAACCAACCCAGATTTTCTACAACCACCAATCTTATGTTTTCAACAAATGGTATATTGCTTTGATAAAAATTATTGAAATTTGTCTTCAAAATTTGTGCCATCGAACCTGCAATTATTCCATAGCTTAAATATCCAAAAAGAATTGTAAGCAAATCTCTTTTGGTGTTAGTCTTAAACAATCTCAATGCAATAATTAAAAATAACCCAAACAGCACCAAATTGTGGTACGTAACTGTGTGAAAGGACAACAAATTCGTTGCAAATCCTTCAAGGGAGCCGACCCCATAAATCAATGTTGGTCCTACCATCATGCCACAAAACAAAATCATACAAGAAAGCAGAGTCCAAATTCTTATTGAGTCTTTATGTTTGCCGTTATAAAACGCCATCGCTGGAAACAAATACAAAAACAAACTGCAAAAATGCAACGGAATTGCATAAAGATCATATCCGTCTATAATGCAATACACTTGTTTTATAATTTCTAAAACAATCAGAATGATAGCAATTATCTGAATTGGAATCATTCTAATTTTTTCACTCTTGTTTCTCAACAAATAACCAATCAACCATGCCAACAGCCCAAAAACTACAAGTGCAGGCAACAAAGTTATTAAATGCAACTTGGACCACATATTTTTCTCCTCGGTTTGTCAGTTTTTATTTTCTCTTAGATTTCGCCTTTTTACGTTTCTTTCCAACTGCAAAAAAGTTTGTTTTTTTATTTGAATAAAAAATTAATAAAAGAGAAGCAAATAAAACTATAGCAAAAATCAAGGCCAAAGCCATATAGCCAGCAGAAATTTCTGTCCCGAAAAGTTCAAGTCTTATAGAATAGTTTTCCATCAACGTTTCAATAATATTGCTTTCCGGTGGAAGTTTTGCAGAAAAGTTGCTCAATACACCTTTAAGGAAAAAGTTTCTAAAAAGCCCTGCTGAATAAGTGCCGGGTATGAAACACGCCATATATTGCATAAACTTTGGCATCATACTAAACGGCAAATACGCCCCAATCAAGAAGCCCATAGCAGTTCCGAAGATTCCGTTCAGAGCAGCCAAAGTCCCTGTTGATTTGATAAAACTGCAAATAAGTGTAGCAAGAAAAGCTGACGAAAGAGTTGACAAAATCGTACTTCCAAAGATAGACAAAAAATCTACAAACGACAACATCAATCCACCCGTAGCTGCCAAATAAACAATTGAAAGCAACAGAACAATAAGACAAATACAAAACGTAATCAAAAAGCAAGAAATTATGTAACTTGCATAAATCACCCAACGTTTTACTGGACTTGCCAAAATGTCGTTTATACTTCCATTCATTTTGTCTCTTACCATAACAATATTGGCATTTATAGCCACAGTCACACAAGAAACCCCCATCACCCCAGCTATCATCCAGTTGTTTATCAAAGCTTGAATGTCAGATTTTTGCAAAACTCCTTCCAATCCATATTCCCCCAACATTCCACTAATTGATTCTACTTGAAGATCTCCTAAAAACAAAATATATATTAAAAGCACAATAATAGGCGCCAAAACAGAAAACATAACTGTCATTCTGTCTTTCATATACAATGTTATATTTCTCTTGACAAGCACATACAAAGAAAGGGCATTGTTACTTTTCTTCATTATTCTCTCCACTGTGGAAGTTTTTACCTGTGATATTCAAAAAGACGTCGTCCATATCACCTTTCAAAACTTCAAAATCTTTCATATATTTGTCATATTGTTGCAAAATCACTTTTGCCTCTTCGCTGTTTTTTATTTTGATTAGATAATAATCATTATTATATTCAAATTCACCATCAAATTCGTCTTCAAACTCTAAGTTTCTTTCCATATAAATCTTTATATAATCTGAAGAATATTTTGATTTTAAATTATGAGGAGTGTCATTTGCAACAATTCTTCCCGAATCCAGCATAACAACATTGTCTGCTTTGTTTGCCTCTTCCATATAATGGGTTGTTAAAAACACCGTCATTTTGCGTTTTTTTCTTAAATAATCAATAAGATCCCAAATCTTCATTCTTGTCTGAGGATCAAGTCCTGTAGTTGGCTCGTCCAAAATCAAAATTTTTGGATAATTTATCAGGCCTCTCGCGATATCAACTCTTCTTTTTTGTCCTCCACTCAAATTCTTAAGTGGACGTTTAAGTATTTTTTCGAGTTCTAAAATCTCAACAAGTTCATTTAGTCTCTTTTGCCATGCTTTGCCTTTCAATCCATAATAACCAGCGCGAATAGTCAAGTTTTCTTTTACTGTTAAGGTGTTGTCAAGTGCCGAGTTTTGAAAAACAACTCCAATAAGAGCCTTGATTTCGTCAGCCTTTTCGTCCAAGTCAAACCCGTTTACAAAAATCTTTCCACTATCTTTTTTCAGAATCGAACAAATAATATTTATTGTCGTTGATTTTCCTGCGCCGTTAAGTCCCAAAAAAGCAAAAAGACTGCCGGCCTTAACATCAAAAGAAATACCGTCTACAGCTTTAACATCACCATATGATTTTCTTAAATCTCTAATTTCAATAATATTTTTCATTTAACTTCCTTTACAAAATAAGTATATCACAATCTTCTGAGATCTTCAAAGTTTATTTAACATATTATTTCAAAAAGCCTTTGATTATCTCTTCTTGGGCTTCTTCTTCAGTCAACCCCAATGTTTGCAACTTTAAAAGCTGATCTCCTGCAATTTTTCCAATTGCTGCTTCATGAACAAGAGTTGCCATATTGTGTTGTGCAGATATCTTTGGCACAGAATCTATTCTTGCTTGTCCTAGCATAATCCCGTCACACTCTACGTGCCCAAAACATTCATTTTTTCCTATTATGTTTGAAACAAATTCTTGTCTTGATTTGTCTTTAGCTACACTACGACTTTTTACTTCAACAGAAGATTTCTCCCCCTTTAACACAATTTTAAAATTTGTCTTTGCTACTTGTTTTTGATCGGTCAAAATCTTTTCATTTACTACAAGCTTTGCATTTCCTTTTAAAACAGCTTTTGTGTCTCTTTTTGAATAAGAAACTCCTCCAAGTTGAATAGTTTCCATTTCAAAAATACTCTCGTCTTCCATTTGAATATAAGTTGTTGGGTTTAAAACTTTTTCTCCCTCACCAATGCCCAAATGTTTTTCAATATATTTGACCTTACACCCTTTTTCTAAATGGAAGGAGTGGATCCCGTCATGTCCACTTTTTTCAGACGTATTGTTGTGAACCCCACAGCCAGCCACAATCAAAACTTCTGCATTTTCACCAATATAAAAATCATTGTAAACAAGGTCACTAAATCCCCCTACCGTTACGATAACTGGAATATGCACACTTTTGTTTTTTACATTTGGTGCTACAATTATATCAATTCCACTTTTATCTTGCTTAGGCACAATTTGAATGTCTTTGTTTGATGCTCTTTCAATCGCTTCGCCATTTTTTCTAATATTAAAACTTCCTGCAGGGATTTTGTGCAAATCTGCAATCTTTTCTAAGAGGTCTTTGTCAATTTTGTTTAATTTTCCCATCAAGTTCTACCTCCCATTTTGAGACAGACAGGATTGTTTAAAAATTTCTCCATATCCTTTCTTTTGCCAAAAACCGATCCTTCGTCGTTTAGAACAAAAACATAATCAGCACTTTCAATAAGTTTTTTTTGATGGCTTACTACAATCACTGTTTTGTTTTTAAGGCTTTTAAAAATCTCCACAAGACCATCAAAACTCCAAAGATCAATCCCTGCTTCGGGTTCGTCAAACAAAAAGACTTTGCCTTGTTTTGCAAGCGCCATCGCCAATTCAATTCTTTTTGCTTCTCCACCTGACAAAGTATCGTCAAATTCTCTATTGATATATTCTTTTGCACAAAGGCCAACTCTAGACAAATATTCGCAAGAATCAGATAGATTGTTCTTTGATTTGTTAGCTAGATTTAAAAGTTGTCCAACCGTTAGACCTTTAAATCTAACCGGTTGTTGAAAAGCCAAAGTCAAACCAAGATTCGCTCTCTCTGAAACTGTAGTTTTTGTGATATTTTGCCCATTGAAAAAGATGTCTCCTGTTGTGGGAGACAAAATACCCATAATTAATTTAATAAGAGTTGATTTTCCGCTTCCATTTTGCCCTGTGATTACCGTAATTTTATTTTCTGGAAATTTTACAGACATATTTTTTAAGATATACTTGTCTTTTTGTTCTTTTTCGTCAAAGATTTTAAAAGAAATGTTTTTGAGTTCTATCATACATTCTCCCGTTTTTTGTTAAGTTTTTTAAGCTTTACTACTTCAATTTCTGCCATACATAATTTTAACAAGATTGCACATTTCTTTCTATTTTTGGAGCGCTCGATAAAATAAACATCTATAGCTTCCCAGAAGAAAACCCATGTCGCAATATCAATGACGTATTCAACATATTCATTGTAAAAAAAAGTGTGTTGCAACAGTAAAATAGAGAGACAAAACAATCCTGCAAAAAACATTGCCAAAGACAAATAGAGTTTTTGCTTCATATTGTTTTTGTTCTCAACATATTCCTCTTTGAAATGATTTTTTATGGCTGTTTTGATTTCCTGATCGTCTGCCCTATCATTTGTGTAAATCTTTATTTTTATATCTTTGCTTGACGGAACGAACTTTGCTCTGTCCCAAATAAATTCTCCAAGATCAGGATTAAGCTTGTCGGAGCTGTCGAAACTATAACTAGAAAAAAGTTTTTCACTCTCTTCTGCTTTCACACTTATGATTGCATCTCCTTCACTTCCTTCTAAAAAAAGATTTTCTTTTTTAATTTCTCTTTCAGCATTTCGTAAATCTTTTCTAAAAAACATATTTGCATATTCTCCTACATAGAATTTTATCACATTAAAAAAACTTTGTAAATTATTTAAAAACGTTTTGAAATATATTTTCTAATGTTTTAAAATATATTCGGAGACTATTTATGCTTAATTCAATTTTTACTTTTTATGACTGGCTTATAGAAAATGGGGAAGTTATGGGCTCAGGCCCGGGACTTTGGTGTCCATTACATATTACTTTAATCGTGATTTTGACTGGTTGGCTTGTTTGCTGTTGGTTTATTTGCAAAAAATACAAGAAGTTTGCTTTGATTATGACAACTGTGATCTGCTACTTTATGGTGTTTTTCAGAATTTTTAGAATGTCTCTTCTTTATTTTTCTGGATCGCAAACTTTTGTAGAGGTTTTGCCTTGGCACTTATGCCATGTAATGAGTTTTGTGTTCCCAGCATTCTTTCTCACAAACACCAAAAAGTTTTTCTTGCCGGTTTTAGTAGTGACCTTCTTTGGAGGAATTCTCACATTTATCTTTGGAGACTATTATTATCTTAGCACGCTTTCTTTCTTACATTATGAAAGCTTGCTTTTGCACTTCTTGATGCCTACAGTAGTTATTGCTTGCATAGCAAGTGGATATTTCAAAGTCAGGGTAAAAGATTTTTGGCAAGCATTTATCGGGCTAGGGCTTCTTGCCGCATGGTCAATGCTTGGAAACACTTTGGTTGAGGGCGCAAATTTCTTGTTCCTTATGGAAAATGGCTTGCCTTTCAATTTGTTCCCTGGTCACTCACATTTATACACTTATGCAATTTTGGTCATTTTGATAGCGATTGTTTCAATTTCGCCATTTTATATTTATGAAAAATTTAAAAAGAAAAAAGAAGACAAGGCTTTCGAAATTATTATGTCGACATTAAAAAATCCTTTATAACAAATCAATAAAAAAAGTCCTAATTTAGGACTTTTTATTTTTTTCTCAACTTTTGCATTGTCAATATTTTTTGAATATGCTTTTCAACCAAAAAATCTATTTTTTGAATAGCTTCTTGTTTTGTCATAAAACCTCCTACTTCTTTTCAAAAAGAGTTTCCATAGCTCTTTTTGTTTTTAAAGTCTTTTCTACATTTTGCATAACTACTCCAAATGCTTCAAGCTCTTTTTCGGTCTTGTCATATATTGGTTGACAATCTTCTTCTGCAGGAAGATTTAAGATTTCTTCCATCTTCAATTCTCTGTATCTTGCCAAGATTTCCGTTTGCAACTGAGGGTAATCCTCAAAACATTTTACCGGCAAAACATTAACTTTTGATAAATCTCTTGCAATGGCTTCAATAAAAGGTTCGTATATTATTTTCTTTAATTCTTCCAATTCTTTTACCAAATCCGGACTAAAAGATATCCCTATGTCGGGAGTGAGGGCAGAAATGTGATAAGCCCTAGGAGCTATCTGCTCAAACCACAGCTTAAAATAATCTGTTCCTCCTTCTCCTCCGTAAAATACAAATATCTCTGTTCCGTTCGAATCAAAAACCCCTGTTACGGGTTCCTTAGTGTCAGCAACTTCACCTCTTTCCCACAACAAAGAATTAAAAAATTGCACTCCACAAAGTTCTTCTCCACAAGCCGATATTGTTAACCTTTTTCCTGAATATTTTACTTTTTTAGAACCATTATAAAATTTCATATTGCCTTCCTTTTTTTCAACATAATATCACTTTTCCTCATTGTTGTCAATGGCTTATTTCAAAACTTCTCTCTATTTTTTGTTGGAAATCTATTTTTATCAAAAAAATTTTTTATGTATTTTTTTGTTTTTAAAGTCTTTTCTACATTTTGCATAACTACTCCAAATGCTTCAAGCTCTTTTTCGGTCTTGTCATATATTGGTTGGCAATCTTCTCCTGCAGGAAGATTTAAGATTTCTTCCATCTTCAATTCTCTGTATCTTGCCAAGATTTCCGTTTGCAACTGAGGGTAATCCTCAAAACATTTTACCGGCAAAACATTAACTTTTGATAAATCTCTTGC
>SVIR01000013.1 GCA_015069395.1 Clostridiales bacterium
ATAACTCTTTTGGGTTTTCTTTTGAAAAAAATTAGAGTGAGAGGCTTTTTAAATTTTTTAATTTGTTTTGTTTTTCTAGGAGTTTATGTTTATCTTTGTGGTTTCACTCCTTCTGTTTTAAGAGCTGGGGTGATGGGGCTTGTATTACTTGCGACAAAGTTATCAGGAAAATGCTATGATGGACTCAACTCACTCGGTTTGTCAGGCATAGTGATTTTGTTGATTTCGCCACTATTTGCTTTAGACGTTGGTTTTCAAATGAGCTTTTTTTGTGTTTTAGGAATCTATGTAATTTCTCCTTGGCTGACAAAGGGACTGAAGAAGTTTTTGCCAAAAAAAATCGCAGAGGCTATATCTATTTCAATCGCAACCCAACTTGCTACATTGCCATTTGTTGCTAACATTTTCTCGAACCTAAACTTTTTATCATTTTTTGTTAATTTGATAGTAATACCACTTTTTTCTTTCTTATATCCATTCCTATTTATTTCGGTTTTGCTCACTTTAGCGATGCCGTTTATGTCTTTTTTGCTGAACGTTTGCAATTGGGGCTTTGAACTTATCAGTCTTGTTACGGGCTTTTTTGCAGAAACGCATTTACAGCTGAATTTAAAGCCATTAAATATATTTGTAACAACACTTTTCTTTGTTGGATTCTTTTTGCTTAGCAGATTTTTTATGGTGAAAAAGAAAGCAAAAGTTGTTTGTAGTTGTTCGGTATTCGGTATAATGACGGTGATTTTGATTGCATTAAATTTTATACCTGCGCAACCGAGTCTTTTGTATTGTAGTAATTATGGGGATTCAACACTGCTTTTGACAAACAGGCAAAACAAAACCTTGATGGTAGACTATTCTTATAATTTTGAAAGAATGAAGGTTTCTGCAGGCATTAAGTATATTGACAACTTTTTGTTTTTGGAAACAAGCACTGATTCAGCCATTGATGGTCTTGAAGCAGAAAATGTTTTTTTGCTTGAGGAAGGATATTTAGACAATGAAACGGTTTTAAAAGAAAATCAACAGGTCTCGGTTGATGGTTTTAATTTTGTTTACGTTTTTGTAGAAGAAAAACTCTTAGGAGTGGAGATAAACTTTGACCAAACTTCAGTGTTTGTTTTTAAAAATTCAAAACACTCACAAGAAAATGTAAATTTTGTTGTAGGACAAAACTACGACTTTGTTTTATTGGGGCAGCGTGAAGAATATGCTGAAAACTTTTTTAATTCTTCGAGTATTGTGTTAACATTTAACAAATCTCCGTGTGTTAGCAAAAACTACCAGCAAGACGGAAATATGTTTTATGAGATAGATGGAAATGATTATAAGTGGAGGGTGATAGATTGAAAACTTTAAAAAGCAGATTAAGGAAAAAAGTTGAAGCAAGTTATCTTGTTCAAGGAGAAGATGTTCTTTTGTATGACAAGGCTTTGGATCTTATTAAAAAGGCAAACAATTTGCAGTTTGAAGAGTTTAATTTTCTTGTTTTTGACGAGGACAGTTTTGACGGGGACAAAGTGATTGATGCTCTGGAAACTTTGCCTATGGCAAGTGAGAAAAAAGTAGTGTTGTTGAAAAATATAACAAACGTTTCTGCTGAGTTTAAAAAGAAATTAAGGGAGTATTTAAACAAGCCCGTTTTGACAACTTGCTTGGTAATTTTCGACTTCTTCAATAAGTTTGACTTTATTATCAGTGAGAAAGTGTCTGCTAAAAGACTAGACGATGCATCTTTGAGGGATCTTATTTTAGCAGAACTCAAGAACAAAAGGATTGCTCACGATGCCATTACTCTTTTAATAGAATCGTGCTGTAATTATTATTCGCTTATAAAAAATGAAGTTGACAAATTGATAAGTTGTGAGGACGAAGAAATTACTATAAAAACCATTGATAGTTTAGTTTGCAAAGAAACTGAGTTTACAGTCTTTGAACTGACAGATGCCCTTTCTAAAAGAGATGCAGACAAATCAGTTGCACTTTTAAATCTTATGGAGAAAGACACAAAGACTTTTTCATTGATTTTAAATCATTTTAGAAGATTGTTCTTTGTCGCAGTAAGTGAAGAAAGTGATAGAGAAATGGCAGAACTTTTGGGCGTAAAAGAGTATGCCATTACAAAAGCTAGGGCTTTGGCAAGAAATTTCAGTAAATTGCAATTAAAAAATATTTATGAAATGCTAAACGATGTAGATTTTTATATAAAAAACGGTCAAATGCAAGTTGAAAACGCTTTATATTATTTGATTTTTGGAATACTTTATTGTTAATATATTAGAGAGGTTTTTATGGACTTAGAAGAAATAAAACAAGAGTTTTTAGAAATATTTTATGACAATATCGAAAGAGAGGGAAGTGAAGAACTTTTAAATTATCTTGAGAAAACTGACTTTTTTACTGCGCCTGCTTCTACTAAAAGACATAATAGTTTTGCTGGAGGGTTGTGTTTACATAGTATAAATGTCTATCACAGATACATAAAGTTGTTGCGTCAAGAATTTGGAGAAGACTGGCAAAAAGTTATTTCCCTTGAAAGTGCGACGATTATCTCTCTTTTGCACGATATTTGCAAAGTAAACAACTATGTTGAAGAAATGAGGAACGTAAAAGTCAATGGAGAGTGGATACAAAAACCATATTACAAATATTCTGATCCTCTGCCATACGGACACGGAGAAAAGTCTGTTTATATGATCTCTGGGTTTATGCGCCTTTCACGAGAAGAGGCTATGGCGATAAACTGGCATATGGGAGGGTTTGATCCTAGAACACAAAGCAGCTATGCTCTGTCAGATGCTTTTTATAAGTTTCCCACGGCGTTTTTGTTTCATTTGGCAGATTTTATGGCGACTTATTTAGATGAAAAGCCAAGCGAAGATTGAAAACTTTGATTTTTGGTGCATATATTAAAGAAGAAAACAAATTAAAATCGTTTTCTTTTTTTTGTCAGGATTTGGCATATTTTTGAAAAAAGGGTATTGACACTAAAGGCGATTTGTTTTATAATTAGGTAAGTAAACGGAGGTTTATAAATGAAAATTGAAAAGGTTTTGTTAACTCAAGAAGAATTTGAAGAACTTTATAACAAGTATGGAACAGATCCAGATGTAATTGTAAATTTTGAAGACGTAGATAAAAGAAGATATGTAGTTGTTCAAGAAGACGACACAAAAATTCCTGTATGTTATTATCTTACTGGACCGGCGAAAGAAGGAACGATTCTTCACGCTAACCGTGGACATATGATAGTAAAAATAGCCAAGAGAGACGACGGTTTTTATATTTATAAAGATCCAAAGAGAAAAGGCTTGAAAGTTAGCTCTGAAGCAGAAACTTTATTGGCACCAATTTTTGACGTAGAAGCAAACAAAACACGTTTTAAAGAGCTTTGGGAAAATAGAGAAAAAGGCACTTTTGGATTTAGTTTGATACATCCAACAGCAGCAGGAGACACTCTTGATGCAGACCCAGCAGTCGTTGATCCAGTGGACGTTGATCCACCTGTTGCTCCTAGTGCTCCTGCAATTGGCGTTATTTATTCAAGAATCGCATTGCCTCCAAAGAAGGGCTCTGCAAACAGAATTCCAGCACATTTGATTTATGCTCCAAGTTTGGAATCGAATGCTGGCGACGAATTTGGGAATTCTCTTTATTTGTTGCCAAAGAAAAGCGATGCTCCATTTGACGAGTCTAAGTTGACAGATCCAAAATATATCATTGATAATGGTGGAGTGGTTGTAAACAGAATTAGATATGATAAAAATGCACAATTAAGAATTAAATACTACGAAGCTCAAGACAAATTAGCATTTCGTTATATGAAAGCTGTTGATCTTGATGGAGAAGTGCACGACAAGGTTACGGAAGTTTATGGAACAGACACAAAGAAGGTTTCAAAAATTCGCCCGTCAATCAAGTCTAGAGTTGCACTTGCAATTGTTGCAGGGGTAATGTTGGTGAGCCTTACTCTTTCAACTTTTGCATTTGTAGGTCCTGACCAAACTGAAAAAGCCAAAACAAAAGCAAGAACACAAGTAACTTTGAGAATGGATGCTTTAGAAGGTACAGAATTGTTCCTCTACAAAGATGGAAAACCTGTTAGAGCAAACGGCCTTTACAATATTACAAATAATAAATTTGCTACAGTTAGACAAGATACTCTCTTTGGTTTTATGAAGAAATATCCAGACGCAACAATTCAAGGAGCAGCCACAAGTATTGGTGCAAAAGCAGCTGAAGAATTGATTAATAAAAACGTTGCTATTGCAATCTTCAATCCAGACACACAAGAATATGAAACAAGATATTATTATGCAGTTGATACAAACAAAAAGGAAGAAAGCTTGTTAAAAAGAGAAGATATGATTGAATATCTGAAAGGCGTTGGATATACTGACCAACAAGCAGAAGTTTTCGTATCAAGCTATGAAGAAGGTTATGCACGTTTTGTTGAACAGGCATTGGCAAAAGATCTTTCAATAGGAAAAGAAAATCAAACTCCTCCTCAAAACAATCAGCCATCAAACCCACCTATTGTTAAAGAAGACTTGATTTATGAAGGTGAAGATTTTACAAACGCTGTTGTTGAAGCTATTAAAAATGCCACTAAAAAACAAATTGCAGAAGAAGATATCGAAGTTGTATATGCTTCAAATGAAGAACAAAAGATTTTTGTAACTGCTGGAAATTTTATGTATGAATTGAATTTGGCTGCACAAAGTGCGACAAATTCTGAATTTGTAGAACAAATTGAAACGGCAACAGTTAAAGAATCTGTAAATGCAAATCATTTGCTCAAACAATTGAATGTAAGCGAAACTCTCCTGAAATCTTATATTACAAAAAATGGTGCAGATCAAGTTTATGTTCAGGACTATATGTTGAATGACGATTTCTCGGTTACTCCAACTGTGGTTATTGTTAAAGACGGTGGTGAAACCGTTGTTGTTAGAAATCTTTCTAAGGTAATTATGGACGATGTGACAAATGGTTCGATTGCTGAAATGAATGCCGTGGCACTTTTCGATGGAAAATATGTTTCTGAAGATGCAACTTACACTATAGTAGACACCACAACAACAGAAACTGTTTACGAGGACAGCGAAATTGCAACTGCAGAAGACAGTGTAGAAAACGAAATTGAAAACAACAATCAAAACAATATTCAAAATGGTACTGAAGTAGAAACAACAACAGAAAACACCATTGGTGAAGATGGAAAAACTATGTAAAATGAAAAAGCAAGAAATTTTCTTGCTTTTTTTTATTTGTTTTTTTTAAATAGTAAAAAATTTGTTGAAAAATTGTATATGTGATATAATATTTTTATGGAAAAGTATTATGATGTAATTATTCTTGGTGGTGGTGTTGCAGGTATGTCAGCATCAATATATGCCAAGAGAAAAGGTAAAAAGGTTTTAATAATAGAAAAAGTTGCTTTAGGAGGGCAGGTGTCACAACTGTCAAAGATAGAAAATTTTCCGTCTCAAGCTGAGATAGATGGCTTTTCTTTGTCGCAAAAGTTTGTGGAACAGATAAATTATTTAAATGTTGACTATGTTTTTGACGAGGTTGTTTCTGTTGACTTGAAAGGTATAGACAAAAAAGTTGTTTGCAAAAACGCCGATTATCAAGCGAAAAGTGTAGTTATTGCAACGGGACTTTCTAATGTTGAATTGGGTATTGGAGAAAACGAATTTTTAGGGAGAGGGGTTTCGTTTTGTGCTGTTTGTGATGCAAACTTTTTTAAAAACAAAATTGTTTGTGTTGCTAGCAAAAAAGGAAGTGGAATTGCAGACGCAAAAATTTTGGCAAATTTATGTAAAAAAGTAATTTTGTTAGATAGTGAAGATATGAGTGTTTTTGAAAAAGCAAATCAAAATCAGAATATTGAGGTTTTGTCAAAAGTGAAAATCGTTGCTCTCGAAGGAAAAGAAAAGCTTGAGAAACTGGTAGTTCGTCAACAAAACAAAGAAAAAAGAATATATACAGACGGACTTTTTATAGCTTTGGGGAAGGTGCCGTCAACAAAAATGTTTGAAGGCCGTTTAAAACTTGACGAAAAAGGGTTTGTTCTTACAAACGAATATATGCTAAGTTCTATTGAAAACGTTTATGCAGTAGGAGATGTAAGAAGTGGAGTTTTAAAACAAATAGTTACAGCTTGCAGTGACGGAGCAATTGCAGGACAACAAGTGTGACATTATTCAACCAATTTGCATAAAAGATATTATGGAAAAGCAAAGAAAAACAGAATTTAAAATTATTTGTGTAAAAGCACCAAGATGGATAGCTCCATTTTTGAAGTTATTTTACAAAAAAGACGAGCATTAATTTTATAAAATTGGCTCGTTTTTCTTGTTTTATGTGAAAAATGATTAAATAAATATATAAAAACAATAAAAAAGCATTAAAAAGAGTGTTTTTATAAATTAATATTATATTTTTGGACAGGCTTGTTTAACAAAATGGGTTTAAAAATTCAAATAAAGTCATTGAAAATTGTAATTGGTCGAAAAATGTTGTAACAAACATTTGAAAAAGATTGATTTTATGTATATAATAAAAGTATGAAAAAGTATCTTGTTGCAATATTAATGATTTTGTGTGGCCTAGGGTGTACAATCACGGCTACAGTTTTTCTTGTTGATAATTATTCTATGACAGAGGAAGAGGGAGGTTTTTCGGAAGAAATTGAAAGTGGTGAAGGTGAAGTTCCTGAAGGTCCAGAAATTGAAGACAATCCACAAATCATTGTCGAACCAGATCTAGAACCAGGAAAAAGAATCTTTCCTACTAGGAGTTTTGAAGAGGTAAAAGCCGAACTTGGAGAAAGTTCGACGGATGCTCCCGACAGCGACCTTGAAGGAGAAGAAGTCGAAGGAAAAGCTACATATAAGATTGCTTTCTCTGGTGTATATTCAAATTCTGTTTTAAGGATTTATGTTAATGGCACATTGACACACGAATTGCCAGCTTTCGATTCAAATCCTGATTATTCCAATTCTTCTTCAAATTATACTTCGTTTACGTTTTCAACTGGAGATGTATTATGGATCACTGATTGTTTTGTTGGGAACTATTGGTTTACGAGCGATGTATATAGTGCATACTCAGGGGGAATTGATAATTATAAAGAGATTTATGTGACTGTTGGAACTTCAAGTGTAAGATCTTCTTGGTTGATTATGCTTGGGAATTTAGCAGAGAAAGTTACAATCTCATATGATGCTTTTAATGGGTCATTCACAGCAGAGCAAGACTCTTCTCAAAATTGCACCACATTTAGTAGAACTTTGGCTACTTTGGGAGGTAGAAATTTTTATACTCCTTCCTATTCTGGGACGGCTTATAAATACATGGGATATCACACAACAGGTGAGGCCTGGAGTGGTGCTTTGGTAGTATCAACAGATTCAAGTGCAGTGGTATATTATACGGCTTATAACACTTCAAACCGGTATGGCTATGATGGGTCGATATCGTATGGAGGGAGCACTTATTATTATGGGGGCGTGGCTGAAAAGATGCAGTCACAAATAGACTCTTATGCTGAACAAACGCATATAGGTGCCACAGACATAGCTTCGGCAGCATCTACACTACTTTCAACAGCAAGAAGATACGTATATAGCGAAAACTCTGTTTCAGGTTATTATGATTTTCCTCTTTATAGTCCAACGAGGGATGGCTATAGTTTTGCAGGGTGGTACACTGCTTCCAGTGGAGGAACAAAAGTCACCACTAGCACAACGGTAAGTACGATAAGTTCAAACAACCATACTTTATATGCTCAGTGGACTGCAAGGTCATATACCGTCACATATCAACCAAATGGTGGAAGTGGGTCTTCAGTTTCACAAACTGTTACTTACAAATCTTCATTTACAACAAATTCAAGCTCAACTTTTACAAGAACTGGCTATACATTGTCTGCTTGGAGTACGTCTTCTACAAGCCAAGCAGGAAGTTATAGATATTGCAACTATTCTTACACATACAACACGGTAGGAAACACAACGCTATACGCTCGTTGGACCCCAAATTGGTATACCGTTTATTTGTATGACGAAAATTGGGATTATTCGACAAACGCTACGCTTTATGGTTATGCAGTTTCTCATATTGAAATTCAGTATGGTGATTATTGGGAAAATGGATATGCATATAACGAAGATGGAATGAGTGGTTATTTCTCCGAAGTAGAGGTTTCTGCCACTGGAAAAACCTTTGTGGGCTGGTATGAAGATAATTATTTATGTGAGTTTGTAGATATTGAAAATGATACTTTTACTATAGGGTATGACACTTATCTAATTGAGTGTTGGGTCCCCAATACAACGTCAGTGAGTTTGAATATTTATCAGACCTCCGACGGAAGTACGTGGTCGGCATCGACACAAAATGTTCAATTAAAACTAACAGGTTTTTTGTATCCAACTTATACAAGTTATGGTTATGGGGTAAACACTTCAGGATATAGCAATACGGCGACATATAAGGGCACTTCAAATTCTTTGGGAACAAACTTTGCCCAGGGATATACAATTAATGCGACTATCCTATCGGTGCCAAGTGGGTATATAATAAAAGGATATAACACAGGAAATGGTGCGACTACGCCGACGCAGACTGGAAAGATTACTACGGCCTCGTGGTCGGCGCCGTATAGTTCTACAACTTACATAAATTTGTATTTAGTCCAACTTCAGAATCCTTTAAAATGGGGAGAGGATAATGTAACGTATTCTACCGAGGCTGTTTCTGGAGTGACCTATGGATTTACATTAAATAGTGCTGGTTATTACGAAAGCACAAACCAAGGAGTCAATAGCAGTTATTCTCTCACAAAGTTCAACTTTACTAAAAAAGTAGGACAAACAACTTTGACAATGAATTGTATAAATTATGGCGAATCTTGTTGTGACTATGGAATTTTAAGTAATATTGATACGACATTGGCCTTAAGCAATACTGCAGATACAACAAATGTAAAGAAAAAGTTTAGTTCTTCTGAATCAAAAGCTACAGTTCAAACAGTAACATATGATATATCGTCATTGGCAAACAATTCGTCACACTATATTTATGTCAAATTTAGAAAAGACGGGTCTGTAAACTCTGGGAACGACTCGCTACAATTTAGACCAGACTTTGGAACGGGCTATTGGTATTTTGAAGATGGACAATATCCACAAAGCTATGTAGGAAGCTCAATGAATACAACCCTTAATGGTTTGACTACATCACAATTGGGAAGTGTGGTATATACAATCAAATACAATGATGGCTCAACAAACAAAACATTGAATGCGTATACATATAGTGGAACAACATATGTACAAGTTACAGCACCAAAGACGGTTACAATTGATGGAGTAACATTCTCTTCAGGAAGCAAATATTGGTTTAAGAGTGAGCCAATCAGATGGAGAGTGTCTGATATTGGCACATCACCAGGATCGATTCCAAGCAATTGGGCAAATTATGGACAAATTGTTACAGGCTTTACGGTAGTAAGTCATAAGATATTGGGAGCAGGAGCAGTGCTTTCTGGCAAAATGTCGGACGGATACGCATATACAAGCTCTTCTATGTATTCAAACGTAAACTCTTTAACTGCTACGGTATATGGTAGTTATGCGCAACAGGTAACTTTTGGCTGTGAAACGTTTAAAGCTGGCACAGGTCAAGTGGGTGTAACGTCAGGCACGACAAACTCTTATGTGGGAATTGCTCAAGAGACAAACTTATCTTCTTTCTATACAGACTATAAGGCTACATATACAACATTTTCAGCGTTGCTTTTGGGAAAAGCATCAACGATAGAGTCAGGTGAATATTTCTTAAGAAACTTGGGGTCCAACTTAAATTCAATGAGAGGTATTAATTCAAGTGGAAAGACGTGCAACTTATGGGCAAACAAAATGAATGGATATCGTTTGGCAGTCAATATGTCGAAAGGTATGAGAGTTTAAAAAAGACGATTGAAAAATCGTCTTTTTTTGCATATTGTTTGTCATTTTTTAAGCCTCATTCATATCATATTATTGTAATGATTTTAAGGAGGTTTTAAATGTCGTTTTATATAAACAATTCAAATCCCAACAAACCAGGTGCGATTTGTGGAAATCCACTAAATGGAATTTGTGAAAAAATTTTAATAGAAACTACAAAGGTTTTTGATGCTTGTGTTTGCACAACGACAGAATCGGGCATAATTTTGCAAGTAGCAGACTTTTTTCCAGAGAATCCAGCTTTACCTTTGACCTTTGTTTCTGCTGAAAACACACCAAATACAGCGTCTACAATTTCAGACCTTGTGGTAGACAGACTTGACAGTTGTCCAAATTACGCAAATGTAAGTTTCAATTTGACTATCCCTGTGACTGTAACTTATCGTGATGCAAACGGAGTTGCTGGCACGGCTCTTGCTTCTTTAGTGGTAAACAAGTCTGTTTTGTTGTTTGTTCCACAACCAGCAGTTACGCCGATTAATATTACTGCTATGGGCAATTTTAGCAGTCAAATTGGTACTTTTACAGCCCCAAATACATTTACATTGACTGGCTGTATTCAAATTATTGTTAAAGTGGTTAGTGTTGTAGACATTTTAATTCCATCATATGGATATCCAATATTGCCACCTTGTCAACAGTCTCCACAAAATGCCTGTCCAAGTTTTGAAGATTTGCCAATTTATCCAAGTGCAACAACAATAAACAATATCCCTAGAGTATAAAAAAAGAGCTCTGAGCTCTTTTTTTGTTGTCTAGTTTTATCATTGAAGGGTAAAACTTGTTTTATTGGCAAGCATATTAAATCTTGTTGCCTTGAAAATAAAAATGTGATATCATTTGTTTATATTTAAACGACATTTTTTTGTGAGGAGGCTATATGAACATTTTTAAAAAGGTTTATTGCAGAGCTTATCAAGGAGTATTTAAGATTATGATACCTCTTCTTCCTTATAGAGAACCGAAAATTTTAAAAACAAACGAAGAGGTCGTTGGAGTCTTAAAAGAAAAAGACATTGACAAAGTTTTGCTCGTAACTGACAAAGGGATTCGAGGTCTTGGCTTGACGCAGTCAATTGAAGAGGAAATAAAAGCAAATGGTATAGATTTGTTTGTTTATGACGAAACGGTTCCAAATCCAACAACTCAAAATGTTGAAGAAGCTCTGAAGGTTTTTAAAACAAAAGGATGTAAAGCGCTGATTGCTTTTGGAGGTGGTTCGGTAATGGACTGTGCTAAAGCTGTTGGAGCAAAAGTTGCTAGACCAAAGAAACCCTTAAAACAAATGAAAGGTGTTTTGAAGGTCAGAAAGAAAATCCCTTTGTTGGTTGCAGTTCCTACAACGGCAGGCACAGGCAGTGAAACGACTTTGGCTTCTGTTATTACGGACAGCGAAACTAGACATAAATATGCTATAAATGATTTTCCTTTAATACCTAGCTATGCACTATTAGATGCAAAGCTTACAGTTGGGTTGCCAAAACATATTACGTCTACGACAGGTATGGACGCACTTACTCATGCTATAGAGGCTTATATAGGCAGAAGTACAACAAAGCAGACTAGACGATGTGCGCTTGAAGCAGTCAAACTTATTTTTGAAAATCTGCCTGTTGTTTATAAAAACGGACAAGATTTAAAAGCTCGAGAAAATATGCTTATTGCAGCCTATAAAGCTGGACTTGCCTTTACAAAATCTTATGTGGGATACGTCCACGCAATCGCACATTCTTTGGGTGGTAAATATAATGTTGCTCACGGACTGGCAAATGCTATTATTTTGCCTTATGTTTTGAAAAAGTATGGCAAAAAGATTTATAAAAAGCTTTGGGAGCTGGGAGTTTATGCTGGATTGTTTGCTGAAGAAACATCAGTAGAAGAGGGCGCAAAGAGATTTATTGAAAAAATTGAAGAAATGAATAAAGCAATGAACATTCCAACAAAAATAGAGCAAATTGTATTTGAAGACATTGAGAATCTTGCAAAAACTGCTGAAAAAGAAGCAAATCCTCTTTATCCGGTGCCAGTTTTGTATACTATAGAAGAACTTAAACAAATTTATCTTGAATTAAAAAATTAATAAGTTAAAATAGAGGTATAAATGAAAAAAACATTTAATATAGTTAATATAATCTTAATTACGCTGGTTTTAGTTTTAGCGTCTTGTTATACGGCATTAGGTGGGCTTTGGATAAAAAGTTTGGCTAGCGCTGGGTTTGTTGTATTAATGGGCGTAAATCTAATATATGCGCTCAAGATTAAAACAGACAAGTGGAAATTCTCAATAGTAATGCTTGTTGGTCACGTCTTTTCTATGGTGGGTGATATTGTGCTTAATATTGAATTTATGATTGGTGCAATTATTTTTGCTGTTGGTCATATTTTCTACTTTGTAGCATATTGTTTTTTAAACCGTTTTAAATGGATTGATCTGATTCCTGGGGCAATAATCTTTGTTCCGTCTGCACTGGTTATAACTCTCGTTCCTCTATTTGACTTTGGTGGAATTTTCATGAAAATCGTTTGTGTTGTTTATGCGTTAGTGATTTCTCTTATGCTTGGCAAAGCAATTTCGAATTTAGTCAGAGATCGAAACCGTCTAAATATTATTTTGGTGATAGGAAGTTTTCTTTTCTTCTTCTCAGACTTAATGCTGTTGTTTGATGTTTTTGGCTCTGGTATGTCCCCTATGGCATATATAATCTTTGATACTATGTGTCTAGCAACATATTATCCGGCACAATGCGTATTGGGTTATTCTTTAATGTTGTTACCTAAAAGTACAGAAAAAAGTGAGATATGATAAAAAACTAGGAAAGTCCTAGTTTTTTTTAATTAAAAATTTATTTTGTCTTTTCTTTTTTCAAGTGTTTTTCTTTTATGATCTTTTTTAGGGAAGACCAAAGCAAGGTAAGAATTTGTAGGGGGATTCCAACATATAAAAGATTCCAAATATTATGAGGTGACGTTAAGCAGATTGTTATAATGGTTGACCAAATAAGCAAAGAAATATGAACGCATCTCGTCCATTTATTGCCCCATAGACAAGAATAAACCAAAAGGATAATTTCGCTAAGAGGCACAGCATAAACAAAGCAAAGCCAAAGATTTGAAGAATTTGGAAGAGAAAGCAACAATACGACAAAAACAAATGTTGCTACAAGCCAAACTAAACCAACTGACATTAAGGCGACAATCTTTTTGTTGTGCATTTCAAAACGTCTTGGTTTTGGTCTCTTTTCTATTTTTTCTGTCACCATATCATTTAGAGTTACGTCAAATATTTTGCTCATTTGCATAAGGACACTCACGTCTGGAATTGATTCTCCTCTTTCCCATTTTGAGATAGATTTGTCAGAAAAGTTCAGTTTTTCTGCCAATTGACTTTGAGTGAGACCGTTCATTTTTCTATAATCTGATATGTTTTTTGCTATAATTTCGTTTAAATTTTCCATGTGGTTATTTTAACACAAAAACTCAGAAATGTAAAGTGTTTTGCAAACCGATTTTTTTTGACTCTACTGTCAGTAGAGAGAGTGTTTTTTCTCTATTCTTGTAAAAAAAAGTGTAGAGTGAAAAATATGTAAATTAAGTAGATTTTTTTTGTTTCGAGTAGTATATTTAAGCATAGTTAGTTGCATTAAACTAAAAAACAAAAGCCAATAGAAATAATATTAAATCTTTATAGAATGATGGAGGAAATAGAATGAGAATTGCAATTTCTGCAGAAAGCACAATAGATTTACCAAAAGAAATGCTTGAAAAATTTAATATAAAAACGGTGCCATTCACTGTTGTGATGGGGGAAGAAGAATATTTTGACGGAGAATTTGAACTGCAACAAGTTTTTGATTTTGTGTCAAAGACAAAAAAACTTCCACATACAAGTGCTGTAAACAAAGTGCAGTATGAAGAGCATTTTAATAAATTGCTTCAAGAATATGATGCTATAATTCACTTTAGTATGTCAAGCAAATCTAGCAGTGCTGTTTTTAATGCTCAAAGTGTTGCGAGTGAAATGAAAAATGTTTATGTGGTTGATACACTGTCTCTTTCAGGAGGGATTGCTCTTTTGGCAATGAAAGCGAGAAAGTTTGTTGATCAAGGAAAATCTGTAGAAGAGATTTTGGCTGAGATTAATGAATTGATTCCGAAAATTACTGTGGCAGTTGTTGTTGACAAACTTAATTATCTTCACGCTGGTGGCAGATGTTCTGGGCTTACGCTTTTTGGAGCTAATCTATTGGGGATAAAGCCTCAACTTTTAGTTAAAAATGGACAAATTACAGCTGCGAAAAAATTTATTGGAAAGATTGAAGGGGTAGTAAAAAAGCATTGCGAAGATGTTTTTAATACCTTTGCTGATTATGACAAAGAAAATGCCTTTATTGCTCATGCGGCGGCTTCAGAGCAAATGATTGAAAACGCAAAACAATGTTTGATAGCGAGAGGGTTTAAAAACATTTATGTTATGTCTGTTGGTTCTACGATAGCTTGCCACACAGGTCCAAAGGCACTTGGAATAATGTTTATCAACAAATAAATGAAGAAACAAAAAAACTGACTTATCGTCAGTTTTTTTGTTTAGTCCCTAGATTTTATTGTTTTTATATTGTTTCTTAGGTCTTGGCCGTTTTTTTCATAGTCTTCAATAAAGGCCGAAGTTACTTCTGGTGGCATAAGAGGCAAGGCAGAGATTTTTGAAATTTCTATGAAAACAGGTTTATAAATGCCCTTATTTCTATTGGCTTCAAATTCTTCTCCAGCACCAGTGCCAAATTCACCACTAATCCATTCGCATATATAAAAATGTTCAACGCTTCTTGCATTTTCGTAAACATAAACTTTTTTGATAGGTTTAACCATTATACCGAATTCTTCAAAAACTTCACGACATATGCATTCTTCTTCAGTTTCGTTTTCTTCCATTCCCCCACCTGGAAAGGTATAGAAAACTCGGCTTTCAAATTCACGATACATTGAAATAATTTTTTCTTCAAAAAAGATAATTGCGCCTACTCTGTTTCTCTTTGTTGCGTTCACGTTCCCTCCTCGAAAAATGTTTTTCAATTGATAATCTATAATAGAGTAACATATATTCAAAGAATAGTCAATTGACCTTGCACAATGCTAATCTTAAATCCAATTTAATGATGAGGCTCGTGTAAAAAGTTTATAATCATAAGGATTTTTGTTTTTCTTTCGCCAAAAATATTCGTAATGTAACCAACTCAACCATATCGGCCACTTTGGATTATTCTCGGTTGCTCTGCAAAAATTTCTTTGTCGTTAGCTTTGTTGTCGATTTAATCTATTTTTTTTATAATTTTCTTTGATTTGTTTGATTTTTGTGTTATATTAAATGTGGAGGGATAAACATGAAGAGAAAACTTTGGTGTATGTTGCTAATGATTTGCTTTATCTTGCCATCAGTTTTTTTGTTCGGTGGCTGCGGGGATGAACCTCGTTCGATTGCAGATAGTGTGTTAATGCCACATGATCTGTCAATTTATTGGAATTATGAAAGATCCGGAACTTATAATGACGGGGAAAAGGATTATGAGTGGAGTTTTACATGTGAAGAAATTGCAGAAATTCTTTATGAAAATGGCTTGTTCCATTTCTTAGGAGAAAAAGATGTAGAACACACTTTAGAAGAGAAAAAGGAATTGTTACGCAAATATTATAGGTCACAATTTATATCGCATTACCCTACAGTTTTTGTTGGAGGAGAAGACGAAAGATTTATTATATTAGGTGGCTATGACAGTAGTGGAAACCCATACAATCAAGAATATAAATTGGTGAATATGGGAAAAGAAGGTTTCTATGACTTAGATATTTGTACAAGATATTACAACAACAGGGTCGGACGTTTGGTCGCAAGCAGTAACAATGATTCGCTTTGGGTAGTTTTTCTTTTAAGAGATCCGGAAGAGGGGCTTGATTTGTCTTGTGTGTGGGATAGAGATTTTAATATACCGGAAGACTGTGAAGGTGAAGTTGAGCTGACTGCACAAGATGGCACAAAAAAGAATGTAAAGATTGTTGATTTGTTTAGAACTGACGAAGGTTCAAAAGTTGTGTTTAGCACAGCATTGACTTATATTGAGTTTTTAAAGTAAAGGAAAAACACTGTCGAAAAGTGTAATCTGTTTTGAAACTAGTGAAATAAAAGAGTTGGGAATTCGTTCCTAATTCTTTTTTTTATGGCTACTTTATGCTGCAAAGGTAAAATTGTATGTTGGTTGGCTTAAAAATGAGCTGATCCTATAATGGCAAAAAATATTAGCCAAGTTTTTAATTTAATTCCAAAATAATCAAGAGTAAAAAATACGACCCTCGGAGGGTTCGCATTTTTCGTTTTGGTGCAGGACTTTTTGCCTCAGTTGAACACCAATTTTCTACCTTTTTTATCTATTACTATGTAATAGATAATTTAGATCAAGGTTAAATGATTTTGATAGAAAAATTTACATTTTATGAATTATAGTCATAAGGGATTTTGTTTTTCTTGTCTCCAAGTAAATTCATAATATATCCATTTTCAACTTTGCACCACCATGCGGGATTGTTCTGGGGAAGTGAGTTTAAAATTGTTTTGTCTGTAGCCCAGTTCTTTTTTACCAATTCCAAATCTTCAATTTTTATTGGTATAGAAATATCGTCTTCTAATTCATCATAATGTTCTTCAAACCATTCTGGGTCATTCTTGTGTATTTCAAAGTTCTTATCTATGAAATTAACATAGAATGAATTTTCTCTTATTTCTCCTAAAATAATTCTTCCAACCATATCCTTAAAAACGCCTTCTTTTTTGTATTCTTCTTTGTCATTTAATACTCTGACATCATCATATATATTCATTTTATTTTACCTCCATATATTGTAGTGTTTTGTATTTTTCCGTTAGGATAGACCATAAAACCAGTTTGAAATTTGTAAATTTTACCTTGTTTTTGGTTGATTCCGGGCACGGAAGCGATTATCGTTATTTGAAATCCGAATTCATCATATTTAAAAATAGAATAATCGCCAATCAGATATTTCTGTTTTATGGAAGTTATAAATTCATTTTTAAAAATAGATTTGTCTGCATCGGTATATCCCCAAGATATCGCCAATCCATTTTTACGATCAAAAAAATCTTTGATTTTGTCATCTTTAACAATAATGTTTAAAGTTTTTTCAGTTGGATTTGCAATTGCCTTTTCTTCACAATGGCAGTGTGGGTGATACAAACCATCAATCCCTCTTAATTCTTCAAGGATTTTATCGGAATACTTAGTATAATCAAATCGCTCAGGCTTCTTACCTTTTTCATTTTTAAACCAGCATTGGTTAACAACAACGCATTTAACACAATGTGGTTTTACCACTTCCGCATCAACGCCAACATCTTTTATTATTGGAGCATTATCCAATGTCCAATGCGATTTCGGGTCGTTTACTTGTATCCATTCGCTAAAATGTGCTAAAAGTTTATTATAAATGTTTTCAAACATTTTCATTATATCACATCTCCTTCATTTTGTAAATTTGATGTGATTATAAAATGAAAAGTTTTGCTAAATCAAGAAAATATGTCAGAAATTTTTTAACAAAAAAGTTGAACCCATGGGTTCAACTGAGTCTTATCTGGTGCAGAAGATGGGAGTTGAACCCACAAGAGAAGTTTTTCTCACTAGAATCTGAATCTAGCGCGTCTGCCATTCCGCCACTCCTGCATGTGAAATATTATAAACATATTTTTATTTGTTGTCAATTATATTTTTTGTTGGAATTTACTAAATAATTTTAGAAAAAGCATTTGTTTTTATAATATTTTATGATAAAATCAATTTATGAAAAAAATGGTGGATATATTTGATATTTCTTATGATGGTTCAGGGGTTGGGAAAATAGACGGAAAAGTAGTTTTTGTTCCCAAATCTTTGTATGGGGAAAAGGTAGAGGTTGAGGTGGTAAAGGACACTTCTTCTTTCTATGTTGGAAGAGTTCTAAATATGATAGAAAAAAATAAAAGCAGAATAGTGCCAAAATGTCCATATTTTGAAAAATGTGGAGGCTGTGATTTTCAACATTGTGATTCGAATATGGAAAAAGAGATAAAGAAAAATATATTGAAAAATGAATTGAAGAAAGTGGGTTGGTGGGGAGATGTAGAATATGTTGAATCTGACAAAAGATTTGCATATCGAAACAAAATTAAGTTTGAGGTTTTTGAAAACAAGTTAGGATACTTTGAATCGAAATCACACAAATTTTTAGAAGTAAAAAGATGTGAAATAGCAGACGAAAAAATAAACGAAGCTCTAGAAAAAATTTCTTTATTTTTATTTAAAAACAACCTTAAAAATTTAAAGAATGTTTACATAAAAATTGTTGGAGAAAAAATTGCGATTTGTTTTCTTTTTGATAAAACTTCTCAAAAAATTAAGAAAAATATAAAAAAAATTGATATTTTTGATGGTTTTTCTGTGTTTTTTGCTTACGGAGATGTTTTAGAATCTGACAAAACGAAAGTTTTTTGCATGTATGGAAATCAAAAATTAATTTCTGATCTTGGTGATGTCGAAGTTGAACAAGACATTTCTGCATTTAATCAAATAAACAATTTTGTTGCAAAAAAATTGTATGATTTTATTGTTGAGCAAACAACAAATTCTAGGGTGGTAAATGCATATTCTGGACAAGGCTTGCTTTCATATTTGATTTCTAAAAAAGCAAAAATTGTTTACGGAATTGAATGTCAAAAATCGGCACATTTAAAAGCTGAAAGATTAAAAGAAAAATGTAAAGCTAATAAGCTTGAAAATATTTGTGGAAAAGTTGAAGATTGTTTGCAAACTGTTTTGCTTGCAGATAGAATTGATGCTGTTGTTTTAGACCCTGCTAGGCAAGGCTGTGATAAAAAGGTGTTGCAGGCTATTTTAAACGAAAAAATAGAAAAAATTATTTATATATCTTGTAATTTTTCAACTTTAATAAGAGATTTGAAAATTCTAAAAGAAAAATATGAATTGAAAAAGGTTTCTATTTTTGATATGTTTCCGTGTACTTCAAATCTAGAAACGGCTGTAGTTTTAGAGAGGAAATGAGCTGGTTTTATTCCCAAAAACTTGAACATAAAATATTTAAAAATCTTTAACTATTTTTATTGACAAATTTTTCAAAATTTGATAGTATATATACTGACAAATTTTAACAGATCTTTATCTTAGTTTTTGGAGAGAATGTGGCTTTAAGAAAAATTTTAAGTTATGTTTTAATCTTGGCTGTGTCGATAGTTTCCGGAGTAACTGTCGGCAAAGTTTTTCTTGACATGAACGCCATACCTGTTTCGTCTTTAGTTGGTTCTGAAGCAGAATTTAGAGAATCGGATAAAGTTGTTGAAGAATTGGTTGAAAGATCTCGTCAAGCTGGAGTTGCTCCAGATTCTTTTAATGGGATTGAGCTTTTTCAAATTGCTGAATACAACCTCAACAATTCAGAAAATTTCTTAAAAGAAATGGTAGGACAGGTAAATTCAACTGGGCAAGTAGTTTATATGAGAAGTCAAAAGGTTAAAGTGGGTAATGAATTTGCCTATTATAAACTTAGTCCTTCTAAAGCTGTTTTAGGAATTACTACTCCACAAATTTGTTCAAAAGTAAGTTGCAATATCAAGAATTTAAACAATATAAAGATAGTTACAAATGAAAAAGGGGTTATTACAAACACTTCTTCTTCTGAAACCTTGGATGGGGATTTTTCGGCGACTCCTGATATTTATAATGAAAAAAGTTATTTTGATATTTTTAAAACGGTTCCTTATACAACGATGTCATTTATAGTTTCAGAAAAAACAACATCTGGTTGTGTTTCAGAGGTAGTTGCAAACGGAGATGGTACTTATTCTTTCGAAATAAAATATACTCCAAAAGATGGCGTTATTGATGCTGCATATCTTTATGCTCATGAAATTGAATTTTCAAGTGGATATTCTTTGCCATACTGGGATTCTGTGAAGTTGAAAATTACCGTTGATTCAAATTTTTATTTCAAAACAATTGAATATGACGAAAGATATATGGTTTCTTCAGAAAAAATTCCTGTATTGGGAAAAGCTGATGTCGTTGACACATTTGTTGACCATTATTATTACGACATAGATTCTATTGCTGAAAAAGTCTTGCCAGACTTTAGAAAGACAATGGAGGTGTAATATATGGAAAGACCAGTAAAAACAGCCTCTAAATTTTTGTCAAAAGTAGTAAGATCTTTGGCTCTTTATTTTATCTTAACAGTTGGAGTATTTTTTGGATATACTCAAGTCGCGAAAGATATGCTAATACCAACTGAAGAAGGTGAGGCAGTCGAAGAGTCATTTTTTACTTCTTTTGTAAACAATATTATGGCAACAACAGATGTTGATGCTGATTTTTTGCTGACCGTTGATAATGAAGCTCTAAGTATTGCTTTGGACGGCAATTTGGTAGTAAATGTTACATCTAAAGAAGTGTCTTTAGATTTGGATTTAAAATATACAGACAAGACTCAAGTTGTGGCTACCCAAGCGGCATCTTTACAAAAGCAAGAAGAAAATTTTGATAGGTTGTTTGAAATATCTGCAATTTTTGTTTCTCCAAATCTTTACTTGCAAATCGACGATAAGAATTATAAATTTGACGTAAATTCCGGATTGGATTTTTCTGCTTTGATGGAATTGATAGGCGAAAATGTAGCATTTGGAAATCAAACGTTAAATGATGTTTTAAATATGTTGGGGTTGGGGGATATAGATTTAGATGTATTGGTTCCAGACTTGCTTGCTCAACTTCAAAAAGACCCTGTCGTTCTTGATAATGGAGATTATCAAATAGATGTTATTGTTGAAAAATTGTTGAAGGCAAGACTCATTTGTGATAGTGAATATTATTTGAAATCTGTTAGGTTGGCAAACGGAACTGTCATTAATGGAAATGCTGTAACTTTTGAAGCAAACAATATCAAAATGAATACTTATCCAACGATATCTTTTGACGAAACTGCTGTAGAAGTAGTTGATATGTCAGGTATTTCTTATTATTTAGGTTATGCACAAAACTTTGCGAAACAACCATACGGTGTTGTGGATTTGTCTCTTCAAATAGGAGAGGAAAATTATACCGGAAAGCTTTTGTTTGAAAATGTTGAAACTCCTAAAGTCAAAATAGAAACAAATTATGAAGGGATTAATATTTCGGTAGTTTATTTAAACGACGAGATTTATTTTGATATTGACAATTTGAAAATGAATTTCAAACTTGAAGATTATTTTGTTTGGCAAAACAAAATAAATACAATAGTTGAAAAACACACAAATAAAACAGTATCTCAATTGCTTGACGAATTTATGAGGTCTTATTTTGGGAATAAGGACATTTCTCCTACAAAAATTATGTTGTCAATCTTGGCCGGAGGAGTAAATTCACAAGAAAAGGTTGTGGGTTATTTGCCAGAAAACACATTGTTGACGGAAAACAATTTTGAAATGCTTTGGGACAATGGAATGAAGGTTGTTTTGGGGCAAAATGAAGAAGTGCTGACTTCGGCTTATGTTAAGGGAGAAGACTTTGAGTCAAACGTTACTTTCAAAGTTGAACAAACAAGCGTTGAGACAAGTGGAGAATATTACAATCTTTCAAAGATGTTGCCTGTTTTGGATGTTGTTGACCAAATTTACTCACAAAAGCAATTTAGTGGAAGATTGAAAGAATATGATGTTAGTTTTAAAGTTGATTTTCAAAACACTATAGTAGCAATTGCTGAAACCAACATTTTGGGCGAAGATGTTGTGGTGTCTCTTGAAAACAATTTGATTAAACTAAAAATTGGCGAAGTTGTAATTGAGGGGCAAGTAGAACATATTAAAAACTATATAGCAGAAATCGAAAGAATTTTTGGCTTGTCTTTTTCTGAAGAAGATGTGGAAAGAGTTGATGCGATAACTGCTGTTGCTGGAGCATTGAAAGAAATCTCTTTAATCGAAGCAGAGGGTTCTCTTGCTATTGTTGAGGCTTTGGGTGCAAAAGCTGTTTTATCGAGAGTTGGTGACAACCTTTTGGTCGAAGTTGAATATGAAGACATTTCATTGTCAGCAGAGATTTATGCTAGCAACGAGAGTTTTGATATAGCTAATTCGACAGACAAGATGGACAGCATATTAACAAAGATAGAGAAGACAAAGACATATATTGAGAGCAAAGTTTACAGCTTTACATTTGATGTAGACTACAATAAGATATCAATGGAAGGAGAAGCATACGTAGACCTCAACAACAATATCTTTGAAGTAACCGGCATAACAATAGGAAACAACACGTTGAATGCAAGATACGAAACAGGAATAGTATACGTAGACTATGCAGGAAACAAGATAAAGGCAG
>SVIR01000019.1 GCA_015069395.1 Clostridiales bacterium
CAAGTGCTGTAAGCATAGACCCAACCAAATGATCAAGAGTATATTTCAAATCGGTTTTGATTTGAACTACATTATTTACTTTCATTGTACCATCTGTAATTGTTCCTGTTTTATCCAAACACAACACATCTGTTCTTGCAAGCATTTCAATAGAATATAAATCTTGTACCAAAGTTCTTTTCTTAGCTAGCTTTATAACGCCACAGCCAAAGCCATAGAAGTAAGCAAGAACATTCCCGACGGAATCATGCCAATTATAGACCCCGCTGTCTTTCGAATAGTCATAGGAACATCCATATCTAATTGTGCATAATTGTTGTTAAACATCAAAATTGCTAGTGGCACAATAATAATACCGATTATCAAAATAATTGTATTTAATGTACCCATAAGCTCGCTTTTTGGCTTATGATATTGTTTAGCTTGAGAAGCAAGTTTGGCAGTATATGTATCATTACCCACTTTATCTACTCTAGCATAACATTTGCCTCCAACAACAAAGCTTCCACTATATAGTATATCGCCCTTTGTTTTCTTTATAGCAACACTTTCACCAGTAAGCAAGCTTTCATTTACTTCCACAGTGCCTTCTACAACAACACTATCTGCACAGATTTGCTTACCTGTCTGCAATACAACAATATCATCCAAAACAATATCGCTTACTGCAATATTGCTTTCTAGTTTGTCTCTTACAACCAACGCCGTCGGCGACGAAACCAAGGATATTTTTTCAATAGTTTTCTTTGCCTTGATTTCTTGTATAATTCCAATAGAAGTATTAGCAATAACTATAACAATAAAGAAACAATCAGTCCATGCCCCTACAGACACTAGAGCAACCGCAACAAGCACACACAATAAGTTAAAGAATGTAAATATATTGCCAAGAATAATACTCTTATAAGTTTTGGTATTTTTGGTATTTACAATATTATTAAGTTTCTGCTCTACTCTTTGCTCAACTTGTTCTGTAGTAAGACCTATCTTGTATGAAGGATTAAATCTTTCTATCTCAATAGGCTCATCTTTTTTTCGTTTTTCCTTAGGTTTCTTTTTTTCAAATTCTTCCTTTGGAATAATCCTAGGCGCACGAATAAAATCTTTTTTATTTTCTTTTTTTTCTTCTTCTTGCGCTTCCTCTATTACTTCGTCATCTTGAGGCTTATTAACCTCTTCTTCTACAACCTCTTCTTTTTCCTCTTCCACCTTTTTTTCTGCCACTTTTGCTTTTGGCTTAGAAGTTTTGGATTTGGATTTAGATTTGGTTTTAGAAGTTTTAGACTTTTTTGTTGATTTTTTTGCAGTAGATTTTTTGCTTGACTTAGGCTTAGATTTAACCTCTGCAGGTTTTTCTTCTACCTTGCCATCAACCTTTTCTACACTTTCTTCTTCAATTAAATTTTCTTTATCCATTTATTTTCCTTATAAATAAAATTACTTATATGTAATATATTAACATAAGCACAAATTTATTTCAAACAAAATAACCAAGTTATACACATAAAAATATTGAATTATTTAAATTTGAAAATTTGCCCAAAGTCCTTGCATCTAAACAAAAAAGATGATATTATAATACTATTAAATCCGTTATGAGCAAAGTGGCGACTTGCAAGGATTGATGTTCAAATGACATCTCGAGAGCTTCACTCGATTATCAAAAGACCAAAAGTGAGTATGTTATTCATACTAATTAGGGTGGAACCACGGTTAATTAATCGTCCCTTGAATTTGTGATTTTTCACATTTTCAAGGGATTTTTATTATAAATTATAAGGAGATAAATCATGACAGTAACAATGGACAAAATTGTAAACCTTTGCAAAAACAGAGGTATAATATTTCAAGGCAGTGAAATCTATGGAGGCATGGGAAACACTTGGGACTATGGCCCTGTTGGTGTTGAAATTAAAAACAACATAAAACGCGCTTGGTGGAAAAGATTTGTACAAGAAGACCCTAGCACATATGGAGTTGACGCTGCAATTCTTATGAATCCTAGAGTGTGGGATGCAAGCGGTCACACAGCAAACTTTAGCGACCCAAAAATGGACTGCAAATCTTGCAAACAAAGATTTAGAGCCGACAACCTTATTGAAGACCATTCAAAGGGCAAAGTTTCTGCAGAAGCAATGACCAATGAAGAAATGCAAGCATACATTGAAGAAAACAAAATCAATTGCCCTCATTGTGGCAATTTCAATTGGACGCCTATTAGACAATTTAAACTTATGTTTGAAACAAGTCGTGGCACACTTGACGGCGAAAAAGACGTAGTTTATCTTAGACCAGAAACTTGTCAAGGCGAATACGTAAACTTCCTTAATATTCAAAGAAGCATGCGTGCCAAAGTGCCTTTTGCAATTGCACAAATCGGCAAATCTTTTAGAAACGAAATCACTCCCGGAAACTTCATTTTCCGTACAATTGAATTTGAGCAAATGGAACTTCAAAAATTCTGTAAAGAAACTGAAGCTTTTGACATTTATGAAAATTACAAAGAAAAAGCAAGAGAATTTTTGCTAGCCCTAAACTTCAACCCAGAACATTTAAAATTCCACGACCATGACAAACTTGCTTTCTATGCCAAAGCCGCTTGTGATATTTTCTACTTGTTTCCAATGGGATGGAGTGAACTTAATGGCATCCACCATAGATCAACCCATGACCTTAGTCGTCATCAAGAATATAGTGGCAAATCTATGCTTTACTTAGACCCTG
>SVIR01000003.1 GCA_015069395.1 Clostridiales bacterium
TTGATGCAAAAGCAGTATCGTCGGCCACAGAAACAGGAGTAAGAGTTATAGATAAAATTTTAGAATCAATCGCTGTTCCTGCCAATGTTCCAACTATATTTGCTTGGTCATTATGCACAGAATCAAATATAGTTGGAACATTGGCAGGAACAGCGATTGATTCAACTATATTTGCTTGGTCATTATGCACAGAATCAACAATAAGGTCAAGATTCATAACTACAGCTTGGTCAAGCTTTGCAAAAATACCATAGTTTTCAACAGCAACGCTACTACCCAAGTTTATATTTGAAATAGTAAATCCATTTCCATCTAACATTCCACTAAATTTCTTAGTTGTTGTAGACAATCTAAAGATTTCTTCGGTTTCTGTTTTCTTATCTAAATTGCCAAAGTTGAGATCATTTACAATCCTATAATTTCCCCAAACTTCTCTATCATTATAAAACTCTTTATAAGCAGAAATTTCTTTTGAAGTTTTTCCTGTAGCTTTTACAAATTCGAACTCGTCTCTAATAATAATAGGATTGTTTTGGCTACCGTAAGACAAGTCTACATAACTCATAGTATCAGCATCTAAGATATTTTTGCTGTAGAACATACTTGTAACAACACCATTTGTCACAGGATATCTATTTGAAAGAGCAACCCTATTTGGCGCAACCAAAGTTAATCCTTTTTCAGTAATTTCCCAAATTCCGTCATACGCCCCCTCAAAAGAAGAGAATGTAAATCCATAGAATGTATCAGGCTCTTTTACATCAGTTACTGAAAGAACTCCTGCTGTAACCTTGCTTTGGTTTGTTTCGTCTACTCTAGAATAATTGTAGAAATAAGAGAAGCTAATCTCACCTTTGTTAAGCGAAACTGAAACATCATTTTCGTCCACCCCAGAGAATTGCATTTGATTTATGTCTGACTTTGTAATTGAGCAAGCACTATAACATAATGTCACTGTTGCGCCAACTCTATTTTGATAAACAAAACCAGCAACCGAAGATGGTTTTGAAACAGAGTTTTCTATGGCAATGTTTGAATAGGCATTTTTCACTAGTCCAGCATTGTCATAGATAAATCCAGCAACAATTCCAATTGCTGTAATATTTGAATTTGTATTGCTAGCTTCATACTCTCCATTGCTATCTAGTGTAGCAACCCCTTCTACATAACTGTTCTGAATGTTTTTGCTGTTCAAAATAGCAAAACCTGCAGTTCTTGAAGTTGTAGAGTTCATATTATTATAAATCTGAACATTGTCTACAAAACAAGCAGCGATATTTCCTTGATTTGTATTTTCGTTGACAAAACCAGAAACCTCTCCTTGTCCTTCAAGAACAAACATTCCCAAATCTTGAGTTTGTACATAGTTTTTACCAGCTATAGTGACGATATGCTTAATACTTTCTCCACCTACTCTGCTGTTTATTATAGAGGCATTATTTGTGACTACAAAACCCGAGACAACCGATTCCAATCCTCCTGCTACTTGAATAGGAGTAGTGTTTTTTCCTTCTGTATATTTTACAACAAGACCAGTATCTCCAGTAGTATATTTGTATTGATAATCCTCGTCATAATAAGAAACCACCTCACAGTTGTAAATAATACCATTGTTTACAAGAGCAAAACCTGCTATCTCAATCTGAGTGGTATATTGTCTGATATTTACTTCAATTTGTCCACCATTGTAAACGTTTACTCTAACATTTTTTAATGTTGTTTCTGCCATAACTTCACTAAACAAAGCAAGACTAAGAGTTTCCCCCTCTGGCATAGCAAAACTATTTAAATGAATCGTAAACCCATTTCCGTCTAAACTTGTAATAAGAGAGGTATCAACTGGTGTATAATTACTCAAAACGATATCATTCATTAAGATATAATCGTCTGGCTGCCCTTCAGAGTTTGTTGCAAATTTTACAAATTCTTCACCTGAAGTGATTTGTGTTGGGGCCTCTTCGTCTGACCATATATCAACAACTATCACGAAATAATAATCATAAACAAACTTGATTCCGTTGTAAATAACAGTTGTTCTGAGTTTCATAAGTTGTTTACCGGTTTTGTTTCCTGTAACAACCATTTGACTAACCCCACTTGCATCTTCTTCTTCAATTGAGAAAAAGTCATTTTGAATTATATAATCATATTCTTCATTATAAATCTTCCAGCTTTCTTCTTGACTGCTCGCATACCACAACTGTTCTTTCAAAGTAATTTCTGAATAAGACCAATTTGAATCGTTATATTCGTGGTTGATGTAATATCCCACTTCCTCGTCTTTGTAGGAATTTTTGGTTTCAAATTCTTTTCTCTTTTCCAAAATACTTTCAACAGCTGCAACTTCTTCACTGTTTGTTTTGTCATATATATAATTTTCTGGAGAAATAGAATAATCAAATGTCAAAACATCTTTCGAGCCCTTATAAGAATAATAAGCGTCGTATTCATTTCCATCTTCATAAACAACCGTGCCGTTGCTTGCGCCAACTTTGATGCGATTTGCATCAACTACAAAATCAACCATACATACTGTGGCACTGCTTTCTTTTATTTCAAGAACATTGTTTTTCATTCTTGCCACTTGTGCATTTACATAGAAGATTCCACTTGTAGCACCACCATCAAGTTTTGCTCCGATACCAACGCTCAATGTCGCATAAAACATTTTGTAACCCTCAAAGGTTTTTTCAGTATAATCAGAAAGGGTTATGTTTTCTTTGTTGTTTTGCAAATTTAAACTATAAAGATCTTGATCAACACCAGTTCTTACAGTAACTTGAGCTGTAGATCCTTTGGCAACCAAAACTGTTGAAGCATCATTTACTTTTACGTTTGCTTCTGCCATATAATCAACTTTTATGTTTTGAGTCGCTGTATTTAGCACTTCTGAGTGATTATAGAAGGTTATTCTCAATATCAAATCACTATTTGATTGGAATGCACTTGACACATAAATTCTAAAGAAATACAGGCCATCCCCTGTCTTGTCTGCTTCGGTCAAATCTACTCTTAAACCATTTGTAAGATAAGTAGTTGAAAGAGAATTTAGATAATACCCATAATTGTTTTTAGACAATTTTGAAACACTAACTGTTCCGACAGATTCTCCTGAAGCCTCATAAGTCAAAGTGAAATGAGTCATAAGTGCGAAGGCTGGCGAAACAGACACGTTGACAATTGCATCTGTTGAAGGAGACATCGTATTAAGTTTATCGCTTGAAGGCGTAAAATACAAAACAGAGTTTCTCACCTGTCTGTTTTGAATATCATAAGTCGCCATACTGAAACCTTCAATCTTTTGAACATCAACAGACAAATCAAGATATTTCTTATATTTTTCATTTGTCGCTTGGCTAAGTGCATTGATAGAAATGGTCAAATTTTCATATTTTTTATCAATCAAATGTCTATTTTCTGCTTTAATCTTTACTATAACTTTATATAAATCATATTTATAGTTGCCATCACCATCGTTTTCAACATATTTGCTCCATGACATTTGCAAAACGAGTTTGTTGTCAACCACAAATTCAACAGAGGTGTCTGTCAATTGTTGTCCAACAAGGTCTACACCGTCATAAGACAATCCAATGACAATATTGTCGCCAGCATTGTCTGTTGTCATAATCACATCAAAAGGGGCATATTCATTTGGTCTTACGACCAATTCTTTTGCATCGTCAACAGTAAGAGATGTTGCACCATTATAAACCGAAACCTCAAAATTTCTGCTTCTAATGTTTTTAATTGATGCATTATACTCGTCAGCCAACCCTTCAACTATAAGAGCTGACCAAACTTTTGCAATATCATTGCTTGCAGTTTCTCCCGTCAACATCAATGAGTTGTTGCTCTTTGCAACACTAATTTTGTTTGCAACACTGTCGTCTTCTAAAACAACTTCATTTTCACTTAATGAAAACTCGATATCATAATCGTCTTTAACAAGATCATACACTGTTCCTGCCAAAGAAACAGAATTGTTTGTAGAATAAGTCACACTTCTAGAGTTGTCCAAACCCGTTTGCAACAATACCGTTTGGTCTTCATTTAAAATCGCACCTTCAATAGTTGTTTGCAATTCTGGAATGTAGTTCACAATTACAAATGTGAAAGTTCTTGTTTTTGTGAAATCCATTTTAGAGAAAACTTCAATTTCAAATTCTCTTACAGTAGACCTAACTACTTTCAATGAGTTTGTGCTTACAACTACATTCGTATTGTCTGTCTTCAACAACAAACTTCTGGCTTGTTGTGCAGTAACATTATAAAACAAATCTGATATGTTTATTGTATTATATCTGTCAAGATCTGCCTGTTCTACGGCACCAGTAACAGTTGCTTTTGGTTGATAAACAAACAAAATCGCTTTATTTTCACCAACTTTCAATGACTTCAAAGGTTTTACATTATCTTTAATTTCAACGTTGTCAACATTTATCGCCACACTTTGCTGTTTATCTTTGAGATACATAAATCCGAAGTTTATCTCGGAATTTACGTTTTCAACCTCCCAAATATCCCTATCAAGTCCTGATACAACATTTGTAAAGTTTTGCCATTTTGTAGAGCCATTTGGTTGAAGCGCACTTGGAATATCGCTTTCGCTCAACAAACCGTCGGCTGTAACTGCAGAACTAAATACTCCGTTTGTGCAAGAGAAAGTGTTTGATTTGTAAATTCTTGAATATACATCCTCTCCATCAAAATATGTTTGATAAACATTTTGGAAAGTTATTTGCATATCACTGTTAAGCGATACCACAGGATTTTTTACGCTTCCCATAAATGCAAAGGTATTTTTTACAGTAGGTTTAGAGCTTGCATCATTGCTATAATGTCCAACAAATGCCCCTATTCCACTAGCCCCAACTACAACAGTTTCTGCTGGATTTTCGGCCAATGAATAAGCATAAACATAAGAATTTTCAATATCAGAACTAAAGCTTGCAAATCCAGTTAAACCACCAACAATTCCTTTTGCAGAAATTTTGTTTACTGTAGATGCAAACTGATAGAACTCAACGCCGGAATCAACAATCTTTCCACTGTTGTAACCAACAGTTCCACCAACATAGGCCCTATACTCTGAACTAACAGAACCACTTTGCCCCATATTCAATCCTAAAGTATAAACCCCAGAAATCGTACCTTCGTTGTAACCAACAACTCCGCCCATATACAGATTTGACAACATTTCAGCACTGCTATAACTAGAGGAAATTGTGCTTGGCAAATAATCTCCATTTTGGCTATTTACATCAATTACAACATTTTCAATCAAACCAGTAGACTCTACAGTGTTTGCTACAAAACCCACATAGGCAGAATTATTGTTTACTACATCGCCAGTAAACGTCAAATTTTTGATTGTTCCTGACAATTTGTCAACAAATGTATTTGAAGAAACAAGATTGATTGTCACGTTTTCATTTTTACCAAAGAACATTCCACTAAATGATTGCTTTGCGAAAGTTTGCCAATTTGTAAGGGTAATATTGTTCATAATTTGATAATATTTTGCATAATCAATCTTCTCAAAATCGGCAGAATTATAAATTCTTATTGCTGCACCCTCACTATTTCCGTCTGCAATAGTAATTTTAATCTTTATGATAATATCTTTGTAATAAACCTTTTTGCCGTCACTATTGTAGAAATAATTTGAGATATTTCCACCCTCGTCCATCAAGTCTTCATAATACAGATTGAGTTCTGAAAGCTCTTTATAATCAGCATTTTCTACAACATTTCCCTGAGCATCTTCTTCGTATTTGTAGAACAAAAACATCTTTGTTCCTCCAACAAGTTTAACCATATCATTTGGCAACAAATACAAATCTCCAAACCCAGCCCCAACAACATTTGCATCAATTGACAAATTAAATGTTTGTCCAACTGAAGAGGTCTCAATTTCAAGATCTTGGGCAATTTCATTTCTAGCAAAATATTGATAATACAAACCTATATCATTTGCGTCACTTGGCAAAACAGAAGTTGAAATTGTAAAATTCTTTTCTCTTTCAAATTCTGTTGCCGAATTGAGATAAATCTCTTGATCTTGTGTTTCATTGAGCCACTTAACACTTTCAATTCTTTTCACATTTCTAATTAAGATTTGAATGTTGGTTTCTTTCTCAATTCCATTTTCGTCAACATAAACGATTCTCAACACGTCCTCAACAGAAGTTTGAAGTTGAGTAGAATTTGCAACAATTCTAAATTCCAATACTTGTCCACTTTTGCCAAAAACAATGTTTGAAATCGTATAAAACTTGTTGCTTGTAGAAGATCCTACTTCGCTAGCAACAAAATATCCGTCTTCGTTCGCTCCCTCGAAAATATTTTCAGACTTAAATTTGAAATATGAAATATTGTTTGAATAAGTAGGAATATTTTTGTCTGGACGCATTGTCAAAACAATATCTGCTTCAGACCTTTCCATATCTGCAACACTCAAAGTTTCTCTTGTATAAAGAGGAACAAATTCTAAATTGGCAGATAAATATCTTACGGAATAAAAGCTTTCTAAAGCAAAATATCTAACAACCGTTTTTTCTTCGTGCTCTTCGTCATAACCATTGAAAAGAACAATTACAAATCCCTTGAATTCATTGTTTGTCAAATCTATGCTGTTTGTATAAATTTGCAAAAGTTTAGCATCAACGACTTCGAAAAATCTGTAATAATCAGAAATATCAATATCATTGTTTACAAACAATTCGTTTGCTCTCACTTCGGCAACTTCGTCGTCTGCAACCCCTTCAACAACTTTTAATGCTGTAATAAGTTTTTCAAAAGACAAAAATCTAAATTCAATACCAACTTCAGGAACCAAAGAAGCCCCAAAGGCACTCATGCTAATAGGCAAACTCGTACCAGCTTCGAGCATAACCTTTGACATTGTTTGATTTGCATGAGAAAAATCAGAAACGATTGTTCCACCTTCGTCAAAAACATAACTTTGAACTGAAGTCTCGTCTTTAAATACATCAACTGAAGATTTGTTTGCATTTTGGACATATGCTTCTTGAATAGGCACAAAAGCATTAAGCATATATTTATCAGATTCTTTGTTTGTTACGTGTTCAAACCAAAATCTTACAGTATCGTCTATGTTATAATTTTGAAGACTTACTACAAACTTTACTACTACAAATTTTTCACCCTCTATTTCTTCAGGCGTAACATCTTCAATTTCAGAAAATTTAAAATTGTCATTTTCGTCATAAGCAACTTGCAAACCTGAGGTTGTTGACAAGCCTTTGATTTTCAAAACAAACTCTTTTGTAGCGCTTGAAGCCTCAGAAACTATTGAAGACATATAACTGATTTCTGGCATTAACTCTGCCGTTGCATCGTCTAAATCATACAGTTCAACCTCGAGAGCATCGTCGGAAATTTGGTAGAAATTCATTTTTATGCTTGTTTGAGCTTTAAGAGAATTGCTTTGAGCAACAAATTTAAACTCAACATTTTCAAGAACGTCCACTCTTCCTGCACTTACCACTTCAACAGTAGAGCCACTTGCCAAAGCTTGAGATTGCCAAATGTTTGTTCCTTCTTCTACCTTAGTAAAGCTCAAAGAAGATCCTGCATAGTAGAAATACGCAATGGAATTTACATTTGAATAAGCTTGAAGATCTTGACTTTGGTTCAGGTCTATGTAAATATAAAATTTGTTATTGTCCAATGCCACATCGTCAGGCTCTACGATTGTCGAAATTTTAAAGCCTTTCGAATCTTCGTAATTTGAAAATACATCCACAACCGTGTTGTTTAAACCATTTCCATCTTCGTCTGTCAACTCTATTGAATTAGCACAGTATTGCGAATTTAAAAAGAGATCAACTTCACTGGTATCAATTGAATATTCATATTCGTCATATTTCACTTGGAAATACACTCTAAAATTTCCAAACTTTTTATTTGACACAAAGTCTCTTGCATCTAGTTCAAATTGATATGTGGTTTTTGTATCGTCAACCACTTTTGAAAGAATATTGAAAGAGAAATAATCGTCCCAAACCTCGTCGCCATCAACAACCGTTGGGTCGTCAGAACGAAGCAATTGTTTTTCTGCTCCCCCCTCTTGCTTAAAGACTACCAAGCCAAGAGAAACCTCATATTTTGTATTAACAACCAAAGTACCCGTGGCTTTTGACCTGTTAGAGTCATTTCTCTTCATTTCAACCTCTGCACTTTCTTTTGCAATTACACTGTTTTGATAAAGAGTTTGGTTGCCAACTTCACCATTTTTATCTTCACCATAGATCGTGAGTCCATTGATTGTAGAATTTTCAAGAACAGCCAACTTTATCGAACTGTAAATATTTTTGTTTTTTACAAAAGTAGCCCTCAAAGAAATTTCAGAAGCTACACAACTTTCAGTAACAGTCAACTGGTTGCCAATAATTGTCGCATAAACATCTCCATCTTTATCCAATGAAATTTGTGGCTCTGTGCTTCCAGCAACTTCAAAACCCCACTCAACCTCGTTGCTATTTGCAGTAATTGGATTCAACTCGAAATAATCTTCTACATTCAAAGTCTTGTTTTTTGTACCCTTAACCACAAACAACGAACTTTGCATAACTTGAGAGTCTTTAGGATCCAAGCCTTCCAAGTCCGTATCTATGTTCACATAAACTTTCTTAGAAATCTTTATATCCTCAACAGCATAAACCTCTAATTCTGCCTGACCACTTTTTGAACCAATGACTGTAAAAGAATAAATATTTGATCCTTTTTTTCTAAAATTGATTCCTCCATCTTCGTTTCTTTCAAAATCAATTTTATCTAAACCAGACACAACATTTACCCCAATGCCTGCAGAGGAATTTTCAAGCGTAACATCAATCTCTTTTGACTTGTAGTTTTCGGCCTGTTCGTCATTTGTAGAAATCGTTACGTTTTGCACCGAAACGCTCAACGAAACTTCTTTGTCACAAGCCGACAAAAACACTCCACTTAAAATCATAAAAAGGCTTAGTATTCCAAGAGCAAATTTTTTCATTGGTCCTCCTAAAATAATATCTGCATAAATGCTGATTTTTATATATAATAATTATAAATTAAATCGAACAACTAAGTCAAATTATGACAAAAACTTTCAAAAAAAATAACCAAAATTTAAAAATTTATTTAAAATTATTTTATCGACAATTCTTTCAGCCTTGTGTCTTTATGAAAAAATACTTAGACAAAAAATTAGTAAAAAATTGCAAAATTAATAAAAAATTGCAAAAAAACCGTATTTTTTAAGTTTTTTTTGCAATTTTTCAACCTTTTTATTTGTTTTTTTAATTACAAACTTTTTTCAACATCTTTACTTTCATATTTTTGCTTAGTCGACATACCTCCCCTTATGTGTTTTTCGTCAAAGTTTTTATCCAATATTTTTTTTACCGATTCATACAAAACAGCATCATATTTTCTTAGCCTTCTAGACAAATCATTGTGCACTGTACTTTTGCTAAGCCCAAACACTTGAGCAGTCTTTCTTATTGTGACTTGATTTTCAGTTATATACCTCGCCTCATCCAGTGTTCTTTGCTTTATATAAGCTTTCATAAAACCTCTCCTTTAAACACGTTTGTGCAAGATAACTTTATGAAAGATTTTGTCAAAATATAACAAATATTGTCGACTAAAAAACTTTTGTCAATAAAAAAACGCCTGACAAGGTCAAGCGTTTTTATCAAAATGCCACTATTATTTTTCAGAAGATTCGATCAATTCTACAATTTGTCCAATTGTTTTAATCTGCCCAATCTTTTCATCTGGAATGGTAATTCCATATTCTTCTTCTAAAGCCATTAACATTTCAATAACATCAAGAGAATCAGCTCCCAAATCTTCAATTATGTTTGAATTTTCAGCAATAGTACTTTTATCAACACCTAATTGTTCAGCAACCAATTCTTTTACTTTTTCTAAAACCATTTTAACCTCCACATAGTTATGATATCACAAGCAAAGGTTAAAAATCAACTTTTTTTACTTATTTTGCAAATCAAGATAATTGTTAGGGTCTACTTCAACTCCGTCCTTAAGCATCATAAAATGCAAATGACCACCTTCAACATCTTCAAACCCAGAAGACTCAGAGGCAAACCCAATAAGTTGTCCTTTAGACACAAGATCCCCTTCCTGCACTTTTAAATCGTCAGATAATGAAGAGTAAACACTCACCAATCCATCGTCGTGCTCAATTTTTATATAATGTCCATCTAATGAGTTTGAGTCAACTTCTGCAACAACTCCACCAAATATCGAAAAAACTTGACTTTCTTCTGAGGCAAAATCTACGGCCAAATGCACTTCATATCTTCCTAAAACTTCGTTCAATTGCAATTTTTCTTCTGAATAATCCTTAACAACAACAGCATTGTTCATAGGCAAGCCAAAAGTCAAATCAACGTTTGATACGGGCTCTCCTTCCCCATTCTCTTGAGACACGCCAAGACCAATCCCCAAAGCAATCGACAACGACAAAACACATGCCAAGCTCAATGCTCCATATCTTTTGAAAAACTTTTTTAATTTGCTTTCTTTTTTGATTTCCATATTACCTCCACGCCTTAATAATTGACAAAATTTCAAAAAAGTAAACTATTTTTACTATATTTTTAAAAAAAACACACATTTTTTATCTTTTTTAGTAACCTGTCAAGATTATAGGCATTCCCACTATAAGATTATGCCCCTTTAAAACGACCTGCATATTAACAAATTTGTTTTGCACCAAAACCCTTTCTTTACAGTAAGGAGAATATAAATAATACACCAACACCCCATCAACCTCTTCTTCCACAACAACGTTTGCCTTCATAAAGCTCAACACCCCTTCAAAAGATAAGTCTTCATAATACAACTGAACTGCCGTCGACTCCTTTTCTAAATCATTTAAATTTGACACAGCTTCCTCATAAGAACAATAATTAAAAATCACATCTCCACACTGCACTCCAGAACAACCTTTTAAAGTTTTTTCACTTACAAAACAAACCTGTTCGGCTTTCAAATCAAATATTGGATTTGAATCAGTTTTATAAAATACCAACACACTTAAAATGCCTAACAATAAAAAAAACGCCAACAATCTTTTCATAAACAGATTGTTGACATAATTAAAAAATAAATACATTAATTTATTATTGCAAAGTCAATAAATAAACTATAACACCTATTGCCGCCAAACAAGCAATAAAACCAAACCAATAGAAAAAGCTTGCGGCAGACCCCTTTTTCTTTTCTGGTTCTCCCTCCGATTTCACTTTATCCATTTTTTTTGATTTCTTATCCTTCTTTTTATCAACTTCAGGTTGAACCGCCTCTACTTGTGTTTGAACCGGTTGATTTACAGGTGTTGCTTGAGCTGTCACAACAGTCTCTTGTTGAGGCTCAATTTTTGGTGCTGCTTGTGGTTGTTGAACTGGTTGCACCGGAATCGTCTGTCTTTGCTGTGGTTGAGGCTGTGGTTGAGTTTGATATGCAGGTCTTGGTGGTGGAGGTGGAACCCTTACTCCTCTAGGTGGCTGTGGCATATTTGGTGGAACATTTGTTTTGTTTTCTTCCATAAAAAACTCCTTTACTCTTTTATTTTATAACTATTAAACAAAAAAGTCCAACATTTTCGATACATTTATTCATTTTTCCAAATATTTTGCGAGTCAAACTGCGTTTCCAAAGTTTCTACTACTATTGATAGTATGTATTTCTGCCTGCTTAAAAACTCACTCTCTCTAGGCGTTACTAAATAATTACAAAAAGTTATTTTGTTCCCACCTTTTAACACATCGTCAAAATAATAATATCCATCACTCGCTTTTTCAAAATGATCCGTTGTTACAAAATCAAACTCTTCATTCATCCCAAAAACCTCGGCTTTGACCCTAACCCTAAGATCTCTCTCCATGTCTTCTGCATTGATTTGAACAATCTGCGGCAAGGTTTCATTTGGCATAAATGCTCCATCTATCGTAAAAGAAACTACATTTGCCTGATTTGGCAAGACGCTTATAGAAACAGTTTCACCCAAAACGATCTCAGAATTTGAGTTTAAATACGCAACAGAAAAGTAATATCCAGTCAACCCTAAAATGATCGACAGTATAAACAAAAAAGATAGAATTATAACAGCAAACAACCACGGTACAGAGCTTTTCTTCATAATTTTAGTTTAAACTTGCAGACAAATATTATTCTTGAGCAATAGTCTTTTTTTGCTTTTTCCTTCTTTTATTTCTTTCCAATCTAAAGTTTTCGATTTGCAATCTTTTAAATTCTTGACTTTCGCCTTGAAGAGCCAACCTTTTCTTAACCCAACGATACTTTCTATTTCCATAAATAGTATCATAAGCAATAACTCCAATCCCTTGCAACAAATAAATATAATAAGAACAAAACCTCCAAAGAAGCAATGCCCAAAAAGTGCCCCCACCTAAATATTGGTTAAACAAAACAGTAAATGTTATTTCGTTCATACCGGTACCACCAGGCAAAGGTATAAAACTTGAAGAAAGATCAATGAGCGCCGTATATAGAAAAAACTCGCCAAATTTTGAAGAGTCAAAACCTTGAAACGCACAATAAATAAAAAATGGTATTGAAAACAAAAAGAAATATCTCAAACCATGCAAAACCAGCTGATAGATCACATCAAATATTGATTTGCTATATTCTTTCATAATGTTTTGATAATCTTCAATAAAACTCATTGTTTTAGAAAATTGAGCATCATAATCTTTTACTATTCTTAATTTTACAAGAATCTTAATCACCCAAGAAACCATTTTGGTTCCAACCTTTTTTGATAGAGAAACCGTCAAAATAAAAGATACAACAATTACAACTATTATAAATCCTATTATGCTTGTAGCAGAAACCAAACCGTTTGAAGACATACCATTAGTAAAAGAAATTATCAAGCAAATAAAAGTTATCATTAGCCAAGACAACTGTTGAAAAACAAGCTTAGCCATAGGGACTGACACTGCCGTCGCTCCAGGAATATCCCTTCCCATAAGGTATACAGCCATAAACGATTGACCACCACTCGACATTGGAGTAACTGAATCATAATACTTTAATACTGCCATAGACTTATATGACAAAGACCACCTCGAACGCAATGTTCTTCTATATATCATTCTATGTATAGAAAAAACATCAACAACCAATATGCCTAACATAAACAACAAAGCGACCAACACAAACCAATAATTTATGTCAAACAATTTTAAAGGCGTAAAATCGTCACTAGAAAAAACATTCCAGACCAATATTCCTATTACAAGAAGAATGTTAAAAGCAAACATCAACCCATTTTTAAGTTTTTTATGTTTTGAACTTTTCTTTTCAACATCTTTGTTTATCTCAATAATTTTCTCTTCAACCTTCTTGGTTTCTTCTTCGGAAAGTTCAGTCCTATTTAATTCTTCGAGTTTTTTGTTTCTTTTTGCCCTTAAACGCGAAAAAAAAGACAGCCTCTTTTTAGGCTTTTTGTCACAAGTTTTTTCTTCTTCGACCAACAAATCCTTTTCTTCTTCCATTGTTAAAACATTTTAACAAAAAAAACAACTCTTGTCAAACTAACAAGAGTTGTAAAGTTATAAAGTTTTACAAAAGTTTCAAATTGTTTTCAATAATCTTAATATCACCTTTTGTCCAATGTTGTCTCAAATTGTTAATGTCCATATTTTTATAAACTGAGAAATTGTCTGCCTGCAAAGACTCAAACAAAACATCTAAGATTGTTTTGTTTGAGAAAATGTTTACTCTGGTAGACGAAAGAACTGTTATATTCTTTTCATTTTTTGCAAGATTGAAAGATTCGTCAATTCCTACAAAATGGTTTTCAACATCACCTGCATAGAAGAAAATATAAATTCCATCTTCAGATCTAACAATTTCACTCAAATCTCCAATTCTAGCATTTCCATTGTTATACAATTTTTTAATTGCAGTTGTTACATTTTCGTTGTCTTTAAAAGTATCATTTGCTAAAACGTTTCCGTCTTTATCTACACCAAAAACTGTGTTCGTTTCTGCGCCTTTAAGTGTATCGTCGTCATTATATCTATACAAATAGTCCCTAAAAGCCTCTGCTTTCAAATAAGCAATTCTCTTGTTTTCTCCAACCAAGTCGCCTTCTTCAGAAACATATTGATAATCGTCAAGCTTGTCTGATATTTCTGCCAACAAACCATTAGATCCATAAGCATAGGCTTTTTGAGTTGTTTTTTCGCCCGTTTCAGAATCTCTTACATAAGTATAAACACCGTTATATAAGTTGTTCATAGCATTCTCATAATCTTCGTTTTCACAAGATTCTGTTTCTTTTTTAGTGTTCCAGATTGAATATTCAAGTTTTTGATAAGCATTAAATTCTAGTTTGATATAACCTACTGAGAAATAGTCAGACGCTTTTGTTTCTCTCAAATCTTTTGTTTCTACAATATAATTTACATTCGCAAAATCGCTCAACATATCTGTTTGGAAAGTTGAAAGGTCTCCCTTTGAAATATATGTTGCATAATCTGTCAAAACATTTTTTGTATAAACTGATAAAATATCGTTCACTGTAATCGCTGAAATATTGCTATCTTTATGATTTGCCCTGTTGTAAATCTCTTCATATTTTTGTACAACATAATTATCTCTCAAAATATCATAAACTCTATCTATTTCAAACAACATCCATTCTTTGTCTGTTGAGAATTCCATATAAGAATAGTTTTCTTTTACGTCTTTAAGATAATCATTTACTGCACTTTGCCAGTTTCTAGCACTTTCTATATTTGTTGACGCTTTTGTAAGGCTCATAAGTTTGTCATACATTTCTTCTTGGAAAACATATTTTCCTTCTGCATTTTTATATTCTAGGTCTACATAGACATCATTTGCATTTTTTCTTGCCTCATAATCGCTTCTAATGTTTGCAGGAGTGCTTTTCTTAATGATGTCATATCCACCATTAGAATTTTCTTTCAAAGATATAGAAGATGTATACTCTTTATAAACAGATGCCTCTTGCACAGCTTCTTCTTCACCAGCCTCAGACTCATTATGGTCGATTACTTTAAGAAAATATGATCTCAAATTTTCGAACAAAGAGCTGTACGTTGTGTCCCAAAGATAAGTAGTTTCATTTGGCGTGAAAAGATCTTCACCTATTGCCTCATAATAACTTTCAACTTCTTTCATAGTTACTCTGTTGTCAATGATTGATTCTACGGTTTCTTTAAAAGCTTCTTCTTGTGTCATACCCTGGTTTTGAACATAGTTATAACCATAACTATTGTATGCAAGAGCAAACTCTCTTCTCGTAATATTTTCTTTTTCTCCATCAGTATATTCAATTGTTGCAACAACCGACTCATAATAATTTTTGTCATTTGGCTCTACCAAAGAGCAGCCTGTAAATACAGACATACACATTATCATAATCAACAAAATCGATAAAAACTTTTTCTTCACACTTCTCTCCAAGTAAATAATTTGTCGTTTAACTATGCTATTATATAATATTAGTCAAAAAATTTCAAGTAAAAAATCATTTTTCGTCAATCTTTTTTGCTCGATAAGGCATTTGAGAGCATTTCAATAAGCAAATCAACCTTAAAAGCAACCTTTCCTTCTGTATTTACTTTTAAAATAGGTAAATCCTCAAATTTTAAACAAGCATCATAAAATTTGCCAATATTCGACAATCTTTTATCAATAATCTCCTCACTTTTATAAAACGAAAGTTGACAATCTCGACTGTTTATTTTGATAGTTTTAACATTAAAATTGCCTGCCAAATTCTTTAAAAGGGCAACTTTGCATAAGTTTTGCACTTCTTTTGGAAGTTCTCCATAAGACTGCCTAATTTCTTCAACGATTTGAGCATATTCAACCTTGTCTGATATTTGGCTTATTTTGTTGTAGAAAACAATCCTTTCTTCTTGTGATGTGATATAATCTTCGCTAATATACGCATCTAAGACAAGTTCTAGTTTTATCTCTCGTTGTGTAGCAACTTTTTGTCCTGAAAGCTCTTTTGTAACCTCGTCTAAAAGTTTGACATACATATCGTATCCAACTTTTTGCATATGACCATGCTGCTCTTTCCCCAAGATATTTCCTGCTCCACGAATCTCCAAATCTCGAAGCGCTATTTTAAAACCACTTCCAAGTTCTCTAAATTCTCTAATAGCCTCCAAACGTTTATAAGCATCTTCTGTCAAAACCTTTCCACCGTCATAGGTCAAATATGCGTATGCTAATTTATCAGAACGGCCAATTCTTCCCCTAATTTGATAAAGTTGACCAAGGCCAAGCATATCACAATCCACTACAAAAAGAGTGTTGAGAGAAGGGAGATCTACTCCATTTTCAATCAATGTGGTTGAAATAAAACAATTAAACTTATCTTCGTATAAATCATTAATAACTTTTGCAAGCTCATTTTCCATCATTTGTCCGTGAGCAACGCCAATTTGAGCCTGAGGAAGAAGTTCTGCTACATGACTTCTAAAATTGTAAATTTCAGCAACCTTATTAAACAAAATAAGGGCTTTCCCATTACGAGAAAGTTCTCTCGAAACTACATCTTGCAACAATTGGTCACTATAACCACTTACATAAGTTTGAATAGGAAGTCTGTCACGAGGAGGCGTTGCGATTATACTGATGTCTCTAATACCAGACAAGCTCATATGCAAGGTTCTTGGAATCGGTGTCGCAGAGAGCGTCAACACATCAACATCAGTTTTGAGCTTTTTGATTTTTTCTTTATCCTTAACCCCAAACCTTTGCTCTTCGTCTAAAACCAAAAGCCCTAAATCCTTGTATTTTATCTTCTCATTTAAAACTTTGTGGGTCCCTACTAAAATATCAATTTTCCCCTCTGCCATCTTTTGATAAATTTCTTTTGTTTCTTTTTCAGACTTAAACCTGTTTAAAACCTCTACTCTCAAACCAAACTTGCTCATTCTTTGTTTAGTGGAACGAAAGTGTTGTTCTGACAAAATAGTTGTCGGACACAAAAATACAACTTGTTTTGAATTGTAAACGGCTTTGAACATAGCCCTAAACGCGACTTCTGTTTTTCCAAAGCCGACATCTCCACACACAAGTCTATCCATAATTTTTCCACTTTCCATATCCTTGTCAATATCAGCAATAGCCTGTGCCTGATCTGTGGTCAATTGAAACTCAAAAGCTTCTGCAAATTGATTTTCTAGCTCTTCGTCTCTTTCATAAACAACCCCTTTCTTTTCTTGCCTTTCTTTATAAATTTTCGCAAGAGAGATTGCAATTTCTTTTAAATCTTCTTTAACTTTTTGTTTTAACCTCACCCATTCGGTTGAACCTAACGAGTTAAGTTTTGGAGTATCTCCTCCTACATAAGCCGAAACAAGATTCGCTTGCTCAGTTGGAAGATACAAGGTTGCACCATTTTTGTATTCCAATACAAAATAATCTTTTTCAAAGTGAGTCAGTTTCATTCTTACGATATCTTTGCAACGACCTATTCCGTAAAAAGAATGAACAACAAAGTCGCCCACTTTTGGAAGATAAGAGAAAGAATTTTTTGAATTTCTAAAACTTGTTTTTTGATTTTTGTATAAATCGTCAGTCCCAATTCCGATTAATTGTTTTTCTAAAAAACTAAACGAAAATGGAAAATAATCTTCGCAAACATAAATATGGACACCTTCTACGAGTTGACCGTCAAAAACTCTATGCTGAATCTTGTTTGTTAATAAAAATTCTTGCAAAATTTTCAAAAATTGTCCTGCAAACAAAAATACATTTATATGCCCGTCGGCATACATCAACAGGTCTTTTTTCAGTCCTATAAAATCTGTTATATAATTTTTTTGACCTATAGTTTTGTTTTGAAATTCACTTTCTTCTGCATTCGAAAAAACAGTATAGTCTTTCAAATCAATTTCGTCAAAATCTAAAAACAAATCTTTTGCATTCCAAGAAAGTTCTTCCCTTGCCTTGCTTAAAATTTTGCATTCATTTGAAATTTTTATTGGTTCGTCTATTAATATATTTTTCGTTAAATCAAATATACTTTCCTGTCCAATTTTCAAAAATATAGGGAAAATATCAATTTTTTCACAAAATTTTTGCATTTTCATAGTCGAAATTTCAAAATTTATAATCTTTTCAATTTCTTCGTCAAAAAATTCAACCCTAAAAGGATATTCTTCTCCCATCACAAAAATGTCAACAACGTCACCTCTCACAGCAAATTGTCCAACATTTGTAACATAATCAACTCGTTCATAACCATTTGCTGAAAGCAGTTTTGAAAGGTTGTCCAAGTCAAAACTTTGACCTACTTTCATCTCCAGTTTTTTGCGCAAAAAATTTAAATCAAATTTGGTTGTCAATGAAGATGGCAAAAATATTAACACCTCAACCTTGTCATTTAAAAACGAAGATACTGCATCTGCAAATGGAAAAAGATTTGTATCAAACTCATTTTCATTTTCTCTTCCACAAGAAACAATTTCAACCTTCTTTCCACATTCAACCAGCCCTCTTTTTAGCTTGCTTGCAGAAACAAAATCTCCACATATATAAACCAACTTTGAATATAGTGCACAGCACAAAACTTTTTCCCCAATGAAAAAACCACCCAAGGTTTTCTTCTTGGGTAATTTAAAATTTTCAATCAGTGATAAAAACTCGTTCATAGACATCTCGCAATAATTTCGTCAACAACTTTTTCTATTATGGGAGCAAAAACATCCTTGTCATATTTTGATAAAACATAATCTGCCAAATCAAGAGAAATATCTCTGCCTATGCCTACCTTTATTCTTTCAAAATCTTGACCAATATAAGAAACTATACTTCTCAGGCCGTTATGCGTTCCTGCAGAACCACTCTCCCTATAACGTATATTGCCTTTTGGCAAATCAATATCGTCAACCACAACCAAAATTCTCGCATCTTTAAACTTTGCCTTAAGTTGTGCAAGAGATTCTCCACTCAAGTTCATATAAGTTTGTGGTTTTGCGAGCAAAACTTTTTTCCCTCCGACTACACCTTCTGCAATCAAAGCCTTATATTTCACTTTGTCAAAACCAAGCCCAAGTTTTTGAGCTAAAGCATCTACACAATCAAAACCAATGTTGTGATAAGTGTTTTTATATTTCAAATCAGGATTTCCAAGTCCTACTATAACAACCATATTTACACCTTTTCGCTGATAAGTTTTTGGAATATTACCGATTTACCTTTTTCAATTTTGCTTTTTTCTAAATAACTTTGACAAACGTAAGCTCGGTCACACACGATGGTATCCAAAATAAAATTTCCACTTTCCAAAATGACTTCTTTTCCTATATAACTTTGACCTTTTATAACATTGTTTGGATAAATTATCGCGCCTTCCTCAATTTCAACATCAGCATCAACAAAGCTTTCACCAAAAAACACAACCCCTTGTTGTTTGTGATATTCAACAATTCTGTTGTTTAAAACATTAAAAGCATAGGACATCTTTCTTGCATCATTTACCACACAAAAATCGTCTTTCCCAAAGTCCTCAATTGAAGTCGAAAGCATCATTTTCGCAGTCTTTAAATAAGACGTTTTAAAAACAAATCCTCTTTTTAATTTGAGCACGTTCATTTTTCGTTTTGAAAAATGCGTCATAACTTCCAAAAATGTACTTTTTTTAAGCAGCGGGGTATCACTATAAAAAACAGCCACGTACTCATATCCTTCACATATTTCGGCAAGTCTTGGCAAAAGAGCTTCCTCTGCTGATTCTTCTATTGTTTTTTGTTGACAACACGATGTCGCCATTGAAACCCAATCGAGCATACTCTTGCCACAAATTTGAAAATCATAAGAAAAACCCTCTTTGGCCTTAATCAAAACAACCAAAGTTTCGTCTGCAACCCAATCATAATTTTCAGCCTGTTGCAAACTTTGAGTTTCTTTTTGTTCATTTAGAAAATCAAAACTGATTTGATTTTCATTTACTTCAATATCAATATCCATTTCCATAGTTATATTATAAAATTTATAAACCATTTTGTCAATTTAAAAACAAATCTCAATAATTTTTTGATAATTTATTTTTAAATTTTTTATTAATATGTTAAAATATAACTGATGAAAACAAAAACATTAAACCTTTTTATATTGTTGGCACTTATGCTTACCCTATGCACAGGTTTGTTTTTTGTCCCAACAAACACTTTTGCAAATGCTGAATCTTCTTTGTTTCACTCAGAAGAAAGAAGCAACGACTATTTTTCAATGAGTATGTCTGCCCAGTCAAGAATTGAAACCGTAGGAAACATCACTTTGGACGAAAACAAGCAGACAGTTACAAATGAAGCAGACGAGGAAATCACTTATCTTGTTTTTAATTGGCGTGAGCTTGAAAGTTTGAAATTCAACTTTTCTTCAACCATTGCACACCAACCTCTTGAATTTACTTCTGTTAAATTTTTGGTAACAAACTTTCAAACAGAAAACTTAGAAGACTCAGTTGGAAACGGGACAACTACCGAATTGTTTTCAAAAGACATCACAGAAAATCTATTACCTCAAATCGATTTTTATTATCACATTGACAAAGATAGCGACACCGAAGAGTCTTCAAATCGCAGAAGAGGAAACGATTTTGGGCTTTATAAATTTGACTACATCTATAGTTATATGAATACATCTTTCGAAACCCCACAAGAAACATCTGTTTCTCTCGGAGCAATCTATGTAGCAGTAATCCCTGACAAGCCCGAAACAATTGTAGACAACGATATCAAAATCATTTATTCAATTTCAAGTTCAAACAAATTAATGAATGTTTTCAATCTATATTTTTCAACTGATAGTTATAAATATGTAAATCCAGAAAACTTGCAATGGTCTGTTGAAGGAATGGACAAGTCAAACATAAACTATGTATTGTCAAAAGAAATCAAAAATTCAAACTTAGACAAATACGCAAACTTTAAGACTATATATGAAGCATATACAAATCCAGTTGGCACAAGATTTATCTTTGACTCAAATGACATTGAAGGAATTTGGACTGTCTCTTGCAAGATTTTCAATAGTGACAACTCTTTAAAAGACACCCTCTATGTTGAAAACCTTTCAACTATAAAACTTGAAGAAAAATCTTATTTGTGGTTGATAATCCTGCTTGTAATTGTCGGAGTTTTGTTGATAGGTTCAACCATATTGATTGTGATCTACAAAAAGAAAGAAAAAGTTTGGTAAAAAAATGAGATGCAAACATCTCATTTTTTTAAAACACATTGTGCAAATTTGCACCCATAACATGTTGGAAGGTTTCAATATAATGTTTTATTATTTCAAGCGAAACATAAAACTCAATTTGCTCTTCTTCGTCAATATAAGTTTTCAATCTAACAATTTCAACCCCAAGTTGTTCAATAGTTTTATGATTTACCACAAAACACATAACACTTTCTTGTTTGTTCCAAAAATACTCTAAGTTGTCAACCAAACTAGCGACCTCTCCATTTACGATTCCTTCATTTTTTTCAACAGCCAACTCGATTTCTACACACATATTTTCAACTCGCGCTAACGCAGTATCTACCAATTTATCTTCTACAATACAAATAGCGGCCAAAGATAAAATCAAGACACAAATCGAAACCAATCTTATCCAAATAGCTTTTGTCATTCGTTCACCTGCCCAAGGGGTTTTGTTTGCAATGTTTGATAGTGACTACCATAGCCTTGTATAAATACTCCACCATTTTTATCAATGGTCAAGACTAAACAATCTTTTACTCTTTTTATATTTGCTTGTTTCAACAATTCCTTTATTTGCAGTTGGTCAACCTGCGCGAGTTTTATATTTTCTTTAACTATTTTTCCCTCATTGATTATATTGAGAGGAATAACACTCTTCTCAACATTTAAGTTTAAATCTTGAACAGTCACCGGCGCAAAATCACTCTTTGGCAACACACTCATTTTTCCGTTTGTTTCCATAATAGCATATTGAATTTGCTCTATTGAAAAATAGCCACACCCTCTTATTGCTTCAAAAACATCGTCTACAGACAAACTTAAATTTTTCAGAGCTCTATAATCGATTCCTTTTGGATTTATTACTATAACAGGTTTACCACTTACAAACGCAGAAAATTTATTGCTAATCTTACAAAACAAAGAAATAAAGAAATGCAAAATTGTCAATGTCAAAAGAGGGATAACACCATGCAAAACAGGCACCGTAACCTCTGCCATTGGAATTGTTGCCAAATCAGCAATAATTAAAGTTAAGACCAGCTCAAAAGGTTGCATCTGGCCCAACTGTCTTTTTCCCATCAATCTATATAAAAACAAAACCAACAAATAAATTATTACTGCTCTCGAAACTATTGTAAACATATTTGTATTATGTTAAAAATTTTCAAATATTTTCAAAAAAATCATTTTTTTGTCATTTTTTTGCGTTTTTTTGCTTTGTTTTTGCAATTTTGGGCTTGTTTTTTAATTTTTCTTTAAATTCAACAAAATACATAGAAATGTTCACAACATTAAATATGTCACACAAAAGTACAAACATCAAAAGCCCTACAAGAGTTGAAATAACCAAATCAAAAAATAATGGCAAAACATATGAAAAAAGAGAACTTATAAATGATGTCAAAGCAATCGTGGGCAAAGATATCAAAATCATTGTAAACAATTTTTTGGTTAGTTGTATTTTAATTTTTAACTTCTTTTTTATCATTTTTATATTTAAAAATGCACTGACAAGCGCCGATGCCCCCATACCAACAATTAAAGCATTTACACCTATAAGTTGAGGCAAAAAGAAGATTGCCAAAAACATAAAAATTGCTCCCACAATATAATTGAGAAAAGATCTCACTTCCATGCCCACAGAGTTTAATATTGCTGACGTAATATTTGTTATCCCCATTGGAATCATTATCCAAGCCGAATATTGCAACAAAATTCCACTTAAAGCATTGTCATAGAGAAACACCCCAAACTTGTCCCCTATGGCTATAAAAACTGGGGCAACCAAAAATGAAACGAACAGAGCAAAAAATATTGAAGATTGCACACGCTGTTCTATATGTTTATTGTTATTTTGAACCATAGCCATCGAAATGTCTGGGACCAGAGCTGTTGCTAGCGAGCCAATTAAAGACGATGGCAAAAACAAAAACGGGAAAGTCATTCCCATAGCAACACCATACATACTCATAGCTTGAGCCGATGTATATCCTGAAGCAATCAATCTTGCTGGCAAAATTAAGGCCACTAGAGGTTGTACAAAACTGCTAAGCACACGCACTCCCGTTATTGGAGCAGACTGCCTTATCACTTGTTTGTATATCTTTGTAGGCCTGCCCAATCGACCTCCATAAAAAAAATACAAACAAACAACAAAAACAGCAGAAACAATACACGATACCGTAAAGGCCCAGGCTACAGACATCGCACTTTCTATTACACTCATACCCGAGCCTAACAACAAAACACAAACTACGATCTTTACTATTTGCTCAACAAGTTCTGAAAAACACAATCCAAAATAATTGTCGTTGCCCCACATCGCTCCTCTAAAGACACTATAAACTGAAGAAAATATCAATGATGGCAACAAAATTATTAAAATGTGCATACAATTTTGATCGGTAAAAAGATTTGAGAACACATTCCTAAAAAGCAAAACTACCAAACACAAAATCACGCTTACAACAAGACCAACAACAATACTTGACGAAACAAGACTGCCAATCTCTTTTTTGTTGTTTCCAACTCGCAAACTCGCCGTTGTCCTTGAAATAATCAAGGTAAACCCACTAGAAACAATTGTGAGCAAAACCATAAAAACAGAAAGGGCTACTTGATATAATCCAAGTGCTTCTGCCCCTATTGCCCTTGACAGATAAATCCTAAAGAAAAAGCCAAGCATTCTCGTCAATAAAGAAAATAATGTGATTGTGGCGACACTTTTAAAAATTGATTTCATATAAATAATTTATAAACGAACCTTACAATATATTCCTCAAACGGAGGTTAAAAATGAGCATAAAAAAGATCCCCTTTCCCTTTTATCAAGTAAAGAAAGGAGAAAACCTAAAAATCATCTCTCAAAAATTCCAAATAGATAGCACAAAGATTTTGCTAGACAACAATCTCTCTCCTAAACAAGTAAAAGAAGGGTGCTTTTTGATTTTAAAAAAATAATATTTGTTTAAAATCAAAAAAATAGTCAAACATTAATATTTGGCTATTCTTTTAAGATTTTTTTTATTTTTTGATAATTTTTTTCCTCTTTTTTTTGCTTCTGTTTTTGAACTTTGTCTTTTTTGTCAAAATTTAATTTATTTTGCAAAAAGTCTTCTATTTGTTTTTGATACTTATATGACAAATACAACAAAAGCACAACGCCGACAATCAAAACAGCCCAAACCACCAATCCCCAACCATGATAAGGAATAATTTGCCCGCTTCCAAAATAACAAGTTAAGAAAATTCCAATCGGTCTTGAAATAATGTTTGTTAATACAAAAAACCTCCATGACATATTTGTTAAGCCTGCAACCAAACATAAAACATCGTCAGGAAAAATTGGCAACAGCATCATAACTACAAAAGAATATTTTGCATTTGTCAAAAAGTTTGCCCATTTTGTGCAAGATTCTTCACCTATCATAAACACTACAACCTTTCGCCCAAACTGTCTTCCAAGCCAAAAAGCTACGACACTTCCAAATAAAACACCTGAAAGGCTTAATAGAGCTGTCTCTAAAGGACCATAAATCAGCACACCAGCGACAGTAGAAACTGCAGAAGGAATTGGCAAAAATGTAACTTGCAAAAACTGAATCATAACAAAAGCAAAACGCCCCCAAAAGCCTAGGGATAAAATAAGCTGTCTTATCTTCTCAACAGAGTTTATATACTCCCATGCCCCAGTCCATTTCAAAATAAAGTATGCCAAAACAAGTATGACTGCCAAAATTGAAATCACCAACAAACTTCTCAATATCTTCTTTTTCTTGTTTAATTTTTTATCTTCCATAACCTTATTTTATTCAAATTTATTTAGATCTTGTTTAAGGATTATACTCTATTGGATTATTTTTTTCAAGTTTTTTTCTAATTGCTTCTTCAGATTTGTTTGAAACTTTTTGAGGTTTTATAATTTTTACATCACTTGCAGGAATAATCATTCCATCAGCAGGCTCTTCAACCCCTTCCATAACCACTCCATCTTGTGGTTGATAAAAATCGTGTCTCACCTCTTTCTCTTCTATAAGTTTCCCATCTTTGAAATATTGTACATAACCTTTGCTTTCATAACCTTCTTTAGGATATTTTACTCTATGATATTCTCCTTTATACAAAATCTTGTTATCATATTCACCTTTTACATCTGCAACTATTTTGTCTCCATTATGAGGCAAAACCTTTACCAATTCTGCCCTAGTCGAAACGCTCACTCCTTCGTCAAACTTTTGCCCATAAATTTCAACCTTAACGTTTTTCTCACCTGCAACAGTTTTGATGTAAATCGGATTTTCAGTGTTGTTTTTAAAAACCAAATCAGAATATCCACTTGAAACCATCGAATCAAATGAAAGTGGAACGTAAGGAGCTGGCAAAGAATGGCGATTTACTGTAAGGACTTGGAGATCCGAAAGAAGAAGCGCATTGTATAATGTTGTTGATGCTTGACATACTCCACCACCTGCACCATCAACATATACCCCACCAACAATCATTTTGGCGTTTTTATAACCATTGGCTTCACTTCTTTCCCCAGTAGTTTCATTAAATGAAATTACCTGCTCAGGCTCTACAATCAATCCGTTAAACTTTTCTAATGCCCTTTTAATGTTGTGTTTTCGCGCAGCAGAACTTGTCTCATAAGACGTGGAAAACTCTCCTCGTTTTACAACACTATTTTTTAACGCCTCAACATCAATATCGTTTTCAATTTCAATTATCGGTATTTCAACCTTGATTTTTTTGTTGTTTTTTAAAGAATCGTCTATCTCTTGATACAACATATCTCGATTTACCAGAATAGCATTTTGTCCTTCGTCAACAACAAAAGTTTGATCTCCTTTTGGTTGAAAAACAAGTTTTGGAGCGACGCTTTCTTGCTCAACTTTTTTAACAATCTCGTCTATCTGAGAATCCATATTTCCTAAGATGTTTGAATAAGAAATTTGAAACTCTTTTCCCTCTTCTTTAATCTTGTTTGCATTGGCTAAATTTTGAAAAAAATTCCCCTGCCTTTCGGCTTTTATAAGATTGTTCATAAGTGGCTGAATTTTGTTTGAAACTTCAAAATCATTTCCCTTTAGTATCCACGATTTTTCACCTGAAACTAATTCTATTTCGATTTCGTTTCTGCTTTCAAGCATATCTGTAAGCACAATATTTTCTGCTTCTGCTATAGACATTCCTCCAACTTCAATTCCGTTTATTTTTGTATTTTCATAAAATTTTTCGTCGCCTGTTAGAGCACTCTCAAAAAAAAATTGACAACCCAACAAAAGCATAACTGAAGCTGCAGATACACCCAAAAACCACAACAGACCTTTTTGTTTTTTCTTCTCTTTCTTCTTTGTTTTCATAACTCTATTATGTCAAATACTAAAGAAAATACTAAAAAAAGCTGTTTTTTCTTAAAAAAATTAATAATTTTGCAGATTTTTTTCTATTTCTGCAAGCAAAATTCTTTTTTCGTTTTTTAATTTGCCATCAAAAACTTTTGATAAAAGATTTTTTAAAATCCTTGTATAGCTTCTCTTGTCTATATTTTTAAAATTCTTTTTTATATCATTTTCGTCAACTGCAAGATCGCTTGTCGCAATGACAAGACCATGTTCGATTATATATTGATAAAAAAAGTTGTATTTAGTTTGAATTCTTTTTGTCTTTCCACAAAGCAAAGGATAAATAAAAGCCCAATCTTTATAAAATTTGAAAAAATACTCTTTGTTGGCCAATCCTTCCAAAGCATAATAATAGCCCGATAGGTAATCAAAAATTTTTTCTTGCATTTTTATAGTAAATTGTTTTGTTAAAAATTCTTCTAAAAACTCCTCTAAACATTCAGGCTTTTCGCTATCAACAATGTCAATCAAAAGCCCCAAAAATCTATCCTCAACCTCATAAACTTTTTTATACTTAACCTTTTTTACTCCAAGCCCAAAATATTGCCAGATTTGCAAATCGTTTAACAATTCTAACGCTCTCTTTAAAGCATTTTTGCTAAGATTGTACCTTTTGTCGCAGTACAAAATCTTTTCTATTTCTCCAAGTTTTCTTGAACCTTGCAAATGTTCTAAATTTTTAGCATACTTCATTGCCGTTTTTAAAGTATTTGTTTCAATCTTAAAATTTAGTTCTCCAGCAATCCTAACCATTCTTAAAATTCTTTCAGAATCTGTTGAAAAAATCTCTTCTGCATTTCTTATACTTCGAATAAGTCTTTGTTTTAAGTCAATAATTCCTTGGTAATAATCTACAACTTCGTCTTTGTTTATGTTGTAGTAAATTGCATTAATAGACAGATCTCTTCGTTGAGAATCTTCTTCAATTTTGTCTGTCGGAACAACCTTAGAAGGATAATGTGTCCCTACTTCTTCATATACCTCTTTTCTAAAAGCTGTGTATTCATAAGTTTCTCTTCCTACAGAAATTGAAATAGCTCCCATTTTTAAATTTTTTACCTTAACAACAAAGTTGGTGTCTTTCAATCTGTTTGCAACCTCTTCGATGTTTACCGAGCTCGCAAGGTCTACATCTCCACTTTCAATCCCTAGGATTTGATTTCTAACATACCCTCCCACAACATAAAGGTTTTCTGGAAAATATTTTGCAAGTTTTTTCAAGTTTGTAGAAATATTAATAAACATTTCGCCTCCTAGAAACGCTTTTTTTACAACATATCTTAACATTTGAAAACACAAAAAAAAGATATGTAAACAATTTTGGTGATTACTCTCATAATTAATTTATATAAAATAATTAAAAAAGTCAATTATATTTGACATTTTCAAAAAAATTTAATAAACTTTAGGTGTTATGAAAAAATTGAAAAAAGCTAAAAACGGCAAGCTAAAAAAACAGAATACAACTCAGAGTTTTCCTATTGTTCGTTATCAAACCGATAAGGAACATGGCCTATCTGAAGAACAAATAGCCGAAAGAATAGAGCATCGTCTTGTAAACGACACGAAAATCAAAACATCAAGTTCTTACCTATCAATCATTTGCAAAAACATTTTCACAATCTTCAACTGCATTTGGTTGGTTATCGCTATTGCACTGATGTGTGTTAACGCTTGGGGAGATATGTTGTTTTTGTTTGTCGTTTTAGCAAATACTGCAATTTCTATCTTTCAAGAAATCAAATCTAAAAACACTGTCGAAAAACTTTCTATGGTGTCAGCCCCAAAGATTAAAGTCATAAGAACAGGGGTTCAACTTGAAGTCAAAGGCGAAGATTTGCTATTAGACGATATCATAATTTTAGAAAATGGAAACCAAATACCTGCAGACTGCACAATCATAGAAGGTTCTGTAGAAGCCAACGAAAGTTTGCTGACTGGAGAATCAAACTTGATAAAAAAACAAACTGGAGACACCTTGTTGGCAGGAAGCTTTCTTGTGTCAGGTCTTTGTTATGCAAGAGTTGAAAAAGTTGGAAAAGACAACTATATTCAAACGGTTGCCGAACGCACAAAAGACTTCAAACCCCAATCTTCAAACCTTTTTAAAGACTTAAACAATTTGATTAAAATTATTATTTTGATATTGATTCCTGTTGGAGTTTTAACATTTTGTAAAGAATATTTTATTTCGTCAGCCTCAATCGAAGAGTCAATAACTAGCACTAGTGGAGCTTTGACCGGAATGATTCCTGCAGGTATGTACCTTTTGATTACCGTAGGATTATCCGTTGGCGTAATAAAACTTGCTCGTAAAAAGACATTGGTTAAAAATCTTTACTCAATAGAGATGCTTGCTAGAGCAAATGTTTTATGCTTAGACAAAACTGGAACAATTACAGACGGAACAATGAATGTTGTTGAAGTTTGCCCACAAAATCAATATTCTTTAAATCATATTGAATCTACAATGAAAACAATCTTGGCAAATCAAAAAACAGCAAATGCAACCAGTTTAGCCCTTATCGAAAAATTTGGAAAGGACTTAAACAGCGAGGTTAAATCAGTTGTCGAATTCTCGTCACAAAGAAAATATAGTGCAACAACATTAACAAATGGAAAAACTTGTTATATCGGAGCCATTGGTTTTATAAAATGTCAAATTTCAGCTCAACAAAAGAAACTTATGAACGGCTATATGGAAAAAGGATATCGCGTAATTGCCCTAGTTGAAGACGAAAATCCATATACTGAAAAAATGGCAGGAAAAAGAGGGAAACTTGTAGCATTCTTCGTTTTAGAAGACCACATTAGAAAAGACGCAATCGAAACAATAGCTTGGTTCAAACAAAACAATGTTAAAGTAAAAATTATTTCTGGTGACGATGCCCTCACTGTTTCAAAAATCGCAAAAAGAGTTGGCGTAGACGATAGTGATAAATACGTTTCACTAGAAAATATGAGCCTTCAAGAAGTTGCGCAAATAGCCAATAAGTTTACCGTTTTTGGAAGAGTAACCCCAGAACAAAAACACGTAATCATAAAGACCCTTAAAACACATGGCGATATAGTAGCTATGACAGGTGATGGTGTTAATGACACATTAGCTTTAAAAGAAGCAAACTGTTCAATCGCTATGGCAGACGGAAGCGAAGTTGCTAGAAACATTTCTCACTTAGTTTTGATGGAAAGCAATTTCTCTGCTCTGCCATCAATAGTAAAAGAGGGCAGAAAAATAGTAAACAACGTTCAAAACTCCTCGGTTTTGTACCTTATGAAAACATTGTTTACAATTATGCTTTGTGTAACAACATTGGTTTTAAGAATATCCTATCCTTTTACACCAAAACAACTCTTGCTTCTTGAAATGTTTGTCATTGGACTGCCGTCTTTTATATTGACGTTCCAACCAAACAACGAACTAATTCGAGGAAATTTTATTCCTCAGGTTTTGAAGAAGTCTATCCCTGCAGCTCTTTTGATGTTTGTAAACATTTTAATAATTGTTATATTACACGAAAATACAAATACTCTTACTGATACAGAATTCACGTCTCTTTGTACAATGTTGCTTACTTTCTTAGGCTTTGCAAATCTTGTATGGACGTGTTGGCCTCTAAATTGGCTGAGGGGCACTTGCATAACAATCTCTGCTGTTTTTATAATTGGCTGCATAAGTGGATTAAGCAGATTTTTCTCAATTACAGATTTTACCGTACCAGTTATAGTGACATTGGTTACATTGCTTTTATGCACAATTCTTGTTTTAGTAGGTATTTATTATTTGAAAGAGTGGTACTTCAAGCGAAAAAAAAGTAGGCCACAAAAAACAAAACGAGGCAAAAAAAACATGGAATCGGCCGGAGAAGAAATAGTATCGATTTCCGTCGGAGAAAAATTAGAGTCAGCTCAACTTTCAGAAGAAAAAACGATTGAAAAGAATATCATAACAAAAACTAGTGTAGAGAAAGCAAAAACACAGGCAAAAAAAGCTTCGCCTAGAAAAGTAAATTAGTCTTTTAATTCAAAATAAAACAAAAAAATCAAATTCTTATAATTTGATTTTTTTAAAACATTTTACTAATTTTTTCATTCGCTAAAATCAAAAGTCTTCTTAGCAATGTAAATCTAGTAGCTGTATATTTGTTTGAAACCATACGTTTTAGATATTGCTTTTCTCCTACAATTACAACCATCTTCTTCGCTCTAGTTACTGCAGTATAAATCAAGTTTCTTGTCAAAATTATGCTTGGACCTGCTATTGCAGGAATAATAATTGTGTCGAACTCTGAACCTTGACTTTTGTGAATTGTGATAGCATAAGACAACGATAAATCTACAAGATCTGGCCTAGTGTAAAGACAGATACGTCCGTCTTCAAATTCAACAACCACTTCGCTCGTTTGAGGATCTATGGTTTGAACATAGCCAATGTCGCCGTTAAACACGCCTTTTCCTGTTTCGTCAGCAAACAGCCCGTGTTTCTTCCACTCAAGATCATAGTTGTTGCTCATTTGCATAACCTTGTCGCCTTCTCTAAAAATAGTTTGCCCAAATTCCACTTGTCTTCTTTTCTCTGACGGAGGATTTATACTTTGTTGTAAAACTTTGTTCAAGTTTTCTATTCCACATACACCAGCTTTAAGTGGAGCCAGCACTTGGATTTGTTGTGGTTCGATATTTAAAAACTTTGGAAGCCTTGAACTTACAAGATCCAAAATTGTGTTTTTGATTATTTCAGGATCGTTTTTACTTTCAAAGAAAAAGTCTAGGCTTGTATTGTCTATCAAAGGCATTTTCCCTTCGTTTATCAAGTGAGCATTTGTAATAATCAAGCTCTTTTCTTCTTGTCTAAAGATTTTTGTAAGCATACAATATTTGATTGTTTCACTTGTCAAAATATCTGATAAAACATTTCCTGCCCCTACGCTTGGCAACTGGTCTTTGTCGCCCACCAAAATCAAACGGCAGTCTCTTGGCATAGCTTTGAGCAAAGAACACATAAGCGCCGCATCTACCATTGAAACTTCGTCTACAATTACGGCGTCGGTTTTAAGAGGGTTTGATTCGTTGTGAACAAAAAAACTTTCGTTTGATTGGATTACATTGACCTCCAACAGCCTGTGAATTGTTTTGGCTTCTTTTCCAGTACTATCACTCATTCTTTTTGCCGCACGACCAGTTGGCGCGACCAAAGATACAGTCTTTTGTTGAGATGTCAAAATTTCTAAGATACACTTAATAATCGTCGTTTTTCCTGTACCCGGGCCTCCAGTAATTACAAAAACTCCGTTGTTTATTGCACCAACAATGGCATTTTTCTGTTCTTCGTGGAATGTTATGTGATTTCTTTGCTCAAAGTTTGCAATTTGCTCGTCCAAATCAAACTCTTCTTCTTTTTGACAGTTTGCAAGCCAAGTAAGTTTTTGTGCAATGGAGTTTTCATAATAATAATATTTCGAAAGCATAACTATCTCAACATTATCTACCCAAGTTACCACAGCAGTTCTATCAAAACACAAACTATCAAATGCTTCTTTAAACACATTTTCGTTTTCTTCCAATGGCAATTCAAGCGACGTAGATGCTTGTTCAAACAACATATTCTTTGGCAGGTAAGTGTTTCCATTTTTTTCACAAGAAGTTTTTAAAACATAAATCAATCCTGCTCTAACTCTAAACACCGAGTCAACAGGAATTCCTGCATTTTGAGCGATTTTATCAGCAGTCAAGAAACCAATCCCGTCAACGTCTTCAACAAGCTTGTAAGGGTTGTTTTTTACGATTTCTGTGGTCTTTTCACGGTAAATGTTGTAAATTTTCAATGCCATATTTGTCGAAATATTGAAACCTTGCAAAAACATAATAGTGTTTTGCACTTCTCTATGCTCTTTAAAAGAAAATCCTATCTCAATCGCTTTTTTTTCACTTATTCCGTTTATTTCTGACAATCTTTGAGGTGTGTATTCCAATATGTCTAAAGTTTGTTCTCCAAAATGTTCTACAATCTTTTTTGCTGTGATTGGACCAACGCCTTTTATTAGTCCACTTCCCAAATATTTTTCAATTCCAGCCAAAGATTTTGGCATTGAAACCTCATAAGAAGTGAAAGCATATTGAACACCATATTTGGTACGTTCAAACTTTCCTTCCAAAGTCACGTTTGCGCCAACTTGGATATCGATAAATTTGCCCACTACAGTTACTACAGAGTCGTCTCTTTCAACCCTAGCAACCGTGTAGCCATTTTCTTCATTTCTATATACAATTTCTTCAATAACACCTGATAAAGCCATAGTGATATTTTAATAACTTTTTAGATAAAAAGCAACTAAAACAGTTGCAAAATTTATTCTTATTCTATATAATTGAATATATGAGAAATATTGACAAGATACTAGAAATAGAGGCATTGACAGAAAACCTTACAAAGCACTTTGCAAAAAACAATTTGCTCAAAATCAAGGTTTTATACTTTATTTCACAGTACGAAAATCTGTCAGTAAGTATGATAATTGAAAAGTTAGGTTTAAAAAAATCAAATTTTGCACTTATGACAAAAGAACTTGAATCAGAAGAGTTGATTGTTTCAAAACAAGGAGAGATCGACAAACGATGTAGAATGTTGTTTCTTACAGAAAAAGGCAAAGAAGTTTTGTCTTCTTATTTGGCAAACCTTAATGCTTTTTTCTTCGAACAAAATCCTGAAGTTGAAAAAGCGATTGACACACTCTCAACTTATTTAAACAAAAAAATTTGATTTTGGAGGACTGTTATGGTCAAATTTTATAATTCTTTGACAAGGCAAAAAGAAGAAGTGCCTTTTCATGACAATAAAACAATAAAAATGTATTCTTGTGGACCTACCGTATACTATTATCCACATATTGGCAATTTCAGAGCATATCTTTTTATGGACAACATAAGAAGAGTATTAAAATACAATGGTTATACACTTGATGGGGTTATGAATATCACTGACGTTGGCCACTTGACAAGCGATGCTGACGAAGGTGAAGACAAAATGTTGGTTGCAAGCAAAAGAGAAAACAAATCCCCTTGGGAGATTGCAAAATATTACACCAATATCTTTATGAATGATGCAAAAGCTCTCAACATAGACTTGCCAGAACATATAATTCCTGCGACTACAGTAATTGACGAAATGATTTCATTCGTTTCTAAACTTTTAGAAAAAGGTTATGCCTATGAGACCAGTAAAGGAATCTATTTTGATATTACAAAGTTTGAAGAATACGGCAAACTTTCTGGTATGGATATCAGAGAAAAACTTGCTGGAGCAAGAATTGATGTCGACGAAGAAAAGCGTTCTCCTTATGACTTTGTTTTATGGGTAAAAGCCCCAAAAGAACACATTATGCAATGGCAAAGCCCTTGGGGAATGGGATATCCTGGTTGGCATATTGAATGTTCAGTGATTGGCGACAAATATCTTGGCGAAACAATTGACATTCACACAGGTGGAGTCGATCACAAACCAGTGCATCACGAAAATGAAATCGCTCAAAGTAATTGCTATTATGACCACCAAGTTGTTAAAATGTGGATGCACCTTGAATTTTTGCAAGTTGATGGTGGAAAAATGAGCAAAAGTTTAAACAATATTTATACCATAAAAGATTTGGAAAGCAGAGGATTCTCTGCAGAAGACTTTAGATATTTTTATTTTATGGCACACTATTCAAAACAACAAAACTTTACTTTTGATGCTTTAGAAATGGCAAAAAACACATTAAAAAGCATTAAAACTTTGGTTAAAGAGCATAAAGACGGCAAGTGCGATGTCGACACCAGCGCTTACGAACAAGAATTTTTGTCTAGCATTAATGACGATTTAAATATGCCACGCGCGATTGCAACGGTTTTGAAAATGCTTAAAGAAAACAGAAGCAAAAAGATTTATCAAACATTTTTGAAATTTAATCAAGTTTTGGGTCTTAGTTTAGACGAAGAAGAAATCCCTAAAGAAATCAAACTTCTAGCCCAAGAAAGATGGCAAGCAAAAAAAGATAGAGATTTTGCTAAAGCAGATTCTTTAAGAGTAAAACTCACAGAACTTGGCTATCAAATCAAAGACACTCGTGAAGGCTTTGAAATATCTAAAATATAAAAAAAAGTCACCTATTTAGGTGATTTTTTTGTCAATTTATTTCTAGCAATTGCACAGACACAAACCTCGCTCACTCTTTTGTGTATGAGTTTAGCACAATAATTCACTGTAGAACAAGTCGTTATCACATCGTCTACGATCAAAACTCTGTCCGTCCTGTTGAGCTTTGATTTGTTGAAAACATACATACCTTCAATAGCCGCTTTTCTTTCATTTTGAGTCAAATATTTTTGTCCTTTGCTGTCTCTTACTTTCTCAAACAATGATTTTACAGGCACATTCAAAATTTTACCTATCTCTTCTGCCAATCTTTTCGCTTGATTAAAACTTCTAGCCCTCTGCTTCTTCTTCGTCATAGGCACAAAAGTGATAATATCAAACTCTAAGCCAACAAGCTCTTTGGCTATAAATTTAGCAAACGATTTTGCCAAATATCTTTCATTTGAATCTTTGTAAGCAAGGATTTTGTTTCTTACTAACCCATCATAAACAAACGGGCAAAAAGCTTTCTTAAAATATCTTTTTTCTTTCTGACAAAGATCACAAATCGTCGCCTCATTTTTAATAGGTTCGCTACAAATCAAACATTTATTTTTGTTGTTGAATGGCAAATCTTTTTCACAGTCTTCACAAAAAGGTTTATTGTCAAAATCAGGAACATCTCTGCCACAAAAAATACACTTGATGCCGTCTGGAAACATCAAGTTGTCTAGTCAACTGCCTATCTTTTTAAAAAAGTCCATTACGTTTATTTTCATAATTTTTCTTTTGCAATGCTTAATCAAACAAAACAAGTATTGTTTGCTTTATATTAACATTTTTTCAAAAAACTCGCAAACAATTTGAAAATTTTGTTGAAAATGCTTGACAAGATTTAAGAAATTGTATTATACTCAGTATATCATTTGTGGCCCCTTGGTCAAGCGGTTAAGACACCGCCCTTTCACGGCGGTATCATGGGTTCGAATCCCGTAGGGGTCACCAAATAAAGGAAGTCTAATTTGACTTCCTTTTTTCTTTTGCTGTTCAGTAAGGTAGAGCTCGGTTATTAAATTAGCAAAAAAAGACTATTAAAAAGACACTTCATATTCTAAAGTGTCTTATAAAATTTTATCGTTTGCTAAAAACTCTTTTATCTTTTGCTCTTATAATCAGTTTATATAGTTCGCAGACCACAAAAACAAAAAGAGAAACGGCTAAAAGAATAAGCAGGGTTGTATATGGAACTGTGGCAAGTTCTAGAAGTTGGCTTAATGCAGAAACTTCCATAAACAAAATTTGAAGTCCTATTGAACCCAATATAGAGACTGCGAAAAACCAATTTGACTTATGAGACATTTTGAATATAGAACGTTTTTCGCTTTTACAATTTATCGCGTGAGCATTTTGCATAAATACCATAAGGGCCATAACCAAACTTCGTGCTGTCACAATATCTAGATTCAAAACTCTTGTAAAAATCATCCAAGCTCCAAACACAATAAGTCCTATTACACCACCCATAACCAAACATTGAGCAACCATTGACTTTGTGAATAATGATTCTTTTGTAGATCTTGGTTTGTCAGACATAATATTTGGTTCTGGTTTTTCAAGCGATAGAGACATATCTTGGAAGCCATCTGTTACTACATTCAACCACAACAATTGGATTGGAAGCAATGGAGTCCCTGCACCACAAACCATCGCTAACACAAAGAACAAAACTTCAGCTATTGAGCAAGAAAGCAAGAAATACGTAATTTTTCTGATATTTGAGTAAGCACAACGACCTTCTTTTACCCCTCTGACAATCGAATTGAAATTATCGTCTAAAATTATCATATCTGCCGTTTCTTTTGAAACATCTGTTCCACTTCCCATTGCAATTCCAATGTGGGCAGATTTAATTGCAGGACTATCATTTACACCATCACCCGTTACAGCAACAAACTCTCCTTGCCTTTTTAAAGACTCAACAATATGAAGCTTATCTGTTGGTGTTACACGCGAAAAAACAGTTTTTTCTTTTACAAACTTATCAAATTCTATTTCTCCCAAAGCGAAGGACGCTTCGACATCTTTCCCCGTAGCCACTTGCTCCATCTTGTCAGCAATGTTGATATCCTGGGCAATTGAAAAGGCCGTAAGAGGATGGTCTCCCGTTATCATAATAACTTTTATTCCTGCTTTATGGCAATCTTCAATGGCTGTTTTAGATTCAGGTCTTACAGGATCAATAAATCCAACCAACCCAATAAAAGTTAAATTTTTTATATCGCTTTCTTCGTAATTTTGTTTTTTTGTTGTCTTTCCGACTGCAAGAGCTATAACTCTATAACCTCTTTTTGCAAGAGATTCATTTTGTTTTTCGATTTCTTCTCTGTTGAGGGCTACATCTTTTCCACCCACCCTCATTTTCGTAGAAAATTCTAAAACCTTTTCTAAGCTACCTTTAACTGTGCAAAAACGCTTGTCGTTTTCTTCAAAAAACACTGCCGAGTATTTATTTTCTGATTCATAAGGTATTTGTTTTACAATATTATACTCTTCTGTTTTTACTCGCATTTTAAGTCCAAAAACTTTAAAAGCTATATCTATAGAGTCCCCAAAATAAGTAAACTTATCTTCATTTTTAGTTAATTGAGATTCGTTGTTTAAAACGCCCATAACAGCCATTTGATAAATATCTTCTTTATATTTTGGTTCTTTGCACTCAAGTTTTCCTTTGTCATTGTATCCACTTCCTGAAATTTTAAACTCTGCCCCATCAGGAAGATTAACTATCTTTGCTGTTTGTTCGTTTAGCGTCAATGTCCCAGTTTTATCAGTTGCAATAACCGTACAACTTCCCAAACTTTCTACTGCGTTTAGATGTTTCACTACTACATTGTTTTTTCCCATTCTGTTTGAAGCAATTGTAAGAGCCATCGTTACTGCCAACGGCAAGCCTTCAGGCATAGCCGAAACAGCAAGTGCGATAACCACCAAGAATATATCTTTCAATGGGTTTTGTTGAATAAGCATAATAACAAAAATTATTACTGCTATAGCTACGATTGCAATGCTAATTTGCTTTGAAAATTTCGCAATTCTAATATTAAGTGGAGATTTCTCGTCTTTTACGGTATTGAGATTTGTTGCTATATTCCCAATTTCTGTATTTAGTCCCGTTTCAACTACTACACATTTTGCTCGACCAGTAATAACCGAACTTCCAGAGAAGACCATACAAGTTCTGTCTCCAAGAGAAGCTCCTTCTTTTACGGAGTCCACATCCTTCGTTGCATTTATACTTTCCCCAGTAAGCAAAGCTTCGTCAACAGTGAAATTGCTACATTCTATGATGCGCATATCGGCACTAATTTTATCGCCACTCTCTAAAAAGACTATATCTCCAACTACAAGCTTGTTGGATTCAACTTCAATCTTCTTGCCATCTCTCAAAACCTTTGCTTTGACTTTTATCATATTTGATAGCGAAGTTGCAACCCTTTCAGCTCTTTTTGCTTGTATGGCTCCTATAATGGCATCAATCATAACAATGCCTAATATCACAAATCCGTCTAAAAGTTCGCCTACAATAAAAGAAAATGCCATTGCAACCAGCAAAATCAGAACAATTGGGTTTATCAACTCGTGAAACAACATCACAAAAAATGATTTTGGTTTCTTTTGAGGAAGCGTATTTTCGCCATTTTGTTTAAGCCTTGCTTCTGCTTGTGCCGTAGTTAATCCAGCACTTGTTGATTTTGTTTTTTCAAAAGCAAAATCGATAGAATTTGTATACCACTTTGTTTTAGGTCTTTGGACATCTTTCTTTTTCTTTCGCATTATTCTACCCTCCGCCTAAGATTCTAATATATTTTAAACGTTTTTTTGATTTTAAGCAAGCAAAGAGTTAATTTTGTTTACTTTTTTTAACTTAAACAATCAGCAAAAAAAACTTGCAGCTTATTCGTCATTTCGATTACAAACAAAAAGGAGGTCTCACCTTTTAATCTGACGACGGCAATAAAATATGGCTATATATTTTATTTTTGACTGGTACATTTATTTTGCATACAAGTTTTTCTGCTTAATTGTTATCTACGAATCAAGCTTAGCAAAACTTGTTTTCGTAGGTTAAATGGGTATTATTCCATTTAACATTAATATTTTATATTATAAATTTTGAACTAAAGTTGAACTTTTAAACATCTTTATAAAATTTTAAATAAATCTTGTCTTAGTTGAAATATTTTTTATTTTTTGATATAATAAAAAATCAATTTAAGGAGGATTGCTATGCTAAATATTCTTGTTGTAGAGGACAATATTGATTTAGGAACGCTTATTTGTTCAGAGCTTGAAAAGAATTGCTATATTGTATCTTTTGCTGAAAATGGCGAAAAAGCTATCGAACTTTTTAACGATAAACATTTTGATTTGTTAATCACAGATATAATGATGCCAAAAACTAATGGTATAGAACTCATATCTTATGTTAGAAGCATCAACAAAAATATTCCTATCTTAATAATTTCTGCAAAATCTTCTCAAGAAGATAAATATAAAGGGTTTAACGTAGGAACTGACGATTATATGGTGAAACCTATTGACATTGACGAACTTATTTTAAGAGTTAATGCTCTACTAAGACGTGCAAAAATCTTAAATGATCGAAAACTTACAATTGGTGGAGCCATCCTTGATTATGATACATATTCTGTAACTATAGATGGAGAGACATCTATTTTGCCTCAAAAACAATTTCAGATATTGTTTAAATTATTGTCCTATCCTGATACTATTTTCACCAGAAATCAACTTATGGAGGAGTTTTGGGATATAAATACTGATTCTGACGAAATGACAATTTACACTCATATACATAGACTCCGTGAGAAATACCAAAATTGCCAATACTTTGAAATAGTAACTATAAGAAATCTTGGTTATAAAGGAGTAATTAAATGAAAAAAAAGAAAAAAAATATAAAAAGCTCTTTATTTCTTTACACTTCTGCAATCATTTTCTTGTGTTTACTTTGCAATTTGGCATTATTTTATGGTATGAATCTCATAGCCTACAAACTGGACTATATTAAACCAAATGGGGTCACCCCTATTTTCGCTCTTTCAATTTTGCTAATTATCAGCGTGGTCATAGGAGCCGTTGTTTCTTTTTTAGTCGCTAAAAACATAACAAAACCTTTTAATGAAATAAAAGATGCAATCAATGAAATTTCGAAGGGAAATTTTGATGTTAAGATCAAGCCCGTAAAGTCTCATTTTTGCAATGAAATGATTGCAAACTTCAACAAAATGGCTTTGGAATTAAAAAGCATTGAAACTCTCAAAGCTGATTTTGTCTCAAATGTATCCCACGAATTTAAAACACCTCTTTCCGTCGTTCAATCTTATTCAAAGATACTTCGCAGAAAAGATCTAGACGAAGCAACGCGAAAAAAATATGAAACAGTTTTAGACAATAATATACAAAAATTAACAAACCTAACAAACAATATCTTGAATTTGACAAAAATAGAAAACCAACAAATCCTAATAGATAAAACAGAATATTCTCTTGACGAACAAATTAGACAAAGTATCTTGTTCCTTGAACCAAAGTGGAAGAGCAAAGAAATCGAGTTTGACCTAAATCTGAGAAAAACAACGTATTATGGTTCAAAATCATTAATGGAGCAAGTTTGGCAAAACTTAATTGAAAACGCCATAAAGTTTTCAAACAATAAAGGTAAAATATCAATCTCTTTAACTACGGAAGAAAACGGAAAAATAGTTGCACAAATTTCTGACGACGGAATTGGTATGAATGAAGAGACCTTAAAACATATATTTGAAAAATTTTACCAGGGCGACACTTCCCATTCCTCAGCAGGAAACGGTTTGGGGCTTGCCTTAGTTAAAAAAATTATTGCCGTTTGTGACGGAAAAATTTCAGTAACAAGCAAAGAAGGTGAAGGATCCACATTTACTATAACATTATAAGATAAATGTCTAATATTCTTGACAAAAATTCTTCTTTGTTTTATATTGGTACTAACAAAGTTTGTTTTTGTTTCATATTAATACATAGAAAAAGGAGGTAAATTATGAAAGAGGTTTGGACACAAAAATTTAAAAAGGCTTTCATTTGGGCAAGTGGATTAATTTCTTTTATTGCTTTCGCAATTGTTGGAGGCTACACCATCACAAAAAGCGAAGACGAAGAGCTTAAAAAGACTTCAAAGACAGCCTTTATTGTAACTCTTGTCTTTTTGGCAATTGAAGCTATTTTGTTTATAATTTCAGCTTTTGGAAGTATGGGTGCAAACTATTACAATTCTGGACTTTACGATTTCCACACAATTACAACCAAAATTGTTTCCGTCGCAAAATATATTGTTTATGCTGTGTTTATTATCTTGTCTTTATGCCTTTCACCAAAGCAAGAAAAATCTGAAACCACTTCTGAAAAATAAAATCATAAATATAAAAACTAAAAAAATAGGAAGATATCTTCCTATTTTTTATTTAAAAAAACAAAAAACATATTATAAACTATCAAAAAATACGTGTTTTTTTAATAATTTTATCACCTTTAAGAAATTTTTCCATCTTTTTCCATAAACTTTGTTCCTTCAATTACAACAAGTTTATACTCTTGCTTTTTAGTTCCATCTTGCCAACAAATAGTAAACTTAACCTCATTGTCCTCTTTTGAAACTAAGGGGTAAAGATAGAAAAAGTTTTGTTTTTCTCCATTTACGCTTTCTAAAAAATCGCCAGAAGAATAATTTACTCCATTCATTTCCAAAGTAGTAGTTCCAACATTTGTAACTTCACTTGGGGCTACAATCTTCAATCCTACACGAGTGCCCTCACTCAAATTTTTTGATTCGTCAGCCGAACTAAACTGAACAACCTCCCCTTCTCCTCCAACAAAAATTTTTTTGTTTTCTTTGTCATAAACAAAGCTCAAACTACCACCAACTCTGGCGTCGTCACGAGAAATGGTTGCCGATGAAAGCTCTTTACTTCCACAGCCTGATATTGTTAAAACAAGCATTAAACACAATAAAAGTGACATAAAATTTTTCATAATTTTATTGTGTAAAATAACACAAATTTTATTCCTGCAAGTTTTCGTTTGCTTTAATTTGAACTTTCAATACGTCAGATCTTTTTATTGAATATCTTGAAAAGATGCAAATTGCAACAGTCAATGCGATTGCACTACCAAAGAACACAATCTTTCCTAGGCCGTTTTGCACAGACAGTGCTTGAACTGGTTGAGTAGAATCAAACTTTATTAAATCCAACAAAATTCCTATAAACAACAGTGCAATTGAATTTGAAAAATTGTAAGTAAAGGTATAATATCCCGTAAATCTGCCAGAATTGTTTTCTCCTGTTTTATACTGTTCCATTGTTACAACATCTGCATACATTGAATGGGGCAAAGAATACAAAGCCCCAGACCCTACACCACAAATAAACAAGCAAGGAGCTACAAACCAAAAAATGGTGTCGCTAGAGCAAAAACCTCTAAACAAAAACGTCACGCTTGTCATTGAAATTCCAAAAAGAATAACCGACAAAGCAAAAATTAATGTTTGTTTTTTATCATATTTCTTTACAATGTTTACCCACAAAAGTTGCGAAGCAATCGCACCCCCAAACAAACAAATCATAAGCATAGAAATTTGCGTACTTGTAAAATGATAACAAAAAGTAAACAAGTGCATTCCAACAGAAGTAATAAATACTGTTGCAATCAAAGAAACCGAGTATCCTAGCATCACGATTCGAAAATCTTTTTTCTTAAATGTTTCAACATAACCAGACATTATACTCGCAAAACCCTTTTTCTTTTTATCAGAAACTTCTTGAATCCCTTGGTCATAATTTGGCATAGACCTTGCTCTTTTCATTGTACCAAAAACTGAAATTAAGCCACATATGATCACCAAGGCCGAATTAACATAAGCGATATTTAAATAACCTTGTTTATCAAATTGCCCACCACCACTTGATTCTGGCATAAAAACATACATCAACAAACTTGGCAAAATCAAACCACAAATATAAAAAACAGTTTTAAATCCTTGAGTCTTTGTTTGATCATTATAGTCAGGTGCAATATCAATGCAATGTGCTGAGTAAGGAGTTGCAAAAAACGTATTGAAGGTTTCTTGCAACAATAAAAATCCTATCAGCCACAACATCGTAAATGTTTGGTTCTCAAATTGTGGACAAGCCCAGAGCAGAATATTGTTCAAAGCCAAGATAAAACTGGCGATCAACATATACCCCAGTCTTCTGCCAAAGGTCTTACTTTTTGTTTTGTCTGATAAAAAACCTATGAGAGGATCTGAAACTCCATCCCACAAAGATGTAATGGCAATAATTATACCAACGGCAAGTCCGGGAAGCCCAAGCACACTCGTCGCATAAAACATAATAAAACTATTGACTGTTTGTCCCATAGAACCATATCCTAAATTTCCGGTTCCATAAAACAACTTTGTCGCAAAACTTAATCCTTTCTTCTTCACTCTATAATATATGAAAGAATTCATTTAATTTAAAACAAAAAATTAAAAAACATAAATATTATCAAAATAAGTTCTTTTTAAAGATTTTTATAAAAAAACGCATTTTTTTGCAAATTTTATAAAAAAACTTGTCGAAATGACAAGTTTTTTATAATTTATTGTTGGTTTTTAAACTCTTTCTTTTTGGATTTCTTTTCTTTTTTGCCCGTTTTTTTATTGTTGACTTGAGTGTTGTTTTGTGGTTTTGTTTGTTGTTGAGGTATTGGGGGACGAACAACAACTTGTGAAATTTCAAATCTATTTCTTTCCACAGGGACAAGCTCTTTACAATATTTGTCTATAACTTCCAAAATCCTTTCTTTTTCTCTTTCATAGTTTGGATCGTTTTGCATTTTCAGAGAAAAAATGCGTTTTTTGCCCTTGCGACCCGTTCTCATATCTTTTATCTTAAGGTTTTCAAAAGACATCTCAACTTCATAACCTGTTCCACTAACAATCTTATATCTGTTTCCAGAAATTTCTGTTCTGATATATGGAGTACAATGCTTTACAACATCAACAAGATTGATAGTAAATAAATTGTTGAAAATCTTATTAATCTCATTTGCAATTTGAACAGGAAAATCGCTAGGTTGGTCTTTTGGCTCACATTCTCCCAAAAAAGACTTTCTTTCTCTATTTTGAATATTTGCCATAGAGACCGTTCTTACCAAAGAAAAATAAGTTCTTTTTGGAGTATGCTTTTTTCTAATCATAATCCCTGCGCCAGTCAAAAGGTTTTTGTCTGTATCATAAACCATTTCTACATCTTTGATCTTTCCTTCAGGGATAATGGTATAAAAACCAAGTTTTCTGGTCATTTTTTGCAACGTAAACTTTTCATTATCTATTACAATATCATAATTCAATCTCATTGCATGATATTTGTTTGGTTTTCCCTTATCTCCAAGAAACATAACGATCTCCTTTTGTTTTATTTTAATCAATAATAAAAAAAAATGCAAATGTTTAAAGATAATTCTTTTGGGGAATATTAGATTTGTTAAAAGGAGAATAAAATTATGAACTTTAATGAAAGCGTAACAAAAACAAATTTAGCTCGTTCGTTTGCGGCAGAGTGTCAAGCTGGGGCTAGATATCAGTTTATGTCAAAAATGGCACTGCAAGATCAAAGACAATTTTTGTCTGACACTATGAAAACTCTTGCAAAAAACGAAATGGCCCATGCAAAAATCTTTTATGACTATATAATTGAAAAAAGTGAAGGCACAGTAAAGAACATTTCAATCGAAGCTGGCTATCCTTATGTCGAGCCAGAACTAAAGTGCAGTCTTTTAGAAGAAAGCAGAATAGAACTCGCTGAAGCAGACAATATCTATCCTAGTTTTGCTAGAATTGCAAAAGACGAGGGCTTTGACGACATCGCAAGATCATTTGAAATGATTGCAGGGGTAGAACAAACCCACCATAAAATATTAGAATATTTAGGAACCCTCTACAAAGGGAACCGTCTTTATAAAAGAGAGAATCCGACTGAATGGAAATGTTCTTCTTGTGGCCACGTCGACATCTCTAAAGAAGGCTTTAAACAATGCCCTTTATGTCATGTTGCTCAAGGCTATATAATTATCGACTTAGAAAAAGAATTGAGAGAGCAAAATTAAATGAAAAAAAAACGATGCCAAATAGCATCGTTTTTTATAAGTTAAACCATTAAGCGTTGAAAAGTGCCTTAAAGCTTTTTCCAAATTTGAATTTTGGAGCTTTGCAAGCTGCAACTTTTACTGTTTGTTTTGTCAATGGATTGATTTTTGTTGTAGCTGCCTTAGAAACAAGTTCGAAAGAACCGAATCCTGGGATTTGGATCTTTTCGCCGTTTTTAAGTTCGCAAACAATTGTATCAATAACTGCATCGAAAACAATTCCTGCATCTTTTTGTGTGCAATTTGCCTTTTCAGCAACTGCCTTAATGAATTCACCTTTATTCATAAATCTATCTCCTTTTTGTGATTTTCGCATTTCTATGCTGTACTAATTTTAACACAATTCAAGGTTTTTAGCAAACAAATTACACTATCTTGCAAAAAATTCTTCCATTTGTTTAAAATAAAACTTGACAACCTCTAGCAATCTATTGGCGAAATTGTAGTCATACACTATAAATTCTGTTCTTCCAACAATCTTTTCTTTGTCTTCAAACCCTTTTTCTCTACAATCCGTGCTTCTAGCTCTATTGTCTCCCATAAAGAAAACTTTTCCTTCAGGAACTTGAACATATATCATTCCATTTTCTGAAATATGAGTTTGATATTGTTCTCGATTTGCTATAAACCTGTTAAAAAACTTATCTTCATATTCAACATCTGAAATCTCAGAAATTGTTGATATTTGAGCTTTGTCTCTCTCTTCCCACCATTGCTCTGAGCTATATATTGTATAACCATTCACACCAGAAGTTTCGTCTACTCTTGCCATCTCGTCTGTATATGTTGAAAGATCAGAGCCTTTTGGTATTCTATAAAATGCGTATTCGTCGTTTTCTGTTTTCGCTATTGTTATATAATCTCCTGCTTCAGCCAGCAATCTTTTTACTGCACTAGAATCTTTGTTTTGAACCACAACAATATCAAAAATCCTTGCTTGGTCAAGCTTGTTTATATAAACAGCATCATACGAAATTTTTGAAGGGTCTATTTCGTCGTCGGCAATTTTGCTATTCAGAGTTCCTTTCATTGAAATGTTGTAAACAGCATAAAATCGATGTGTGGTGATAAAAACTGTGTACCAAGCAAAGAAAATAAGAAAGAAAAACAAAACTATGTAAAGAGTAATATGCGTAGTCAAATACCATGCCAAATTTCTGTTTTCTTCTTTTAGTTTTTTATTATCACATTGAATAAATTCACTACTATATTTTCTCATCTCTCTCCTTTTGAAAACAAACACCCACAATAGTTTTGCCTATAAAGTTGCATCTCTTTTGACAAGTTTATACTTCTTAAATAACCGTCTTTCTTCTTAAAACTCTCTGGTAAAAACTCAATATCTAAATTTTGCGAAATGGTCAGCCCTACTTCGTTTATCATATTAGTGTTTTTGTGTGGGCTAACTGACAAAGTTGTTGCAAAAATATCAAATCCGTTTTCTTTGGCATAAAGACCTGTTTTTTTCAGCCTATATGCAAAACACCTTTCGCATCTGGCCCCACCTTCTCTTTCATTTTCAAATCCCTCGACAAATTTGTGCCAACCATCATTGTCGTAATCAAAATCAATAAAGTTTACACCAAAGTTTTGACAAACTTTTTGTTGTTCTATCTTTCTTTTTTCGTATTCTTCATACGGCTCAGTATTTGGATTGTAATAAAAAACCACGACATCATAAGATGTTTTCAATCTCTCAATAACTACCGTCGAACAAGGTCCACAACAAGAATGTAACAACATTTTTTTCATAACGGGGTTATTTTACAAACTAATTTGCTTTTTGTCAAGCGAACTCAAATCATACTGGCTGCATATTCCATCATTTCGTTAAACAGTGGAGATTTCAAACGATAAATCAAAATTTTCCCTTCTCTAGTATAATCCACAATCTCTTGGTCTTTCAAAGTCTTAAGTTGGTGAGATATTGTGGTCTGATTAATATTCAAAATTTTTGACAAATCATTTACACATAGTTCTTGAATTGCTAAAGCAGACAAAATCTTTATCCTTGTTTGATCTGCAAAGTTTTGAAAATAAAGCGCCAATTTTGAAGAACAAGCCTCACTTGGCAACAAACCCAACATTTCAGATTTGTTTCTTTCGCTAATTTTTAAAAGTCTGTTCACATTTCCTCCTGTAACAATTAAAAAAATTTAATCATAAATAGAAATAGCATCAAATTATTACAAAAATATTTTGACAAACCAAAGAAAAAAAGTCAAAAACAAAATATTTTGATTTAAAACTTATTTTGATTATTTTTGCTGAAAAGGAGGGATTTATGTCGCAAGAATTTTTATGGGTGTTTCTGCTTTCAGTTTTAAGCTCTTCAAATGACACCAACTTGGCTACAAACACAAACATTCTTTTATTGCTGCTTTTAGGTTTGTCAAACAATAATTTCAACAATTTTAACAATTTCAATAATGGCTGCAATTGTTTTAGAAATTTCAACAACTTTTAATTAACAAATTTATTATTCCTTCAAAATTAAATCGTCATAAAAAAGTGTAAAATTTTAATAAAAAAAATAAAGTTATTAAATTAAAAAAACTCCAAAAAAATAGATAAAAAAAGAATTTAAAAATTTTTTAATTTTTTTTGTCAAATCGTTTGGAGTTTTTTTTTAAATATGATAATATTTTTTTGTAAACAAAAGATATAGAAAAGCAAGTATTATTTTCTATCTTTTGAGAACACTAAAAATAAAATATATGGAGGGAATTAAAATGAGCACTTTATTGGCTGAAGTATTGTCAAGTTGGCAACAAGTAGTTGACTACATTAAAGGCGTAAATGGTGATTGGGGTTGGCTTTCAAGCATCTTGGTTCCAATGAGTACTGTTTTGTGGGTATTGTTGGTGTTAGTTGGTGTTGCTGGTTCTATTTATGCTGTTTACGTTGGTGTAAAGATGGCTAGAGCCGAATCTGCTGAACAACGTGACGAAAACAAAAAGCGTTTGATCAATATTATCGTTTCAATCGTTGTTGTTATCGCTTTGATTTTGTTCTTCAACACATTCTTGCCTATGATTCTTGGTGCATTCGGTATATTCGACCCAGTAGTAGAATCTACAGCATTAGCGCTTGCTTGCATTTAATTAACTTCGTTTTATATAAACAAAAGCATCACAATAGTGATGCTTTTTTATTTATTCTTCAACAAAAAAAAGATATCAAAAGAGATATCTTTTTTATTGATCCTGTCCCAACATTTGCAATAGGTCGGTTCTTTCTTTCAAAATCATAGCATCAATAAACTCGTCAATATTTCCATTCAAAACTCCATTCAAATCATAAGAAGAAAGATTTGTTCTATGATCCGTCACCCTTCCTTGAGGATAATTGTAAGTTCTAATTCTTTCGTTTCTGTTCCCTCTTCCTACTTGATTTTTTCTGTTTTGATCATATTCAGCATTACGTTGTTCTTCATAATAGTCATAAAGTTTTGATTTCAAAATATTCATAGCTTTTTCTTTGTTTTTAAGTTGAGATCTCTCGTCTTGACAAGTTACAACAATGTTGAGAGGCAAATATGTAATTCTTATTGCCGTTTCAACTTTATTTACGTTTTGACCACCTGCCCCACCAGAATGGAACACGTCGATTCTCAAGTCTTTGTCCAATATTTCGAAATCAATTTCTTCAACCTCCGGCAAAACTGCAACCGTTGAAGTCGAAGTGTGGATTCTTCCTTGACTTTCCGTTTCAGGAACTCTTTGAACTCTATGAACTCCACTTTCATATTTCATTCTCGAAAAGGCACCCTTTCCTTTTATAACAACGGTCGCCTCTTTGATTCCTCCAATTTCAGTCTCATTCATATCAATATATTCAACTTTCCAACCACGTTTTTCAGCATAATGACTATACATTCTGCAAAGTTCTAGGCAGAAAAGAGCAGACTCTTCTCCTCCTGCAGCAGAACGAATTTCCAAAATCGCATTGCTTTCGTCATTTTGGTCTTTTGGCAAAAGAAGAATTTTGATATTTTCTACCGTTTCTTCAATTTTTGCAGACAATTCATCAACTTCAACCTCAAACAAGGCTTTCATTTCAGAATCAGTTTCTTTTTCTAAATCTTTCTTGCAACTAATTAAATTTTCTACAAAGCCCTTCAAATTATCATAAGCCAAAGCAAGCTCTTCAATCGAATTTCTTTCTTTTACTAGTTTTTTCCACTCTAGATTATTTGCAATTATTTCAGGGCGAACAATAATGTCGGTAAGCTCGTCATATCTTGCCTTTGTCTTTTCTATCTTTTTTAAATATTCATTTCCTAAATTTTCCACAGACTATCCTTTCAATTTTGTTGTAATCTTTTATAGTTTTTATCTCTTCAAATCCATTTTCCTTCAAAATCTTTCTTACCTCGCCAGCTTGACCTTTTCCTATTTCATAAAAAAGATAACCGTCTTTGTTTAGTTTTGATGTCGCCCTTTTGGTAATTTCTCTATAGAAATCAAGCCCATCTTCGCCACCATCAAGAGCCAACATTGGATCACATTGCAGAACATTTTGATCCAGTTTTGGAATATCATTTGTAGGAATGTATGGAGGATTTGACACTATTATATCAAACTTTCTTTTCTTTTTCAACCCTTCAAACAGGTTTGAATGTAAAAATTCAACTTTTACACTGTTTTTTTGCGCATTATTTTGTGCTGTAGCCAAAGCCGTTTTACTTACATCAACAGCTGTTACACTTGCATCACAATTTTTAGCAATAGAGATTGCAATTGCACCAGATCCCGTTCCTAAATCTAAGATTGTCGGTTTTTTAAAATTCTTTTGAACTTTCAACACTTGTTCTACCAATATTTCGGTTTCCATTCTTGGGGTCAAAACCTTCTTGTTTACGTCAAAAACCAATCCATAAAATTCTGTCCAACCGAAAATATTGTCTAGACTCTCCCCTTTTGCTCTTCTTTCGGTTACTTTCATAATCTCTTCATATTGCTTGTCGGTTAAAAAAGGAATCAATTTAATTTCTGCACGGTTTTTTCCTAAAACTGTCGCAATTATCCAATCGCTTTCGCTTTTTTCGTTTATTCCAGCGTTCGCAAGTTTGTTTTTTACCTCTGCATAAACCACTGAAAAAGGCTGTTTGTTTTCGTCATTCATAAACTCTCTATCCTTCTGCGTAGAAAGTAAATTTAGTTCTGTCAACGCAATATAAACCGTCTCTTTGTGAGTTCTTGATGGCTTTGCAAACACCAAAAATGCTGTAAGATAGCACAAAAAATTTAAATGCAAAAAATCAACTAACCACAAAATCTCATAAGCCACGCTTGTCGCACATAAAAATATAGCTATGTGAAAAGCCAGATTATACCAGAAACCTAAATCTACTCCACATAATGTTACCACAAGAAAGTCTAAAATAAAAACAAAAATCAAATAATTTAAAAAACTTAAAGAGTTCAGTTTCTCTTCTTTCTTTGTTTTTATAAAACTACCCGCCATATTAAACCTAAAAAGCTCGGTTACAACGGGAAATATTCTCAATGACAAAACAAACAAATAAAACAAAGTTATCTTAAACAATGCTATCACTAAATTTCTTAAGATTGCATTTCCTTTATATCCAACAACAAACCACCCAAGTTTGCCGGGCAAAAAGCCCAAAACTATCGCAGCAAACAAAAAGCCCAATATGGCTACACCACATATCAAAATTAATTTACGTTGATAATATTTATTAATTTCTTTTTCTTTTATACTTTTAGGTTGACACAGATCTATAGAGCTTGTCAAGGCTTGCAAAAATGCAACTATCCCGCAAAAGAAAAACTGTACTCCCCTAGCAAACGGGAAATGCCAAAACACGACTTTATTTTTTGTACGAAAGCTTTTGAGTTTTTTGTTTCCTTCACAATTGACGGCTGAAAATACTGCCTTGTCTTTGTTGTGAGCAACCACCCCATTTGACGTTGGAAAAATTGTTCTATTCATAAAGAGATTATTTCCAAATAGACAAACATCAAACTTTTAGCAATAAAAAAACAACCAAAATTCGGTTGTTTTTTTCAAAATTAATCCAAGTTGTATTTTTTCTTAAACTTTTCAACAGTTCCACTAGAGTCTACAACTTTCTTCTTTCCTGTATAGAATGGGTGACATTTTTTGCAGATATCAATTTTTAAAGTATCGCCCTTAACTACAGAACCAGTTTTGAAAGTGTTTCCACAAGCACAAACAACTGTTACTTCATGATAATCTGGATGGATATTTTCTCTCATTTTTCTATCTCCTTTTAATTAATCACCAACGTAAGGAAGAAGAGCCATATTTCTTGCTCTCTTAATAGCATTTGCAAGTTCTCTTTGGTGGAAAGAGCAAACTCCTGTTTGGCGTCTTGGCAAAATTTTACCTTTTTCTGTGATATATTTTCTAATTTTTGCTACGTCTTTATAATCAATAGCTTTTTCTCCAGCAACGCAAAAAGCACAAACTTTTTTCTTTGCAGGTTTACGATATTTTTTAACAACCTTTTCTTCGGTCTTAACTGTTTCGCTCATTTTTCTCTCCTTTATAGATTTTAGATGTTTCTAAATTGCAATTTGCAAATTAGAATGGCAAACTGTCGTCATCGATTTCTTCGAGTTCTGCAGTTTCCTTCTTGCTTGAAGACTTTCCTTCGCTTGGAGTGGCATAAGTTTCTCCTTCTCCATTGCTTCTAGAACCAATAAATTCTACTTCTTCAGCGACAACATCTGATGTATATCTCTTTGAACCGTCTTGAGCATCATAACTACGGTTTTGTACACTTCCGATAACAGCTACTTGACTACCTTTCTTCAAAAATTTATGGCAAGTTTCACCTAAAGCACGCCAAACCACGATATTGAAGAAATCAGTTTCTCTTTCGCCATCTGAGTTTGTAAAACGACGTGTAACTGCCAAACTCATACGACATACACTAACACCATTTGTTGTTGTTGACAATTCTGGATCTCTGGTAAGTCTACCAATCAAAATAATTTTATTCATAACTTTCTCCTATTTTCTTACAAAAATTTGACGGATAATGCCTTCGGTAATGTTCATAAGTTTTGCCATAGCATCAACTTCTGCTGGATCAAGATTGATGTTCATAAGAACATAAAATCCTTCATTTTTGAAGTTGATAGGATAAGCCAACTTTTTCATACCAATCTTTTCAATGCTTTCTACGTTGCCTTTGTGAGATTCTACATATGCCTTAAATTTAGTAATAAGTTCTTCTCTTTTTTCTTCTGCAACATCACTAGCAATGATATACATAAGTTCGTACTTATTCATCTTCTTTACCTCCTTTTGGACTAAATGGTTCTTTTTCTCAAAGAACAAGGACAGCAAATTTTTACTGCTACTTAAAAATATCATATTTATATATATTTGTCAAGTGTTTTCCTTCTAAAAGCAAAGAAAAATGAGCATTCACCCATTTTTCTCTTGATTTGTTAATCTTTTTTTTGCAGACACCCTATTCGGCTTTTCCACAACAGTTTTTATATTTTTTTCCACTGCCACAAGGACAAGGATCGTTTCTTCCGACCTTTTTTTTGTCGTTCACAACAGTTTTTTGAGGTTCTGTTCTGTTTGTTGTTGTAGGTCTTGTTTGAGGTGTTTGTGGAGCATTATAAATTCTTGTTTCTTCTGCCTTTCTTTGTGGTTGTCTAAGTTCGATCGTAGAATTCAACAAAACTATACAGGTTGTTTCTTTGATTTTCTCAATCATATCGTCAAACATATCATAACCCTCTTTCTTGTATGCAAGAACTGGGTCTTGATTTCCAAATCCACGAGCAAAAATCTCGTTTTTCATTGTTTGCATATCGTCAATGTGATTCATCCAATTTGTGTCCACAACTTTAAGCAACACAAACTTTTCAAGCTTTTCAAAATCAATTCCAATTTTGCCAGCTTCCATCATTCTATCATTGTAACGTTTTTCAACAAGTTTTAAAACTGCTTCTTCGAGTTCTTCTCTTTCAAATCCTTCACAGAACTCTTCAGTGATAATGTTTTTGTCTTTTTCCAACAAACCCTTTTCAAGTTGTTGATTTATCTTTGCAAAATCCCATTCAAAATATGGCTTCTCGTCGTCAACACATTTGTCACAATGCTTTGAGATAACAGATGGCAACATTTTCATAATTTGATCGTGAACATCTTCGCCTTCTAAAACCTTGTTTCTTTCACCATAAATAACCTCTCTTTGCGCATTCATAACGTCGTCAAACTGCAAGATTGTCTTTCTGATAGCAAAGTTTTGCAATTCGATTTTCTTTTGAGCGTTTTCAATTTGTTTTGAAAGAATTTTAAGTTGAATTGGTGTATCTTCTTCAAGTTTGAAAAACATTGCAATCTTTTGCATTCTGTCTCCACCAAAACGACGAATCAAATCGTCTTCAAGAGACAAGAAGAATACACTAGAACCAGGGTCGCCTTGACGAGAAGCACGTCCTCTCAACTGATTGTCAATTCTACGAGATTCGTGACGTTCTGTTCCTACGATGTGAAGTCCACCTACTTTTTTAACCTCTTCTTTTTCTGCATCAGTAATTTTCTTAAACTCGCTATAAAGTTCATTATACCTATCTCTAGCCTTGTTCATTTCTTCGTCTTCAACGGTGTTGAAGGCTGTTGCATAAGAAATTTGTTCTTCTGTAAAATTCTCTTCTTGCATCTTTTTCTTAGCCAAAAACTCTGGGTTTCCTCCAAGCAAGATATCAGTACCACGACCAGCCATATTGGTAGCAATCGTAACAGCACCTTTTCTTCCTGCTTGCGCAACAATCATACTTTCTTGTTCGTGATTTTTAGCGTTCAAAACGGTATGCTTAATTTTGTTTTCTTTTAGAGCTTTTGACAAAAGTTCACTCTTGTCAATAGTAATTGTACCAATCAGAATTGGTTGACCAGTCTCGTGTCTACGTTTAATTTCTTCAATAATTGCTCTAATTTTTCCATTTTCAGTTGTAAAAATAATGTCGGGCTCGTCAATTCTGATATTTGGCCTGTTTGTAGGAATAGTAACTACGTCAAGTTTGTAAATTGCTCTAAATTCACCTTCTTCCGTCTTTGCCGTACCAGTCATACCAGATAATTTTTTGTAAAGTCTAAAGAAATTTTGGAAGGTTACAGTTGCCAAGGTCTTATTTTCGTCTTTGATTTCAACGCCTTCTTTTGCTTCTATAGCTTGATGCAGGCCATCATTATATCTTCTTCCTGGCATTAGACGACCGGTAAATTCGTCTACGATAATAACTTCGCCATCTTTTACAATGTAGTTTTCGTTTTTAAACATTACAAAATTTGCTTTCAAAGCATTGTTGATATAATGGTTGAGTTCCAAATTGTCAACATCAGAAAGGTTGTCGGTAGCATAAAATCTTTCAGCTTTTTCGACACCACTTTCTGTAAGGTTTAATGCCTTTGTCTTTTCGTCTTTTTCGTAATCGCCCTCTTTCAAAGTTTTTGCAAATTTTTGAGCTTTTACATAATTGTCACTTGACTTCATTCCTTTTCCAGAAATGATCAAAGGAGTTCTTGCTTCGTCAATCAAAATCGAGTCCACTTCGTCCACGATAGCAAAATTCAAAGGTCTTTGAACTCTTTGTTGAATCATAGTTGCCATATTGTCACGAAGATAGTCAAATCCGAGTTCATTGTTTGTACAATAAGTTATGTCACAATTATACGCGTCTCTCTTTGCTTTTTCTTGCATTCCTGAAACAACAACACCAACGGTCAAGCCCAAAAATCTAAAGACCTTTCCCATCCACTCGGCGTCACGCTTTGCCAAATATTCATTGACAGTAACAACATGCACGCCAAGCCCAGACAAGGCATTGAGATAGGCAGGAAGCGTCGCCATAAGAGTCTTTCCTTCACCAGTTGACATTTCTGCAATACGACCTTGATGTAATGCAATTCCACCTAAGATTTGCACATAAAAGTGCCTCATTTTTAAAACTCTGTCAGAAGCCTCTCTTACAACGGCATATGCTTCTGGCAAAATATCCATGAGATCTTCTCCGTTTTTTATTCTGTCTTTAAAATCTTGTGTGCAAGACCTAAGCTGGTCGTCAGAAAAATCTTTATACTTCTCTTCCAAAGCAACGACTTTGTCTGCAATCTTTTTCAATTTTTTTACTTGTGATTTATTTTCGTTTCCAAATAATCCCATTGTATACACCTCATTTTCACAATAATTATTTCAATAATATCAAAAATAATAAAAAAAAACAAGCACTAAACTAAAAATCTTGTTTTTAAGCCAATTTTTTGGTCGAATATTGATTTTGTTAAACTTTTTCTTTAAAATAGACACAATTTTAAGTAGAGTACAAAAAGATTGCCCATTTTACGTTTTCTTTTATATAAATTTATTTTTAAGACAACAATTGACATAATGAGACAAATGTGGTAAAATACAAAAAACAAAATGGAGGTGAAAAAGTGGCAGAAGAAACTGTTTCTTTAGAACAACTTGAAAGTCTCAAAAGCAAAAAGACAAAAGGTCAAAACTTAAAAACCTCAAACCTTCTTTTTGATGGAGGAGATTCTCTCGTTGGGGTTAGTCAAAATATTGAAACCACAAAAAGTTTAAAAACAGAAACAGACCAAATCTTTTCTGTTGTTGACACCGGTCTTTCGACAGGAAAATATAAAGATTCTTTGCTCATTGTTTCGTCTGGCGATAAAGTATCTGCTTATTTTGAAAAAGACGGAGATGGCTTAAAGGTAAAAGTTTCTGAAGAGTTTATCGCTCAGTTTAAAGCAGCAAATCCTGATATGACAACATTTGATGCTGGCGAAGCGAAAGATGGGTTTTATTCTTTCGACATTGAAAGGCTTAAACTTTCTTCTAGTTTGACAATTGAAGATATTCAAGTAAAAGCAGGAGGAAAAGATTTTGCTTTGATGTTTTCTACTTTGGGATTTCAAGTAAAAGACGCCGAAGGAAAGTTGGGCAAAACAACTGCTCCTAGTGACCATTTTGATATAACTGTTTCCACAAAGTTTATTGAAGAAACCTATGACCTTGATAGCCAATGCACAATGGACAAGACTGAGCCTGCATATTCTGCAGTTTTGATTTCAATGATTCAAATGGAAAGAAAAAAGGCTACTGGAGAATTAACTGGAAAAACTGATGCCGAAACAGAAAAGAAGAAAAACGAAATTGTTTCATTGAAACTTCCTGTTGGTTCTAAAACTCCAGATGTCGAACTTTATTCTATCCCTATCAAAGACGGAGACGAGATTAAATATTTAAACATAAAAAAAGAAGGTACAAAAACTTTTGCTTATCTTCACATCACAGGAAGTGCGACAAACAATCGTACTAGACAAATTCCTAGATTCTATGAAATTCATAGTGCATCATTGGAAGCAAGCACTACTGCTGGTGGCTTAACAAAAGAATCCCTGTTTCTATCAATAGACAATAAAAGGGATAAAAACAATGACATTCCATTATCAATCGATTTTGGTTTTGAAGAAAACAAACAGGCTCTCACGGCATTAAGAAACGTTATGCCGGAAGAGTTTTCACACATTTCAAATGCTTATTCAGAGCCAATAGGATCAACAAAGACAAGTGATGGAAAAAGTTTGAATATTTATCCTATCCCTGAAAGACCTAATGCAGCTATCGCATCTTTAGACGATGTTGCTATCTTATCAAGAGCCACAAAAACAATAGAACGCGAGCCAGATCCAGTCCCAGTACCTCCAGATCCAGTGCCTCCAGATCCAGACCCAAAACCTAAGCCAAAACCTAAAGAAGAGGAAAAAGACAAGAAAAAAACACCTTGGGGTTTGATCGCTCTCGTTGGATTTGGTTTAATCACTTTCTTATCAACAGTATTCCCTATCTTAAGTGTTGCAACAATTCCGTTTATGGCCTTTTGTGGCATAATGGCAATTGTTCAGACCAAACCTTGGAAAACAGTTAAGGATTGGATTAACAAATTTAAAGAGTCTAGAAAAAAAGCAAAAGAAAAAGAAAGCACTATCAAAAAATCTTTAGAAAAAGAAAAAGATCTTAAGAAAAAGAAGACAAAAGATAGAAAAACTTACCTTGCACGTTCTATACACTTAGAAAAATTGAAAGCTGAAAGGGAAAGAGTAGAAGCCGACCCACTGCTTACGAAACAAGAAAAAGAAGCTCAATTGAAAAAACTCGACAAAGAAATTGCTAAATATGAAAAATCTACTGCAAAAGCTAAAGAAGATATGGAGACAAGCAAAAAAGCATACAAAGAAATTTACGACAAAAATGACGAGGTGTTGAGAACAGAATATGCCGACGACTATCACGTAGAAGAAGAAATAGATCCTGACGAATTAACAGAAGTTTTAGATCCTGTAGAACCGATTGCTGCTGCAGAGGAAGAAGAAGTAGCAACCAAGGATCCTAAAGAAAAAGATTCTGTTGCTCCTCCTGGACCTCCAGCAAGAGAAGAAGCCGACGAGAGAGATCTCGAGGGAGAAGATTTTGTTCTTGAAGAAGATTGGCTTGGTCCTCCTGCAGCACCACCAGAAAGAACAGACGATGGAAAAGACTTGGAAGGAGAAGACTTTACTTTAGACGAAGAACCTCCTGCCCCACCAGTTCCAGAATCTGACGAAAAAGATTTGGAAGGAGAAGACTTTGTTCTTCCACCTGCACCACCAGAAGGAGATCATTCATTGGACGACACACCAACCAAAGCAAAACGTGGAAGAGGAAAAACGAGCAAAGATAGAACACTTTAGAGAGATGCCCCATCTCTCTAAATTATTTTGGAGATAAATTATGAAAATTGGAGTTGTAGGCTTGCCAAACGTAGGCAAGAGTTCATTATTTAACGCAATCACACAAGCCGGAGCAGAAAGTGCAAATTACCCATTCTGCACAATAGAGCCAAACGTTGGCGTTGTTGATGTTCCAGACACAAGGCTTGATGTGTTAGCTGATATGTACAAAACACAAAAAGTCACTCCTGCAAGCATTGAATTTGTTGATATTGCGGGGCTTGTTGCTGGCGCTAGCCAAGGTGAAGGGCTTGGAAACAAATTTTTAAGCCATATAAGAGAAGTTGATGCTATAGTGCACGTTGTAAGGTGCTTTGACAACGAAAAAATCATTCACGTAAGTGGCTCAGTAGACCCAGAGAGAGATATTGAAACCATAGAAATGGAGCTAGCATTATCAGACTTAGAACAAGTTACAAAAATTCTAGAAAAAAATGCAAAATTGGTAAAAACGACTGGGGACAAATCTTTGATTTTGGGCGTAAATATGCTCACTCGCATTAAAGAAGCCCTTGAAAACGGAAAACAGGCTAGATGTTTGGATTATACAGAAGAAGAGCAAAAGCTTCTCAAAAACTTTGCACTTCTTACAGCAAAGCCGGTTATTTTTGTTGCTAACATCAGCGAAGATGATATTGGAAAACCTGATTGCAATTACGTTAAAAAAGTAAAAGAAATAGCGAAGACACAAAATTCAAAAGTTGTTGTATTGTCAGCAAAAATTGAAGAAGAAATTGTTGCCTTGGACAAAGAAGAACAAGAAATGTTCAAAACCGAACTCGGCATTGAAGAAAGTGGACTTGAAAAACTTGTCGTTGCCAGTTATGATCTTTTAGGTCTTATGAGCTATTTGACTGCCGGAGAAAAAGAAGTTAGGGCTTGGACAATAACAAAAGGAACAAAAGCTCCTCAAGCGGCAGGAAAGATCCATACAGATTTTGAAAAAGGCTTCATTAAGGCAGAAGTTGTAAGTTATGACGATTTGATTGACGCCGGATCTTATTTAAAGGCAAAAGAAAAAGGGAAAGTCAGAATCGAAGGAAAAGATTATGTTGTAAAAGATGGCGACATTATTTTGTTTAGATTCAACAATTAGGAGTTTTTATGCAAAATTTAAACGAATTGTCGCCTCTTGCACTAGCTTTTATGGGCGATGCGATACACACCTGTTTTGTCAGAGAAAAAGTCTTGCAAGGACAAAGAAACAAACTTGACAATTATCACAATCTTGCAAAGAACTCCTGTAATGCCCTCAATCAAAAACAAATTCTTGAGAAAATCGAACCCTTATTGACCGAAGAAGAAAAAGATATTGTGCGTAGAGCAAGAAATGCACATAGCAAACACAAAGCAAAAAACTTTGACGAAGAAACATACAAAAAAGCGACCTCTTTTGAGGCTTTAATTGGCTTTTTGTATTTAAGCCAAAATTATGAAAGATTAAATCTATTTTTAGAAATGTCAATAGAATTATAGGAGTGTTTTATGAATATTGAAGGAAAAAATCAAGTTGTCGAAGCAATAAAAAATGACAAAACAATAAACAAACTTTTTGTTGACAAAAACTTTGCCACAAGAAGAGACGATGTTATCTCTTTAGCAAAACAATACAAGCTCAAAATTGAATTTGTCCCTAAAAAAACTTTGGATTCAATGAGCAAAACTTCACACCATCAAGGATATATCGCTGAAACTATCGATTTTGTATATTCAAGCTTAGACGATATTCTAAACACACAGAGTACTCCTTTTGTCGTATTATTGGACGGGATTGAAGATCCTCACAATCTCGGTGCAATCATTCGTACCTGTGAATGCGCTGGGGTTGATGGAATAATTATCCCAAAAAATCGTGCTTGCCAAGTAAATGAGACTGTTGTCAGAACAAGCGCTGGAGCTGTTTCAAATATGAAAATTGCAAGAGTTACAAATCTTAAAGATGCAATTGACTATCTAAAAGAAAAAGGCCTTTGGATTTATGTTGCTGAAACAGGAGGCGAACAACTTTACAAACAAAACCTTACTGGACCTATAGGAATTGTTGTTGGCTCAGAAGGAAAAGGGGTAAAACAATCTATTAGATCTTATTGTGATGGGGTTGTTACCCTCCCACTAAAAGGCAGTGTAAACTCTTTAAATGCCAGTGTTGCAACGGCAATTGTTGTTTATGAGATAGTAAGACAACGAGATTTTAAAAACTAATTTAAAAGGGCGAAAAGATTTGACTGACGAAGAATTAATCGAAAAGATTAGAAACGGCGACGAATTGGCTGAAAACGAGATATTTTTGCGATACAAAGACTTGGTTGTAAAAATATCTCGTAGCTTTTTTATTGTTGGTGGCGATTTAGAAGATATTGTTCAAGAAGGAATGATAGGTCTTTATAAAGCTATAAAAGGTTATTCTCAAAACAAAGAAAGTTCTTTTAAAACATTTGCTGTGTTGTGTATCAAACATCAAATTCAAACAGCTATAAAAAAAGCAAATACAAAAAAGAATCTCCCTCTCTCTTCTGCCGTCTCATTCCAAGACTTTGAAACTAATGACGATCTTACATATTTGCCAGTTGAATTAGTTTTAAATATTACACCTGCAGAAAAAGCCATCGATAAAGAAAACTATAACACTTTAAAAAATTTGATAAAATCTTCTTTGTCAGAAAAAGAATTTAAAGTGTTGAAACTTTATTTGCAAGGATATTCTTATAAAGAAATTTCTGTACGACTTGACCTGACAAGCAAAAGCATTGACAATTGTTTGACAAGAATCAAGACAAAACTAAAATCAAAATTAAAAGAACAAGCACCCTAAAGTGCTTTTTTTTGTTTATTAGTAAAAGAAATTTAAGTGCGTTTCGAGTCAAAATTTGCTAAAAATTTAATTAATTTTTTGATTTTTTAGTACTTTTTTCAATTTTTGCTAAATTTTAATTAAAAATGTGTTAAAAGAGATAACTTTAATCTTCACAGATTTGAGTTTAAACTTTCTAAAAAACAAACAATTCTTTAAAGAAAACAAACAAACTTTTTGTTAGTGCTTGACTTTGTTTTATTAGTTATTTTAAAATATATTACACGGAGAAAATATATGAAAATAGTAGAACCTATAAATTTTATTGAAGAAGAAATCAACAAAGATTTACAATCTCAACGCTTTGCACAAATTCAAACTAGACACCCACCAGAACCAAGTGGCTATCTTCACATCGGACACGTTAGAAATATCGTTCTCAACTACGGAACTGCTGAACGTTATGGTGGAATCTGCAATTTGAGATATGACGACACAAATCCTACAAAAGAAAGTCAAGAATTTGTTGATGCAATTCAAAATGATGTTCTTTGGTTGGGCTATAAATGGCACGAAATTCATTATGCGACAGAATATTTTCAACAAAACTATGAAATTGCTGTAAAACTTATCAAAGATGGCAAGGCTTATGTTTGTGATTTGTCACCTGAAGAATTGTCAAAATCTCGTGGAACTTTGACTGAGCCCGGTATAGAAAGTCCTTATAGAAATAGAAGCATTGAAGAAAATTTGCGTCTTTTTGAAGAAATGAAAGAAGGAAAATATCCTGTAGGAAGCAAATGTTTGCGTGCTAAAATTGATATGGCAAGCCCAAATATGAATATGCGTGATCCAGTTTTGTACCGCATCCAAGGAATCACTCACCACAGAATCGGTGATAGCTGGAAGATTTATCCATCTTATGATTTCTCACACCCATTGGACGACTGCCTTGAAGGGGTTTCTCACTCTATCTGTGGTCCCGAATTTGAAGACCATCGCCCACTTTACAATTGGGTTGTTGACAACAGTGGACTTAAAAACAAATCAAGACAAATTGAATACAACAATTTGTACCTCAAAGGCACAATTTTAGGAAAGAGAAACATCAAAAAGCTTGTAAATGAAGGCAAAGTTTCTGGCTTTGACGACCCAAGACTTTTTACTTTAGCTGGTCTTAGAAGAAGAGGTGTATTGCCAGAAAGCTTAAAAAACTTTGTTGTCGCTGCAGGAATTTCAAAAGTAAACACTGCCGTTTTTGAACAAGCGTATCTCGATTATTTCATTAGAGAGACTCTAAATCAAAAAGCTCGCAGAGCTATGGCTGTTTTAGATGGTGTAAAACTTATAATCACAAACTATAATAAAGAAGACGAAGAAGTTGTTACAGAAGACTTTCCTCAAATTGAAGGAAATACTCAAACACACAAACATTATTTCGGAAAAGAACTTCTTGTTGAAAGAAGTGACTTTATGAAAGAACCTGCTCCAAAATTTCACAGACTTTTTGTTGGAAACGAAGTTAGATTGCGTGGCGCTTACATCATAAAGTGCACAGGTTTTGACCAAGACGAAAATGGAAATGTTACAACAATCTATGCTGAATATGATCCTACAACAAAATCTGGCACTGAAGGAGCAAACAGAAAAGTGAAAGGAACTATTCACTGGATCAACCCAAGCAAAGCCAAAAAAGTAACTTGTCGCTTATACGAAAACTTGGTTATGGAAGAAGATAGCGAAGCTGTAGAAGGAAACGAAGCAAATACAGATGGAGTTAGAATCAATCCTAATTCATTGATAGAACTTAAAGATTGTTATGTAGAAGACATTGACTTCTCATTTGACGAAAGATATCAATTTGTAAGAAATGGTTATTTCGCTCTTGACAAAGATAGCACTGAAACCAACTTGGTATTTAATAGGACAATAACATTGAAAGACAGTTTTAAAATGCCTAAAACAAACTAAAAAGCAAGGATTTTAATCCTTGTTTTTTTATAAAATATAAAAATAACCAAAATAAAAAAATACATTAGATCTCTTTTTAAGCGCAAATTTTTACATATAGATAATAGTTCAATTTTGTGGACAAAATAAAAAAAAATGTTTATAATATAGTTATGTTATTGATATCAGTAATTTGTATGTTGGTTGCAACATTTATATTGTCTGTTGTCTATTGTTTTGTTAAGGACAAAACTTGGTCTTTTATTTTGCAAATTGCCAATTTGATTACACTTGTTTGTCTTGGTATAACCGTAGCAAACTATAAATATTCTTTCAATATTTATTCTATTGTTTTGATTGCAAGCATCTTGCCTCAAATTTTCAACATTAGAAAATTTCCAATATTAATTAGAAGCTCTTCTCTTTTACTCAGCGCAAGCTGTATTGCTTTCTGTGGAATTTTCTTGGGTCTTGAAGTTTCTTACGGCATTATTATTGGAATTGCATTTGGACTTTCTTTTATGTTTATTGCTTTAGCACGCAAAAAAACAAAAAATTTAATTCCAAATACCTTGGCCTATCTTGCAATCGGAATTGTCTTAGGCCAAATCTTGACGGTATTGCTTTATTCTGCTGATTTTCAAAATATCGCTTTCTGCTTGGCTAGCATCGTGTTTGCTATCTATGTTTGGATGTCTCACCATGCATATGACAGATTTGCAATATTTGCTTATTATTTGTCGATTTTAGGCTTCTTTGCTACATTTGCCTTATAATTTTATGTTTTTTACGAATAAACCCTTGACAAAGCTAATATAATTAAATTATACTATTATTGTGTATGACGCGAGGTAGAGCAGCTCGGAAGCTCGCCGGGCTCATAACCCGGAGGTCACAGGTTCAAATCCTGTCCTCGCAACCAAATAAGAAAAAGACTATGTTTCGGCATAGTCTTTTTTGTTGTTCTCTTATTTGCAAAATAATAAAAAACTGCTTTTATGCAGTTTTTATTTTGTCAATTCTTGTTTTTCTGGAGTTTTTGGTTTTTGGTGAGTTTCAATAAATTCTAAACATTCATAAATCTTTGTTGCGCTGTTTAATATTTCAGTATAAAACATATCAACCAAATCTTCAATATCGTGCGTTTCAATAGCTTTATTGAGGGCTTTAAAATACTGATCTGTATTTTTATATCTAATAGAAATCGTTGGATATTCATTTTCCATTAAGATGTAATTTGACATAATTCTGCCAGTTCTACCATTTCCGTCCATAAATGGATGTATTCTAATAAACTCAGCGTGGAAGATTGCGGCTTTTTCAATTGGATGCAAACCTCCACTTTGTTTTCCGTCTGCATACCACTCTCCTAAAGCATTCAGTTTGTCAAAAATATCTTCTGGACTAACTGGAGTCCAGTTCGCACCGTGTCCCGAACCCTTTATATAAACTTGAATATTTCTAAATGGAGTAAAATCTGAACCTGCCAAAAGACCGTTTATATTTGGAATCATATCTGTAAATTCTGTTGCACTAGGAGTTTGACCAGCACGAGATTTTTTTGCACACTTATATGCATATTTGTATGCAATAAATTCTCTTGCCAATTCAAGACTTATTTCGTGAGGATCTTTTCTACCTCTGATAATTACACTATCATTATTTTCTTTAATTGCCTCGTATTGAGCAAGAAGCTTTTTAAAATATTCATATCTATCAAAATTTCTTGTAGATGGATCAACAGCAATTTGACCTCTTATCTTTGCTCTAAAATCTAACAAATCAAAAGAGAAATCTTCAAAAATACCTTCAATTGCATTGCTTTCTCTTCCAAAATCAAGCCAAACATTTCTGTTAAAACTTTTTATACCTTCCAAATCATAGCCTTGGCGTTTCATTTCGGCTTCTTTAACCGAAATTGCATTTAAGAAAACGTTGAGCTCAGTATAATCTCTTCTATTGAAAGCGTAATAGTTTGAATGCTTGCTTCCAGTTCTTGCCTTGGGCTGAATCCAGTTGATTGTGTCTTTTTCTGTATACAATCTAAGTCCATGACCCTTTAAACTGTTTGCAACAGAATTAAATCTTCGTACCAGAGTCAAATATTCTTGACTTTCTTGTGGTGTTTTTAAAATAGCTCTTTCTTCCATAGCGCTCCCCTTTCTCTTGTTGTATCATTTTTAAGCATAAAAAGTCAATACGAAAACCAGAAAAAAATAAAACTATTTTTTTCAAAACCCTTGGACTTTTTCTCTATATATGATATAATATAGTATATTTAATATATATAAAGGGAATAAGAGATTATGGAAGAAAACAAAGACCTTGAAATAGAAAGCGAAAAATTGTCAAAAAGTGTCAAATATGACGCCAACGAAATTCAAGTTTTGGAAGGATTGGAGCCTGTTAGAAAAAGACCTGGTATGTACATTGGGTCTACTGATTCTCACGGCTTGCACCACCTCGTTCAAGAAGTTGTTGACAACTCTATTGACGAAGCCTTGGCTGGATATTGCACACAAATTGATGTAATTATCAATGCCGACGGCTCTTGTTCTGTTTGCGACAACGGAAGAGGAATTCCTACTGGCATAATCGAGAAAGAAGGCAAAAGTGCTGTTGAGGTCGTTTTGACAAAACTTCACGCAGGAGGAAAGTTTGGTGGCGAAGGCTACAAAATTTCTGGTGGTTTGCATGGGGTTGGTGTATCCTGCGTAAATGCCCTTTCTACAAAGCTTACAGTTGACGTTTATCAAAACGGAAAACATCACTTCATTGAATTTTCTAGAGGCAGAAGCTTAGCTCCTTTGAAAGTTATTGGAAGTACTGACAAAACCGGAACAACTGTAACATTCCACCCAGACGAAGAGATTTTTGAAACCGTTGTTTTCAATTATGACAACTTAAAAAATCGTTTCAGAGAAATCGCTTTCTTAAACAAAGGGTTGGTAATCACTCTTGAAGACAGAAGGGAAGGTCAAGAAAGAAAAGACGTCTTTGAATTTAAGGGTGGAATCGTTGAATTTGTAAATTATTTAAATGCAAACAAACAAACACTTCTTTCTTATCCTGTTTACCTCAACAAATTCAACCACAACGAAAAAGGCGAAGTAATCAATGAGGTTGAGGTTTGTTTCCAATACAACGATTCTTATAGTGAGACAATCAACACTTACGCAAACAATATCAATACCGAAGAAGGTGGATCTCACCTTGACGGATTTAAAAATGCACTTACAAAAGTTATCAACGACTATGCAATCAAAAATAGATTAATTAAAGAAAATGAAAAACTTTCTGGCGACGACTGTCGTGAAGGTATTACTGCAATTATCTCTGTAAAACTTAGAGAGCCTCAGTTTGAAGGACAAACAAAAACTAAACTTGGCAACAGCGAAATGCGAACAATCGTTTACAAAGCTATGCAAGAATCTTTTGGAGATTATTTAGAAGAACACCCAAGCGAAGCTAGAGAACTTATCTTAAAAAGCATCACTGCTCAAAGGGCAAGAGATGCTGCAAGAAATGCTAGAGAGCTTACCAGAAGAAAAAGTGTTTTAGAAAGCACCACTCTCCCAGGAAAACTTGCAGATTGCACTGAAAAAGATAGTAGCGTTTGTGAAATCTATATGGTCGAAGGAGATTCTGCTGGTGGAACAGCTAAACAAGGTAGAGACAGAAGATTTCAAGCCATTTTGCCTCTTAGAGGAAAAATCTTAAACGTTGAAAAAGCGAGACTCAACAAGATTTTGGAAAACGCTGAAATTAAAAATATGATTACAGCTTTTGGTGCTGGCGTTGGAAATGACTTTGACGAAAGCAAACTTAGATACAACAAAGTAATTTGTATGTCCGATGCCGATGTCGACGGTTCTCATATCAGAATTTTGCTTTTAACATTCTTCTTTAGATTTATGAGACCTCTTATCGAAAATGGTCACGTATACGCTGCTCAACCACCTCTTTACAAGGTAACAAAAGGCAAAGAAGAAATGTATTTTTATAATGACGAAGATCTAAACAAATATTTTGAAGAAAATGGTCGAAAAGGTATTACCCTTCAAAGATATAAAGGTCTCGGTGAAATGAATGCAGATCAACTTTGGGAAACCACTATGAACCCAGAAAAGAGAATTCTTCTTAAAATCACAATGGAAGATGCAATTGAAGCAGACAAATTATTCAATCAACTTATGGGTGAAGATCCTGAACTTAGACGTCAATTTATAGAAGAAAATGCCACTTTGGTTGAAGACTTGGATATCTAATAAACTTAAAACAACAAAGATAAAAATATTTAATCGAGGAAAACTATGAGTAAAAAAGAACAAGAACAAAGCAAGTTGAATTTAAAAGAAATTCTTGCAAACGAAAAAATTAAACCGGTTGAAGTTGTTGGCGAGTTGAAAAAGTCGTTTATTTCTTATGCGATGGCAGTAAACGTTAGTCGTGCTATCCCAGACGTAAGAGATGGTTTAAAGCCTGTTCATAGAAGAATTTTGTTTGGAATGGGAGAACTCAACAACACCTATGATAAGCCTTTTAAGAAAAGCGCCAGAATTGTGGGTGACGTTATGGGTAAATATCACCCACACGGCGACAGTTCTGTTTATGATGCCTTGGTTAGACTTGCACAAGACTTTTCTATTAGATACCCTCTTGTGGATGGTCACGGAAACTTTGGTTCAGTAGACGGAGATCCACCTGCTGCTCAAAGATATACCGAGGCAAGACTTTCAAAAATTGCCTCTCTTATGCTTGACGATATCGATAAAGAAACCGTTGATTTTTATCCAAACTTTGACGACACTTTGATGCAACCTTCTGTTTTGCCTGCAAAGTTTCCAAACTTGTTGGTAAACGGTGCAGATGGAATCGCTGTAGGTATGGCTACAAATATACCTCCTCACAATTTGACAGAAGTTATCAATGGTGTACAAGCACTCATTGACAATCCAGATATTGACATTGAAGATCTTATAAAGATAATTCCTGCTCCTGACTATCCAACGGGTGGAATTATTATGGGAAGAACAGCTGTGAAACACGCATACAAAACTGGACGTGGAGGCATTTTGGTTCGTGGTAGAGCCGAAATCGAAGAAACTTCTTCTGGCAAACAAAGAATTGTTATTACAGAGCTTCCTTATCAAGTAAATAAAGCCCGTTTTATCACTCAAATCGCTGATTTGGTCAAGAATAAAAAACTTGAAGGCATCAGCGATATTAAAGAAGAAAGTGACAGAACGGGTCTTAGAGTTGTTGTAGACGTTAAAAAAGATGCAAACGCACAAGTTGTTTTGAATTCTTTGTATAAACACACAATGCTGCAACAAAGTTCAGGAATCATTATGCTCGCGCTCGTAAACCGTGAACCTAAGATTCTCAACCTTAAAGAAATGTTGTATTATTATCTCGAACACCAAAAAGAAGTATTGATTAGAAAGACAAAATTTGACCTTAAAAAAGCTGAGGAAAGAGAACATATCGTAAAAGGTTTGGTTATTGCACTTGCCAGCATTGACGAGGTTATCAAAACAATCAAACAATCAAAAGATAGACAAGAAGCTTTGGCAAACTTGACAACAAATTTCGAACTTGACGAAATTCAAGCAAATGCCATCTTGGAAATGAAGTTGTCAAAACTTACCAACTTGGAAGTTGAAAAACTTAATGAAGAACTTGCTTCTTTGGAGGCTACGATATTCGACCTTAAAGATTTGCTTTCAAAACCTGAAAGAGTTTTAAAAACAATCAGAGACAATCTTGAAGAGGTAAAACAAGCATTTGGAGACGAAAGAAAAACCGAAATTAGCTTGGAAATGGGTGGAATTGACATTGAAGACCTTATCGCCGAAGAAGATGTAATAGTTTCTATGACTCATATGGGTTATATCAAACGTATGTCTACTGACGAATATAAAGCCCAACATAGAGGTGGCGTTGGAATAACAGCTCACAAAACAAAAGACGAAGACTTTGTTGAAAAGATGTTTGTTTCTTCAACACACGACGACTTGTTGTTCTTTACAAACTTGGGAAAGGTTTACACGGCAAAAGCTTATGAAATCCCTGAAGCACAACGACAAGCTAAAGGAAGGGCTATTATAAACTTGTTGCAACTTTCTCTTGGAGAAAAAGTCAACACCATTATTCCTCTCAAGAAAAATCAAAAAGGCAATTTGATTATGGCTACAAAGAAAGGCCTTATCAAAAAGACCCCTCTTACTGAATATGAAAGCATTAGAAAAGGTGGAAAAATTGCAATCAAACTTCTAGAAGGAGACGAACTTATCGGCGTTGAAGTTACAAACGGAAGAGACGACATTCTTATCGCCTCTCGTGAAGGAAAATGTATCAGATTCAACGAAACAGACGTTAGACAAGTTGGCCGTGACAGTCAAGGGGTTCGTAGTATGAAACTTGCTGAAGAAGACTATGTTGTTGATATGGCAATTGTACACGAAAATGCAACCATTATCACCATCTCAGAAAATGGCTACGGAAAGCGCACTAACGTTGACGAATTTAGACTGCAACAAAGAGGTGGCTCTGGTGTCAAAGCCGGAATTTTCAACGAAAAAACAGGAAAATTGGTTGCTCTAAAACAAATCGACAACGATTGCGACTTGTTAATGATTGCCGACAGTGGAATAATTATCAGAACACCTTTAGAAGACATCAGTCAATTCTCAAGAACCAGCCAAGGTGTGAGAATTATGAAACTTAAAAAAGATGCCAAAATAACTAGTGTAGCAATCACAACAAAAGAAGAAGTTGAAGAAGACAACAAAACTGAAAACGAAGACAAAGAAGATTGATAAAATCTTCTTTCCTTTTGTTTAAGGAGTTTTTATGGACAAGAAAATTTTTGAAGCAGAAAAATTATATTTAGAAAACACTTTAAAAGCTATAGACAAAGCTAAAGAAACCAATAGAAAGAAATATAAACAAAACGTTGAAAGTATCCAATACTTCAAAAACTTTTTTGTAGAAAATTTTTATGACATCAAAAAAGAAGACGACGAACTCGCGGGCATTAACATACAAATAGAAAATTTAGAAACTCAAAATGACAATCTTACTAGAGATATAGCAAGACTGACAAAACAAAAGAAAAATGCTTACTTTGGACGCTTTGATTTTAAAGAAAAATCACAAAAAGAGCCTCTAAAATATTACATCGGACTTGGGCTGGTTCAAGATTCTGAAAACAACAACTTGGTATATGACTGGCGTGCCGACATCTGTTCTTTATATTATGAAGATAAAAACGGTAAGACTTCTTACACCTGCCCAGACGGAGAGGTTGAAGGAGAACTTTCTCTTAAACGACAATTTAAAATTGAAAATGGTGAATTAAAATATTTCTTAGATAGCAACCTAGTAATTGACGACGACATCTTAATGGAGCAGCTTTCTAAAAATGCCACATCTAAAATGCACGATATTGTTTCAACAATTCAAAAAGAACAAAACACCCTTATTAGAAATGAGGACTTAGAAAACACAATTGTTCAAGGTGTTGCGGGCTCTGGAAAAACGTCAATTGCAATGCACAGGATTTCTTACTTATTATATAAATATAGAAAGCAACTAAAAAGTGAAGATATCTTAATTTTGTCTCCTAGCGAATTGTTTGCCGATTATATTGACGAAGTTCTCCCAGCTCTTGGCGAAGACAAAACCTTCTCAACAACCTTTTCAAATATGGCTAAACGCTTGCTTGGTTTAGATTTTGAATTGAGAGAAGATATGCTTGAAAGAGTAATCACGGAGCAAAATCAAAAAGACTTTGAAAACATAGCTATAAAATCTAGCTTTGAGTTTTTAAATGATCTTAAAAACTTTTTAAACAACGACATCTGCAATTTATTTATACCAAAAACTTTGGCATTTGGAAACGTTGTAATTTCAAAAGAAGAGATTTCTGACATTTATTTCAATAAGCTTAAAACTTTGCCAATATATAAGAGAATTGATGTATTAGCTGAAAACATTGTAGATAGGTTTAAAATTCCTGCATCAAAGCATCAAGATTTGTTTAAAAGAGCTAAGAAAATTTTATACAGCAAGTTTATAACTACAGATTTGCTCAAAATCTACAATCTATTTTTACGTAGTCTTGATTTAGACGAAGTTGAAATTATTGGAGCATATGATATTGCTCCTATGCTTTTGATAAAAGAAAACCTTTTATCTTTAAACAACAATTTTGATGCAAAGTATGTAATAATTGACGAAATGCAGGACTATACCCCTTGCCACTTCTATTTGTTTGAAAAAATTTGGAGGTGTCCAAAACTTTATCTAGGTGACATTTATCAAAGCATTGATCGAACATTAAACACAAATTACTTGACCCTTTTGGCAAAATTAATAAGAGCAAATGTGAAATATCTTACAAAATCTTATCGAAGCACTTTGCAAATTTCTGTGTTTTCTCAAAAGATTTTGGGCAAACATATAGCAAACAACGTAAACAGAAATGGCGAAGAAGTTGAGTGTATCAAAACAAAAGATTGTGCAAAGGCAATTGACGAACTTCTTGATAGCAAGCTTTTAGGAAAATCTAGCATAGCTATCATTTGCAAGAATACAGACGAGATTAAGAAATTGCAAAAGCAAAGCGATAAAATAAAGAAGTTTAAAATATTAAATGAAACAATGGGAAGAAACAAAAAAGTTATCACTACTCCAGCAAAAGCAAAAGGCATTGAGTTTGATTGTGTAATAGTTCCTTTTGCAAACGACTCCAATTATAAAAACGAATTAGATCGCAATTTGCTTTATGTATCGTCTACAAGAGCGTTGCATAAACTATACTTTATTGCAGATAAGAAACCAAGCCGGTTTTTAATGAAAAAAAATTAAAATGTATTTATATTCACAACTATTTATAAATCTATAACTTTATTCCAAAAACCAAGTTTTCATACTTTAGATTTACAAAACATTCAAAAACCTTAATTGCAGGTTATACACACCATTTTTCTGATTCCACTCCAGTTTTAAAGCGAAATTGGCTGAATTAGTCCACAAAAATGTGGAAATGTGGATAACTTATGTAGATTTGTGTGGATTTCGACAAAAATATGACGTTTGTATAAACATAAATAGGCGTGAATATTTATGAATTTGTGGATAAGTGGAAAATGTTTGTGTATAACTTACGCTTCAAACAAGAGTCAATTTTATTGACAAAAACAAGAAAATTGTATTAAAATGACATATAAAAACCAACGTAGGAGTTTAAACTTTATGGACAATAAAAAGTTGATAGTTCCAAAAAAATTGCAGGGCTTTTGGGAATTAAAGCCAAAAGAACAAATGCTCTTTTCTTCTCTTTTAAACAAAATTGAAGAAGTTTTTAGAGCAAACTGCTTTGTCCCTTTGGACACCCCTGTTCTTGAATATTCGGAAGTACTGCTTGCAAAAAGTGGAGGTGACGTAGACAAAGAAATCTATAGATTTTCAAAAGGGTCTACAGATATTTGTATGCGTTATGATTTGACCGTCCCTCTTGCACGCTTTGTTTCGATGTATAAAGAAGAACTCAACTTTCCCTTCAAGCGTTATCAAATCGGAAAAGTTTATCGTGGCGAAAGACCTCAAAAGGGTCGTTTTAGAGAATTTTATCAATGTGATGCCGACATTATCGGAAAAGAAGCATTATCAATTGTTGCAGATGCAGAATGTGTAAATCTGTATGAAAAATGCTTTAAAGCATTGGGCTTAGATGTGGAGATTGCCGTTTCAAACAGAAAAATTATTGCAGGGTACATTGAAGGTATTCAAAAAGACGATAAAACAACCGACATTCTTGTGGCATTAGACAAACTAGATAAAATAGGAACCGAAGAAACTATAAAACTCTTGCAAGAAATTGGTTTAACTTCTAAAGAAAGCGAAAATTTAATAAAAATTACAAAAAGTAAAGGTTCTCTTGAAGAGGTTGTTTATTCATTGAAGAGTTACTCTGAAAACAATCTTTTTATTGAAGGTATTGAAGAACTCAAAGAACTTTCAAAATATATCAATTTGCTGGGAACAACATCTGTTGTTTTCGACATTTCAATAATAAGAGGACACAATTATTATACTGGCTCTGTTTTTGAAGTCTTTTTGAAGAACAGAAGAGAAATCGCTCTTGGTGGTGGAGGAAGATACGAAAACCTTTGTGGTTATTTTTCAGAAACTAAGATGCCCGGTGTTGGTATGAGCATCGGCATCACTCGCCTCTTTGATTTGCTTTTGAAAGAAAATTATTTTGATTTAGATTCTTTCAAAGACATTGATTGTGCGATAATAACGTTTGACGAGACGTTTGACAAGGGTCTTGAAATTATGTCAAAGCTCAGAGAAAACGGTGTGAAAGCAGAATGCTTTTACGAAAACAAATCTTTCAAATCAAAAATGAAAGAGGCAAATCGTAGAGATGTTAAGTATGTTGTGATTATAGGTGAAGACGAAGTCAACTCTCAGATTTATACTCTCAAAAATATGCAAACTGCCGAACAATCAAAGCTTAGCTTAAAAGAACTAGTAGAAAAAATTAAGAATGACCGAATGTGATTTTTCAATAACAAGAAAAAATTTATTGAAAAAAAAGGAAATTATTATGAAAAAGAAAAAAATTTTAGTAACCTCTGCACTTTTATATGTAAACGGATTACCTCACCTTGGCCATGTAGTTGGTTGTTGGTTGCCTGGAGACGTTTTTACAAGATTTAACAAAACAATTGGAAACGACACAATTTATGTAAGTGGTACAGACGACCACGGAACAACAAGTTATATTTCTGCAAAAGAAATAGGAATGGAGCCTTCTGAATTTATCGATCTTATGAACTCAAAAATAAAAGAAATTGCTGAGAAACTTTCAATCAATTTTGATAAATTTAGTGGAACAAATACTCCTACACACAAAGACGTAACTCTTGATTTCTTTAATGAAATCTATAAAAATGGATACACTTTAGAAAAAGAAAGCAATATGCTTTTCTGCGAAAAAGATAAAATTGCTTTGGCAGACAGATTTGTTTATGGAGTTTGTCCATATTGTGGATATGACAAAGCTTACGGAGATCAATGCGACAAGTGTGGAAAAACATACGAACTTGACGACCTTATTGACCCAAAATGTAGCTTCTGTGGCGAGAAAGCCGTTAAGAAGGGCACAAAACATATTTACATCACCCTTGACAAACTTCAACCCAAACTTCAAAAATGGGTTGAAAGCAAAAAAGACGTTTGGCGCCCACACGTTTACAGTATGACAAACAAATGGTTTAAAGAAGGCCTTATGCCAAGATGCATTACAAGAGATATTCCTTGGGGAATTAAAGTTCCTTTAGAAGGGTTTGAAGACAAGGTTTTCTATGTTTGGTTTGATGCACCTATCGGATACATCTCAATCACTAAAGAGCTTGGTGGAGAAGAGATGGTAAAAGATCGTTGGCAAAACGACGATTGTGAAATCTACAACTTTATTGGCAAAGACAATATCGATTTCCACGCTGTGTTCTTCCCAAGTATGGAACTCGCTTGTGGAAAATACAACTTAGCTGAAAATGTAGTTGGGTTCAACTTCCTGAATTTTGAAGGTCAAAAATTCTCAAAATCAAAGAAAATAGGAATTTTTTGCAACACTCTTCTTGATAGCGATGTAGATATTGATGCGTTAAGAGCTTATTTGGTTTCTATTTTCCCTGAAAACAAAGACAGCGATTTCACATATGAAGGTTTTAAGCTTAACACAAATGCAGAACTTGTCGGAAAATATGGAAACTTCTTCAACAGAACACTCAATATGATTAATAAAAACTTCGACGGCCATCTTGATATCACTTTCAACGATATTGACTTAGACGATGTAGATAATGAAATGGTTGAAGCCATTAAGTGTTGCCCTGACACTATTGCAGATTTGTATGCAAAGACAGAATTTAGAGCTGCCTATAAAGAGATTTTGAGATTTGCTTCTATTGGAAACACTTATCTTGAAAAAACTGCTCCTTGGAGTTTAATTAAAAATGGAGAAATAGACAAAGCTAAAAAAGTTTTGTATCTCTGTTTGAATATGGCAAAATCTTTAGCAATTGTTGCAAGTCCTATTATGCCAAACAGAACGGCTGAAATTTGGCAAGAACAACTCAACTTTGCTGGCCGTCCAGACGCTCCAAATATGTGGGAAGAAGCTTCAAAAATTGATATTTCAAAAAATCATAAAATCAACCAGCCAAAACCATTGTTTGCAAGACTAGACGACGAAACTATTGAAAGATACAAAGAACAACTTTCTGTTCCTTTCGATTTAAAAGATCTAAAAGGCTAATTAATTTAGCCTTTTTTATTGCATAAAATAATTAATATATATTATATTAAAATTAAATTTATTATTTAGCAAATTTTAATTGATTTTTTATTGTTTTACATAAAAAAAGAAGAATAAAAATTCTTCTTTTTTTTATGCAACAATTGAATTCAAATATTGTTGACGATAATATTCATTTGTCCTCATATATTTGTTTCCATAGGTTGCGCCATAGCTTGAGCCATCATAAAGAGTATAAGCCTTTGTTGTGTACTCATTGTTTGTCTTATATTGCGAAGCCAAATTCAAGTCCATAACAACCAAGCTATCCATAACGTTCAAAGTCGTTGAAATGGTTTCAATAAACTTATGTGACTTTGTATATTGTCCCAATTCAGAGTTGTTTACATCAACAGTATAAGCACTGCTTGAACCCAAAGTTATATCCATATTTTCAATGTCTGACATTCCCATCAGGTTTTCTGAGTTGAGAGACAAGATATAATTGTCTCCAGACTTTTCAAACCCTTTCTTTTCGTCGTTTACTACAAAGATTTGTTCAAGTCTTGGTTGAGGATCTATTGATTTAATTATAGACTCTATCATACTATAAATAAAGTTTTGTACTCCAAGACCATTTTTAATAATATCTTTCATTGTTTTATACATATTAGAATTTCCATCAGAGTCAACAATATCCGACCTAAAGTCGTCTCCAGAATATGTTTTGTCATATTTAAGAGATACTGCCGTATACTTTGTTCCTCCAATTCCAAAGAACCCTCCTTTAGTTTCTTGAGCAACATCAATTCTAATTACTCTTAAGACACCATTTGAAAGTTCAAACGTCACCATTCTTTCGTCAAACGACCCTACTGCCATTGATGCCAATCCACTTCCCGTCATTTTCAATTGAGCAAACATATAAAGTTCGTTGTTTTCGTCAAACTCTGCAAAAACATCAAGTCCGACATCAAGAGTCATTGCATCCCAACCTAAAACATTGAATGTTACGTCAACGTTTCCACCATAGTTGAACGCCTTTTGGTTTACGGTGTTTACTGCAACATCGACAAATGAAGAAGCTTCACTAAAATCAATATGTGTTTGAGTTGTATCATAATTATTAAACGTTGCTTCGCTAAACTCTCCAATACTGAGGGTTAAATTGATAATATTGTTTCCAAATATAAAGTTTGAAATAGAAATGCTTTTCAATGACATTATTCCTGACTCTGCCTCAGTCAAAACAATTTGAATCGTTGCAATTTCTTCTTCCCACAAAACGTCTAATGTTAAAACTATTTGAGTGTCATTTTTCGACAAATCAATGTTCTTTATCATTTTTGCAATTTGCATTGCAGAGTCAATGGCTATATCAGCATCAGACTTATCGCCTTCTTCTTCAGATTGATTCAAGCCTATCAAAGTTCTTATATATCTAAAGTCTGTGGTTGTTTTTTGAAGATTGAAACTATCCATCATTTCTTGGCTCATTTCAATGCCCACAAACCCAAGCAACATCGAAACCATATCACTCATATTGGCGTTACTTATTCTTCCCCTAAAGTAATTTTTCTCATATTGGTCACCATGAGTATATGTTGCATATAACCCTGTCTTTGCGTTGTCATACAACAAAGAAAGCAAATGATTTACTTGTATCATAGATCCATCTTCGTCTTCACTAGGAGTTGTAAACCCTAGATTTCCATATACTTTCAAAATTTTTCCACCAAACAATTCAAATACGCTTTCGTTGTTGACATCTTCAGTTACACTAACTGTTACAGGCCCGTTCAATGTGGTTTTTGTATTATCAACTGTGTTTGTTACAGAAAGGTCAATGCCCAATTGATACTTAAGTCCCATAACATAATCATATGTCGACTCAACCATTTCCAAAACAGTCTTATAACTATTAAACTCTGAAATGTTTGTAGGAATATCTTGTTTTGTCTGTTCGTCTTGTTTGTTTGACATCAAAGCAGTTATTGTTTTATAACCATCATTCGTAGTAAAGAGCGAACTTAAATTCTCAACACTTTCTCCTACTGTCACATCATTTAAATATGCACTAAAGTTGAGGTTTTGAGTAATAGATTCTTCATAATCAAGCCAATAATCTTTATATCCTTCTTCATAAATTGTTGTGTTTGGATCTATAATATTTGCACCAAATACAATTTGTTTAGGCAAGATTGTTTCTTCAAAGCTTTCAATCAAAACTTTCAAAACCATATCATTGAATCTTGAAGATTCTCCATACCAGAATTCGTCATTGATGTTTATTTGAATTCCACCCAATTCTGTCAACCAAGAAGCATAAATCTTGTCAATAGCAGGCAACAAATACGTAAACATTTCGGCAACATCTGAAGTTTCTGATTGAGTTGCTTCCGTACCTTGAGAATCTTCTGTCGTTGGCATAAGTTTTTCAACTAATGTCATTATATCGTCAATTGAAGTCTCGTTTAATGGAGCATATATTCTCAAGCCATTTATATCAATATAAATTGTTTGATCAATCAAATAAATATAACTTTCCAATCCCATTGCTGTCGTATATAGTGAAATCATTGGCATATATTTTCCAAGAATTCCATTATATTGATCATCTTGTTCTACAAGCATAGCTGTAAGCTGTCCTTCAAATGTGTTTGTACTATATCTAAAGCCAAGATTACCGGCTATTGCATAAACGCTTGGATTTCCTTCTGCTGTCGGCACCTCCAAACTGTCAAGCATTCCTTCAACAAAATTGTCTGTATATCCCGTTGGATCAAATGCACCAATTGTAGATTGTTCTGTTTCAACAACCGTCAAAGAAGCTTGTAAAATTCCCAAAATATTCAAGGCAACTTTGCTAAGTCTGTTTTCAACAATCTTAATGTTTGCATTCAAAAGTTCTACATTTTCTGTGTATTCTTTGAGTTTCAACAACTTCAGTGTTAAGTCGTCTGTTGTTCCTAAAATTTGTGCTTCGAGTTTTGTTAGGTAATCATTCAATGTGTATGTTTCAAGCATTTCAATGATTTCATTGAATTCTCCTAAGTCTAACTCAAACCCAAATT
>SVIR01000014.1 GCA_015069395.1 Clostridiales bacterium
AGTTGTCATATATTCTTCTAACTTTCTTTGAATTGTTTTTAAAAATAATGCTGTTTTGCAAAGTAACCTGCCCATCTCCCGCAACGACAATCTTTCCATCTTTCTTTACTGCACATATAGTTGTGCCTCTAAAAGTACCTTCCATAAAATTTCTCCTTAAATTTTTCAATTTGACTTTTTGACGAAGCTTTTAATTCTTCTATCTGCTCGTCTTTTACATCTTCATAATTGATTATATCACATTTTAAATTGAATAACCTAAAATTTGCAACACTTTTTCTAATTAAATTTTGCAAAATTAACCCAATACAGCATTTTTCTTGTAAAAACTCTAACCCTTTCTTGTTTTGAAGCGTCGCCATCAAACTATAAGCACAATAATTTGCCATTAACAAACTTTCAAAACTGCCTGCTGTTCCACAAAGACCACCACACACGAAAAGAGTGTCAAAGTTTTTAATTTGTAATTTATCATTTAAGCACATTGGCGCCAACAAATGTGTTTTTCTTGCAATTTGGCTATATCTCAATACCCTGCAATTTTTGAAAACATCTATCTTTTGCAAAATCTCATATTGGTCTTCTTCGTCAAAAGCTGAGAAAAATTCGTCCAATATCAACAAATTGCCGTCGAGTTTCAACTTCAAACTAGCAAAAGGTCTTTGTTTGTGATCAAAATATGGCCGAAAAATAGCATTCCTTAATCCAAACAGACCTCTTGATGCCAATCCCTCTATTGTGATTTGTTTCTCATTTTTAAAGTCCTCTGGAAACTCATATTTTTCCTCAATTTCAACAATGGTTTTATACACATTGTTATATTCTTCCTCAGATAAATTTGCATAGCAAATATTTTTTGAAACAAAATTAAGTTTCGTTTTATCTATACTATCTGCATCAAGAATTATTTCAATAGGATTGTAAAAGCAAACGTGAAATTTTCCTATATAGTTTTCAAGTTCTTTTAAAAACTCCCTTTGCGTGTTGTGTCCTGTCGCTATAATGGTGCATTCAACTTGATTGAGGTTTTCGATATTCGCTTCAAAAATTTGAATATTTGGGTGTTTTCTTACAGCCTCTTGCACCTTCTCAAAAAAGTTGTGGTCATATGTTAAAAATTCATAGTCAAATTTCTTCGACAATGAAATAATTGGACTGCCTAAGCACTCCAATTCGTATTTCATATTTTCAGTTAGAAAATGACAATATTTGTCATAATATTCAAAACCAGATATATGCTTTTTTGTGTCAAAAATATGCACGATAAAACCGTTGTTGGCTAAGATCAAAGCAGCCTCTGAACCAGCCAACCCTCCACCGATAACCTTTATCGTTTTTTTAGACAATTTTGGTGCAACGCTTTCCAACACTAATTAGTCACCTCATACTTACAAGCAGAACATCTTACTTTTTTGCCCTTTTTAATCAGATATTTTCCACAATCTGGACACTTTCCCCCAGTTGGAATATCCCAACTCATAAAGTTGCAACCAGTTCTGTCTTCGCAAGCATAAAAAGCTTTTCCTCTTTTTGTTTTAAAAGAATAAACACTTTTGCCACATTCTGGACAAACACCTACTGTTTTTTTCTCGTCAACTTCATAAGGTTTTACGTTACGACACTTTGGAAAGTTTGAGCATCCCAAAAACTTGCCGTATCTTCCTTCTCTAATTAGCATTTTGTGTCCACAAAGTTCGCAAACAATTTCCGTTTCAACGGGTTGTGACTTCATAGTAACGCTACTTGCATCTGCTTTTTCTAAAAGCCCTTTAAACCCATTCCAGAAACTATCAACAACACTATGCCATTCGTCTTTGCTTTCTGCAATATCGTCAAGTCTGTTTTCCATATAAGCAGTAAATTTTACGTTGATTACTCCATGGAAAAACTTTTCAAGATATTCGTTGATTTTGTGTCCGAGATCTGTAGGAATTAGATACTTTCCTTCTTTTGTGCAATAATTTCTTGCAGTCAAGATTGTAATTGTTGCAGCATAAGTTGCAGGTCTGCCGATACCTTTTTCTTCCATTGCTTTTACAAGACTCGCTTCAGAAAATCTTGCAGGTGGCTTTGTAAACTTTTGTTCTTGCAAAATGTCCAAAACCTTAACCTTTTCATTTTCTTCAAGTTTTGGCAACTTGCTAATTTCTTGTTTCTCTTCGTCTACATATTCTTTATAAACCGCCGTATATCCTGCAAATTCCATCGTCTTGCCAACAGCTTTGAAGATATAATCTTGTACATTTATTGCCACGTTTACATTTGAATATTCTGCATCACTCATTTGACTTGCAACAAATCTTTCATAAATGAGTTTATAAAGTTTGTAATTGTCTTTTGACAACGAATCTTTTACATTTTCAGGTGTAATTGCTAAAGAAATTGGTCTGATAGCTTCGTGAGCATCTTGAGCATTCTTTTTAGAAGCATAAATGTTTGGCTTTTCAGGAACATAATCTTTTCCATATTTTTGAGCAATAAATTCTCTACACATATTTTGTGCATCAGCAGAAATTCTAGTAGAGTCTGTTCTGATATAAGTGATAAGAGCAATCTTGCCCTCTCCCTTAACTTCAACACCTTCATACAGTTCTTGTGCTGACATAGTGGTTCTTTTCAAACTCATTCCAAGTTTATTGAGTGCATCTTGTTGCATCGTACTGGTAGTAAATGGTGCAGGGGCATGAGATTTTGTTCTTGTCTTCTTTATGCTTTCAACTACAAACTCGTTGTTTTTTATTACACTCAAAGCCTTTTCAACTTCTTCTTTGTTTGAAAGTTTAAGTTTTGTCTTTTTGTAATTTGTAAGTGTTGACTTAAACTTTGTACCATCTTTTTCGTGTTGAGCCGTAACCGTCCAATATTCTTCTGGCTTAAAGTTTTTAATTTCATTTTCTCTGTCAACAACAAGTTTCAATGCAACTGATTGAACTCTTCCAGCTGAAAGTTTTGGTGCAATCTTTTTTGACAAAATTGGGGACAACTTATAACCCACAATTCTATCCATAACTCTTCTTGCCTGTTGAGCATCAACGAGACTCAAATCAATCGCCCTTGGTTCTGTCAAAGCTTTCAAAACAGCTTTTTTTGATATTTCATTAAATTGAATACGGCACTTAGTATTTGGATCAAGCCCCAATATATGAGCTACGTGCCAAGAAATCGCTTCCCCTTCTCTATCCGGGTCGGTTGCGATCAAAACTTCTTCAGCTGCTGCAGCTTTCTTTTTTAAGTCAGCAATCAACTGTTTTTTGTCTGGATTGTTTTCATAATGAGGTTCGTAATTGTTGTTTATGTCTATTGACAATGACTTTGCTGGCAAATCTCTGATATGCCCTTTCGTAGCAAACACCTCATATTCACTACCTAAATATTTTTTCAAAGTTTCCCTTTTTGCAGGTGCTTCGATAACTACAAGCTTCAAAACTAAAACTCCTTTTCTTGTTTATACTAGGGCAAAATTTTTGCCCGGCAACTTTCTTATTAAACCACGAATTTCCAAAGTTGTCAAACAACTATTCAAAATATTTACAGGAATTTTCGATTTTTCTGCCAAATAATCAAAATCTTTTTCTCCCTGTGTGAGCAGGTTTACAATCACTTGTTCGTCCATATTTAAGGACAAAAACCTCTCTTTTTTCGCCTCTTTTTCTACTCCATAATATTTTATTATGTCGTCAGCTGAAAGAGTACACTCTGCTTGTGCCGACTTAATCAAAACATTAGGAAGGTCGCTTTTTGTAGAACTGATGTTTCCAGGAATTGCAAAAACATCTTTTCCATATTCCAATGCAAAATCTTTTGTATGGATTGTCCCACTCTTCAGTCCTGCCTCAGGAATCAAAACCCCATCAGACAAACCTGCAACTATCCTGTTTCTTCGAGGAAAAGTATACCTTTTTGGCTTAAACGATGGATAATATTCAGAAAGTAACAATCCTTTTTGCGCAATTTCATTTGCAAGTGAAGTGTTTGTAGCAGGATAAATATTTTGAAATCCACTTCCAACTACAGCGATAGTTTTGCCTCCTACATCAAGGGTTTTACGGTGAGCAATAGCATCAACCCCATAACATAAACCACTGATTATTACAAAACCATTGTTTGCCAAATCTCCAGCAAACTTTTCCGTTACAATTTTTCCATAATTCGATGGCATTCTTGTTCCAACAATAGCGATAGACAATTTGTCAAGAAGAGACAAATCCCCTTTCGCATACAAAATAAGAGGCCTATCTTCCAAAAATCTCAATCTTTCTGGATAATTGCTTGAAAAAATTGTAATTATCTTTATATTTGATTTCTCCATATTTTCAAGAGACATTTCAAATCTTTGTTTGTCATAAATATCACAAAGTTTGTGATATTCTTCTCTGTTTAAAATCTCTAGAGAAACATTTTCTTTAAAAAGTCCATCAATCGAAAACTCTTCGAGTTGTTCAATCAAAAGTTCTTGTTTTTTTGTTGAAATTTCACACATTGAAAACAAGACTAAAAGTTTTTCATTTTTATCCAACATTAAATACTCCAATATTTTCTATCAAGGCCTCGATAAGAAATTGCTTCAGCAATATGTTGAGGCAAAATATTTTCTTCTCCTTCCAAATCTGCGATAGTTCTTGCAACTCTCAAAATTCTGTCATGAGCCCTAGCACTAAGCTTCAAAGATGTAAAAGCCTGTTCCATAAGTTTTTGACATTCGACGGAAAGCTGACAATACTTCTTCGTTTGTGGAACACTCATTTTTGAATTAGAGAAAGTTTTTGAACTTTTAAAACGTTTAAGCTGAATTTCTCTGGCTTTATCAACTCGTTTCTTTATTTCTGCAGAACATTCCTCTTTGCTTTCTTTATTTAAATCACTATAAGAGATGTTGTCTACTTCTACGTGAATATCTATTCTGTCCATTATAGGTCCAGAAATCTTTGAAAGATATTTATGAATTTGAGACGGAGAACAATTACACTCTCTATCTTTTGAGCCATAATTTCCACAAGGACAAGGATTCATACTTGCAATGAGAGTAAAACTAGATGGATATGTAATGGTCTGCTTCGCCCTTGCAACGGTTATAACACCGTCTTCTAATGGTTGTCTCAATGTTTCAATCAAATGTCTTGAATATTCAGGAAATTCGTCCAAATAAAGCACGCCATTGTGAGCCAAGCTTATTTCTCCTGGTTTTGCATGGTTGCCTCCACCTGTCATACTTATGGTTGTTGCTGTATGATGTGGAGTTCTGAAAGGCCTTTCTGTAATTATCCCCTTTTTAAGATCAAGTTCCCCAGCAATTGAATGAACCTTTGTAACTTCCAAAGCTTCTTCAAAAGTCAAATCTGGCAAAATGCCCGAAAAACACTTTGCAAGCATACTTTTTCCACTTCCTGGAGGGCCTATCATTAATACATTATGCCCACCAGCTGCAGCAATTTCCAAAGCTCTTTTTGCCGAAGCTTGACCTTTTACATTCTCAAAATCCAACTTGTTTATGGAACTTTTCGAAACCTCTTCAAAAGATCTTGTTTCAACTGGCAAAATAGGATGATCGATCTCATCATTCAAAAACGCCACACAATCTTTGAGATGTGAAAAAGCATAAATTTGCATACCTTCAATATATCTTGCCTCCTCTTCATTTTCTTTTGGCAAAACAAATTTGGTATAGCCCAAGTTTCTGGCACTAATCAAAATAGGCAAAACACCTTTCACTTTCTTGATAGATCCGTCTAAAGAAAGTTCGCCTAAAAATACAAAGTCTTTATATTTTTTTGTTTTAATTTGTTCTGATGCAGATAAGATTCCGATAGCCAACCCCAAGTCATAAAATGGACCTTCCTTCTTAATATCGGCTGGAGCAAGATTTATTGTATAATGCTTTACTGGATATTCAAAGCCAGAATTTCTTATTGCAGATTTCACTCTGTCTTTCGCTTCTTTAACTGCAACATCACCAAGACCAACAATTTCGAAATGTGGAACACCTCCCACAATGTCAGTTTCAATGGTGGTCAAAAAACCTTCTATTCCTGTCAAACCAAAACTCACAACTTTTGACAACATAACTTTTCACCTCGATTTGATTAATTATAACAAACTTCTTCGTTATTTTCAAAATAAAATTACGGGCAATAAAAAAAAGAGAGTTTTTTTACCCTCTTTTTATAATAAAAACATTGAAACAGCAAAGGTAACTGCAATTGCAAAAGCGAACACAACTTTAAGCCAGTACAACACTTTTTCTTTTCGCATCTTTTTGTTGTATTCTTTACGATAAGCAGATTCATTTGCATTAAACATTTCAATTGACATATTATTTCTGTTTATCACTTCTGCTTTATAATACTTAAAATTTTCTTCAAGTTTAAACTTAAAAGATCTAAAATATTGAAGGACAAGCCAAGCTGTCCAAAACAAAGCCAATAAAAGAAGAGTGGCAAGCACAAAATACATAAAGCCTGTCCAAACATTTACCAACAACGCAAATATGCCTGCTATGACACACGCAACAATTGTTATTATATAGGCAATCATTTCCCTTCCTTAAATTATCGCAAAGATATAAATTACGGTTATTACTACTGTGGCAACAAGCCAGCAAATAAACCACCAAATATTTTTCTTTCTTCTGGTCCAATAAAAACCAAGCCACATACAAACGATATAAGCTAAACATTCGCCTATTCCTTGAAAATAACCAGCAACTTGTGGCATACTTTCTTTAAAGATAAGTCTAAAAATCAAAGCCACTGCAATACACATAATCGCAAAATAAGCTACACAATCCAACACTTTCGTTGAAGACCACGTGCGAGTTTGTTTTGTTTCCGTAGTCTTAGTTGTTGTTTTTTTGTCTGACATAAAAACACCTCATATAAATATATTTCAAAATTTAGAAAAATGTTATTTTGCCGTTTCTGTATATCTACTTTCTCTGATTACATTTACTTTGATTTGACCAGGATATTGCATTTCATTTTCAATTTTGTTTGCAATTTCTTTAGCCATAAACATTGCTTCACTATCAGAAATTTGGTCAGGTTTAACAATAATTCTAACCTCTCTTCCTGCCTGCACTGCAAAAGATTTGTCAACACCTTTGAATCCATTTGCAATTTCCTCAAGTTGTTGCAGTCTCTTGATATAGTTTTCAAAACTATCTCTTCTCGCTCCAGGTCTAGAACTTGAAATAGCATCAGCAACCTGAACGATAACAGCTTCGATAGACTTAAACTCTACATTAAAGTGATGTGCTTCGATACAGTGTACTACTTCTTCGCTTTCCCCATATTTTCTAGCAAGTTCAACTCCGATTTGAACATGAGTTCCTTCAAGTTCGTGATCAAGGGCTTTACCTATATCGTGAAGCAAACCACCTCTTTTGGCAATCTTTACATTTGCTCCCATTTCGCTAGCCAAAAGTCCTGCTATAATTGAACATTCAATCGAATGCTTCAAAACGTTTTGACCGTAACTTGTTCTAAACTTTAATCTTCCCAAAACTTTTACAAGTTCTGAATTTAAGTTGAATAAACCAGTTTCATTGCAAGCTTCGTCACCAGCTTGTTTGATCATTTTGTCAACTTCTTTTTGCATTTTCTCTACGATTTCTTCAATCCTTGTAGGGTGAATTCTGCCGTCTGAAATAAGTTTCTCAAGTGACAACCTCGCAACTTCTCTTCTGATAGGATCAAATCCTGAAACAGTGATCGTTTCTGGAGTGTCGTCTACGATAAGTTCTACACCAGTAGCAGCTTCAATCGCTCTAATGTTGCGACCTTCTCTTCCGATAATCCTCCCCTTCATTTCGTCGTTAGGCAAAGAAACTACCGAAACTGTCATTTCGCTTGTTGTATCTGTTGCGCATTTTTGGAGAGCTTGACCAATGATTTCCCTTGCTTTCTTCTCACCCTCTTCTCTTGCGTCGTCTTCAATTTTCTTCACGATAACTGCAGCTTGTTTTTGTGCTTCATTTTTCATATTTTCAACAAGCATATCTTTTGCTTCTTGTCTTGAAAGTTTTGCAACTCTTTCAAGTTCTTCCAAAATCTGAACTTTGATTCTTTCTTCTTCTTCTTTAACTTTTTCCAAGCTTTCTTTAAGCTCCGTTAAAGACTTTTTCTCTTCGTCAAGCTGTTCACTTTTTTTGTCTACAGCAAGTTCTTTCTTTTCGATATATTCTTCTCTTTGGTTTAAGCGTTCTTCAAGTTTTACAACTTCAGCTCTTCTATCTTTAACCTCTTGTTCAATGTCTTCTTTGATTTTCTGAGCATTTTCTTTGCTCTCTAAAATCGCTTCTTTCTTTATTGTCTTAGCTTCTGCATACGCATCTTCAATAATCTTAATAGCATTTGATTTGTTTTTTTCAAGTTTTTTATTGCTATAAATTTTATATACTACCAGCCCAATGGCAAGTCCAACAAGGAATAACACAACCGATATAACCGACACGATAGCAGGAGAGACACTCAAAATCATTCTTTCCATAACTATTCCCCTTTTTAAGTGTTGCCCTTATGACGAAAAATAAAAGGCAAACAACTCTAATCTTAGTTTACCTTTTTTGTTTTTGTTTGTCAAACATTTTAAATAACTTATTTATATAATATTTAATCCTTGGCCAAGAAACTACAATCTCTTTAAGTTTTTCAGCAAAATAGAAATTTCAAAAATGCTGTCAGTCTTTAGTTAAAACCAATCAAACAACAAAAGACATTACTTTAAAGACTACAAAATACAAAATATGGCGTAGTATGCTCTAGATACTACACCATATCTACTGATTAAACAGCTTCAGCCTTTTCTTCTTTCTTTATTAAAATTGGCTCTGAACCATTTTCAATAAAGTCTCTGGTAATAACAATTTTTTGATAAACATTAGGATCAGGCAAATCAAACATAAGCTCAAGCATCCTAGTTTCCATAATTGTACGAATTCCTCTTGCGCCCGTTTTCAAATCCATAGCCTTTTTAGAAACATATTCGATTGCACTATCGTCAAACTCAATTTCAAAACCATCGATTTTAAACATTTGTTTGTATTGTTTTATCAACGAATTTTTAGGTTCAACCAAAATTCTCTGAAGAGCCTTTTCGTCCAAGTCGTCAAGACCGGTAATAATTGGAAGTCTACCAACAAACTCTGGAATAAGACCAAACTTGATTAAATCGTCAGGTTGAACATCTCTTGCATAATCAACCTTTGCCTTTTCTTTCGAGTTTTTGATATTTGCATTAAACCCAATTGCAGAAGAAGACACCCTCTTGTGAATTATATCGTCAAGTCCAACAAACGCACCTCCACATATAAACAATATGTTTGTTGTGTCAATTTGCAACATTTCTTGATGTGGGTGCTTTCTGCCTCCTTGAGGAGGCACACTAGCAATTGTGCTTTCAATAATTTTAAGCAATGCTTGTTGAACTCCCTCTCCACCAACATCTCTTGTTAGAGAACGATTTTCGCTCTTTCTTGCAAGCTTATCGATTTCGTCTATATAAATTATGCCCCTTTGAGCCTTTTCAATATCGTATTCTGCATTTTGAATCAACTTCAATAACACATTTTCAACATCTTCGCCCACATAACCAGCTTCAGTCAATGTCGTCGCATCTGCACAAGCAAACGGAACATCCAAAATCTTCGCTAAAGTCTTTACCAACAAAGTCTTTCCAGAGCCAGTTGGACCAATCATTAATACATTGCTCTTTTCAAGTTCCAAAATATTTTGAATTTCCTCTTTGCTTTTCTTGTTTGAATTAAGCTTGTTGTGATAGTTGTGATTGATTCTTTTGTAATGGTTGAAAACTGCAACAGACAAAACCTTTTTCGCTTGCTCTTGCCCAATAACATAATTGTCCAAAATCGCCTTAATCTCTTTTGGAGAAGGCAAGACAAGATCTTTAAACTTTTTAACCTTGTTGTTTTCTTCTTTTATTATATCGCCACATATTTTTATGCAATCGTCACAAATAAAGGCATCTCCATTTGGACTTGCAATAAGTTTTTTTACAGCCTTTTGAGGTCTACTACAAAAAGTGCATGTGCACATTTCAACATCTTTCATTTTTGCCCCTTAATCTTTTTTTGCTTTTCTAGTAACAAAAATATTATCAATTAAGCCATATTCTTTGGCCTCTTTTGCAGACATATAGTTGTCTCTGTCAGTATCTTTTTCGATATCTTCCAAAGCTTTTCCTGTGTTTTCACTCAAGATTCTGTTTAACATATTTTTTATCTTTTTCATATGTTTTGCCTGAATCTCAATATCACTCGCCTGTCCTTGAGTTCCACCAAGAGGTTGATGTATCATAATTTCACTGTTAGGCAAAGCGAATCTCTTTCCTTTTGTTCCACTAGACAACAAGAAGGCTCCCATTGAAGCTGCAAGCCCCACACAAATTGTAGAAACGTCACACTTGATATAGTTCATTGTGTCATAAATCGCAATTCCTGCACTTACAGATCCTCCGGGACTGTTGATATATAAAAATATATCTTTATCAGGATTTTTGCCTTCCAAATAAATAAGTTGAGCAATAATCGTGTTTGCCATAGCATCATTTATCTCGCCCGAAAGAAATACTATTCTGTCTTCCAACAATCTTGAATAAATATCATATGATCTTTCATTTGCACCAGTTTGGTCAACGACCATAGGAATAAGCATAACAAACCTCCAAAATATAATTAGTCTTTAACGTATTCGATTTCAACAGCTTCTTTCAAGTGTTTATAAAGCTTTTCTAAAAGCAATTCGTTTTCTTTTCTAGCGATTTCTTCTTGTGAAGCTAAGCCTTTTGCAGCCTCTCTAATTTCTGCTGGAGAAAGAGTAATCTTGTTTTCTTCCAAAACTTTTCTATAAATATAGCTGGCTTTGAGAGATTCTAAACATCTTTCTTTTGCAATTTTTAAATATTCTTCTTTTGTTGTTCCCATAGAAGCAAGATATTGCTCAACAGTAAGACGATATGCATCTAAAGATTGTTGCATTCTTGCCATATCTCCTTCAACTTGGTTTTCTACCATAATTTCAGGAATTTGAACATTTGTATTGTCGATAAGATAATGACGAATGTTGTGTTGGATTTCATTTTCAGAATCTTTGTTCTTCATATCTTGAATATGAGCAAAGACAGACTTTCTATACTCTTCAACAGTTTCAAATTCTGTCGTATCAGCTACAAATTTGTCATTGAGTTCTGGCAAGCTCTTTTCTTTAACTTCTTGAATCTCAACTTTAAACAATGCTTTCTTTCCAGCTAATTCTTGAGAACCATAATTTTCTGGGAAAGTTACACTAACGTCAACTTTTTCTCCCTTTTTATGACCAACAAGTTGATCTTCAAAAGTATCAATAAAAGAATGAGATCCAATTTCCAATGGATATGCTTTTCCTTCTCCACCTTCAAAAGCTACATCTCCGATAAATCCTTTGAAATCGATAACTGCTATGTCTCCTGTTTTAACTTCTCTTTCTACAGGGTTATATTCTGCATGAGAATCAAGGAAATGCTTGATATAATGATCAACATCTTCGTCTGAAACTTCTACTGAATGAACCTTGATCTTTGCTCCTTTGTACTCACAAAGTTTGAAATCCGGAACAATTTCAAACAAAATCTTAGCTTTCAAACCATTTTCAGGTGTAAAACTTTCAAATTCTGTAGTTGGCATTGCAACAGGTTCGAGTTCTGGCTTTTCATTCAAAGCTTCGTTTAAAGTTTTATCTAAGAAATATTGAACTGTGTCTTCAAAAAACACGTTGTCACCATATGTTTGTTCAATAACCTTTCTTGGTGCATGACCTTTTCTAAAGCCCACAACATTAAATTTTGATTTTGATGTTTCGTAAACTTTTTGCACTCCTTCTTCCCATTCTTTAGCATCAATAGCCAATTCTATTTCAACTTTCGTTTCTTTTTGATTAATTTTATACATTTTTTCCCTCCGTAATAATTTTACATAAAATTCTAACATTATTGAGAAAAAAAATCAACCATTATTGACACGAAATTTTTATGAGATTTGTCGAAAAGCCTCTATTTGCCATAACTTTCGCCCAATTCGTGCATAACACCACTATATCTTGTGGTGCTATTTGCATACCACCTCCTCATTTTGACAACAATCGAAACAAAAATCTTTTGCATAATACCCAAATTTGTTTGACAAGTTTTTGGCGAAACTTTATAATTCTCTTAGGAGAATTAAAAAATGGCAATCTCAAGTGGTCAAAATACATATCTTATTTTAGACAGTTTAAACGACGGATCTAAATATGGTTTAGAGATTATTGAATACATTTCAAAGAAAAGTGGTGGCAATTATATTATGAAAAAACCTTCTCTTTATTCAAGCCTTACAAGAATGGAAAAGAAAGGTTTAATTTCTTCTTCCTTTTGGGGTGAAAGTGAGCTCGGTGGCAAGCGCCATTATTATTCCATAACAAGCACGGGCAAAAAAGAATATGAATCGTTAAAAAAGAATTTGAGAACTTATCCTTCGAATCAAACGAAGAAAAAACTCAACCAGAGCTCCATACCATTGAAAAAATTATAGAAAAAGAAGAAAAACCCGTTTTTTTACAACAAGACAACCTTTTTGATATGGTTAAAAAAGACGAACCTAAACAAGAAACAATCGAAGAACCTCATAGTGACCTTATTGAAAACCAAATCGACTTCTTCAGTTTTGCACAAGATTCTACCCAAGTTGAAACTGAAGAAACCCCTGCGCCTATTTTGGAAACAGAAGAAACAATTTCGCAACAAGAAGAAACAACAAAAGTTGAAGAAACTGAATTAAAAGACGACGCCAAATTTCTTGATAAGTCAGAACAATTCGAACTTACTCCATTTCAAGAAGCACAAAACAAAATTCTTTACGACACTTCTTCTGAACTTAAGAAATATAGAAAGAAGAAGAGCTTCTCAGAAAATCAGATTGAAATGGCTGTAGTTTATGAAAGAGAAGAAGACAAACTGCACCAGAAAGAACAAATCGAGCAATTAAAACAATCTTTATTTAACGCACGTCAAAAAGGGCTCGACGAAATTTCACAAGAAAAAACAAATCAAGAAGACGAAATTGAATTTGAAAAAGAAATTGCTTCAAACAACTTTGAAGAAGAAAAAGACGATGCCGTATTTATAACAACACCTCGTATTCATGTAGAAAATG
>SVIR01000015.1 GCA_015069395.1 Clostridiales bacterium
CTTTTATTAGATTTTTGTATTAGATATTTGTGGCAGTATCAAACCCTTAATTTAGACCATAGATTTGGTCTATGGTCCTATTATATCAATGACAGGTGCCATCGCTGCCCCCATATTGTTTACATCATTTATTCCCCAATCAACTACCTTTCCAAAAGTCACCATTGTTACTTTTGGCCCATTGCCTTCCATAGACAAAACACAAGCTCCTGCGCCAGTCACAGTCCATTGTGCAGTCGGGGGTCTTTGGTTTCCCAATTCAAGAGGGAACCGATATTGTCTTTCTGCCGTTGAGAAGTGAGATCCTGTACAACAAACAACATTTTTACAAAAGCCTCCATCTACTAAAACAGATCCTATAGCTATACTCTCTGCCATAGTCGAACAAGCTCCATAAACCCCTAAAAATGGAAATTGGAATGCCCTTGCAGCATAAGAAGAACTTATAATTTGGTTTAGCAGATCCCCCGAAATCATAATGTCAATATCTTTTGGTGAAAGTTTTGCACTTTCTACTACGCCAGTGATTGCATTTTCAACCATTTTTCTTTCAGCCTTTTCAAAAGTATCTTGTCCAAAATGGTCATTTTTCATTATATAATCAAAATAAGACCCAAAATTCCCCTGTCCTTCTTTCGGCCCAGCAATAGTATAATTCCCAATTATCTTGGGCTGTCTCTTTAACAAAATCGTTTGCTCTTTCTGTTCCATAACACTCCTTAAAACAATCCAATAATCCAATAAATAATTCCAACAATAATACTTGAAACTATTCCAAACACTATAACAGGACCAGCAATCGTAAACATCTTGACACAAATTCCATATATTATTCCTTCGCTTTTAAACTCAACAGAAGGACTGGATATTGAATTTGAAAACCCTGTAATCGGCACAATGGAGCCTCCTCCTGCAAACTTGCCAATCTGATCATAAACTCCAAGACCTGTCAAAAACGAAGCTATGAAAATTAAAACTATTAATGTATACGCCCAAGCAGATTGTTGAGACAAGCTTGGAAATATAAGCATAATAATATCATTTATTCCTTGTCCGATAACACAAATCAACCCTCCAACCCAAAAAGAATTAAACAAAGACGGCCAAGGCTTGGTTTTTGGTATTTTTGCCTTTACATATTGATTGTAAGCCTCATTTCGCTTTTTATCATCCATATTTCCTCCAAAATCTTTAAACAAATAGATTTTTTCCAACAAAAATTTTGTTAAACTAAGAAAATGCATAATTCTTCGCTTTCTGCAGAAACTACACAAAAATGGAGGTAATTATGAAAAAAATATTAATTGGAACAACAGCTGTTGCATTAAGTGTTCTTTTAGTTGGTTGTGGAAGTTCTGCAAACAATGCGACAATTACAAATCTTGGAAATCAACTTGACGCAACTGCAAATACAATAAGCAAGGTACAAACAGTTAACCCTAGCGACATAACACTGTCAAGAACTGCCCTTGATAAAATCGCCACAAATCAAATGTATAGAAATATGGCAAACACTCAAGATGCTTTAAAGCATGAAGAGTTTTACAAAACCGAGATTTTAGACAAAACGGCACAAATAAAAAATTGTCTTGACAACAACGTGAAATTGTCAAAAGCTCAACAAACTGCTGTTAAAGATCTTACTGATAGTCTTGGCAGATATACAAACTCTGTAGCATACACTAGAAATGAACTTTCAAACACAATCAAAAACATCTCGTCTTTGAAAAGAAACCCTGCCAAAAATGCCGATAAAATCGGCGCAAAACTTAACAAACTTTCTTGCAACTCAAATGCAAGATCGTGTTATTATGAAAACATCTTAAATACATTAGAAGAACTCGGTTGTTATTTCTGCGACTGCGATTCTAAAAACTCAATTGATACAAACAGTTCAAATAAAAACACTTACATTTCTAATGAAAATGATAAAATCGCTACCCTAGAAGAGCCTATTAAAGACGAAAAAACCAATAAGGCTCCTGTTAGAAATATCGATACTTATGGTCCAACAACTAGAAATATAGACACCTTTTATGCCAACAATTATTACAGAAATGGTTTTGGCAGAAACAACTTTTATAGAAATGGCTATGGTTATGGCGTAAATAATTTCAATAGATATGGATTTGCCCCAAACAACGGATATTATGGCAATTATCCATATGGAAATTCAAATGATTTCAACAGAGCCACCTATCCTTATGGTCCAACAAGAATGGTAAATGGAGAGCAAACAACTCCTGCTCCAAGATTGGACGAATATGAAAGACTTGACGAAAACAATACTATTGAAAAAGTTGATCCAAATAGAGAGAATCAAACAACAAATACAGAAACTAAAACTTTAACAGACAAAAAAGAACCTGTTTCTACTACTTCCACACAAAACCAAACTACTTTAAATTTGCAGAAAAAAGATGGTTCTGTTTCTTCAGAAAACAAGTTGCCTGACAACAATTCAACCACTTTAAAAAAAACAACTACTAATACAACAAATACAAACAAAATAGTTAATCAAAATGAAAGCACCCCTCCTAAAAGACTTACAAAAGACATTGTTGAAGAAGATTTGAAAGTGGTTGCTTACAATAATAATAAAGCTTTAGCTTTTGAGTTTGATATCAATTCAAAGATCGAAAAATTGTTGAAATAAAAAAAAAGAAGCTTAAAACAAGCTTCTTTTTTATCTTCGTCTAAATCCCCCGAAGTTGCTTCCTCCACGTGAGCCTCCCGATCCACCATTTCTGCCAAGAGAAATTCTTCGACCGGAACTACTGGAAGTACTTCTTATCATTTTTGTCATAGTTGCAGTTCTTACGGCATTTATTTTTCCATAACTTAGAAGATCAACAAACAGAACCACATTGTTTGCAGTCTGTTGTTCTATCTTTGCAAAGTCTTCTATCACTTCAAATTGCTTTATCCATTTGTCACTTACCCCTAAAACATAAGCAAATGGCAAGACATCAAAAAATACGTTTGGATTTTCTTGAACCAACATTTCAATCCTATCTTTTTCTGCGACCTCAATAAAGTTTTTAAACCCCAAAACCTTTCCGAGTTGTTTTTCTCCTTCTTTTGTATAGATGCTAATGTGTCTGTTTAAAAATCCGACAAGGGTCAAAATACCAACAAAACACAACAATATAATCACTTGATACAAATCTGTCCAGAAAAAATAACAACACAGTCCTGCGATTAGCCCCATAAGCAAAACAAAACATATAATAGAAGCAACCCTGCCCTTTGATGTGTTATTTTTGTGCCTATAATCAAAATAATTTTGCATCCAGTCACAACAAACGGCAAACAGTATAGAAGAAACCACAGCAAATATTTCAACAATAGGTACGACATCAACAAAATATTCAAGTCTAAAATACATTACAGAAAAATAAAATAAAAACGCAAAAATTGAAACATAAAGTTGACGATATCTCAGAGTTTTTTGGTTAAAATATTTTTCTTTTGTTTCTTTTTCGACAGAATTTATGGCTGAGCTAACAGACAACCCACCATCTTGCTGCAAAGATGTTGAAACATCGTTTATCAGAATTTCTTTTTTATTTTTAAAAATTCTGTTAAACAAAACTGTCTCATGAGGCTTACATTCATTTGGCAATTTTTCAACAAGCTTTTTGAGTTTTTGATTATCGTTTACTTTTATAATCTCAATGTATTTTTTGCTTGCCCAATAAACCAACAACGCAGACAGATCTTCGTCGTCAATTATACCATCAACCAAATAACCCATTTCAACTGGAGTCATATTGTCTGGGGTTGTTACTTCTACAGGGGCTACAATATTGTTTTTGAATCGTCTTTTAAAAAAATGCACAAGAAAAATCACAAATGCTATGACATACACCACGCACAAAATTATTGCCATTATGTCAAAATTGCATAGCCCCCATATAAGATCACTTACTGTGATAAATCCCATCATTATATATTCATAAAACGCTATATTAACTATAGCCAACCCACCTATAAATGAACGAAGAAGGGCATTTTTCATAACAATGCCCTCCTTTTAAAATTGAACTTTTGGTACAACTTTTTCTTCTTCATTTATAATTTCAAACAAAGGTTTCTTTTCAAAGTTAAACTTTCTAGCAACTAAGTTTGATGGAAAAAGTTCAATCTTGTTGTTTAAAAGCTTTACACAACCATTATAATATTTTCTTGAATTTGCAATTTCAAGCTCAAGATTATTTAATGTGTTTTGCAATTCGATAAAGTTTATGTTTGCTTTCAAATCTGGATAATTTTCTGTAACAGCAAACAATGACTTCAAAGTGCCAGCCAACATATTTTCACTTTTAGCTCTTTCTTCAGGTGTGTTTGCAGACATACAAGAATATCTAGCTTGCATAACCTTTTCTAAAGCTTCTTTTTCGTGCTTTGCATAGCCTTTTACGGTTTCAACAAAGTTTGGAATAAGATCGTATCTTTTTTTCATGTAGACATCCATTGTTGAATATCCTTCTTCTACATTGTTTTTCAGTTTAATTAAAGAGTTGTAAACTGAAACAACCCACATAATTATTATTCCTGTTAGCAAAATCAAAACTCCAAGAACAACAAGCAAAACTATTGCCCAAACTGGCATAATCCACCTCCCATTTTTCTTATTCTAACATAAATATGCTGAATTAACAACTAATTTTACAATTTTGCTTTTTCTTTTCTAGCAAAATGTAAAATCAATTTGGCCAAAATAAATACAACAAAAATAACGATAAACAAAATCAAATATTTTACTACTACCGAATCGTCAAAGAGCGAACTCTTTTCTTTTGCACATTGAATAACAACTTCTAAATCAGAAGTCACTTCGTCAATCGTTACAATGTTGTCAACAACATTATATTCCTTTCCATTAACAATAACAGATGTCAAAACATAACCTTCACTTGTAGCAATTTGGATCTCAACTTTATCGCCTTCTAAAACTTTGTTTTCTCTAACATTCGAACTTATTGAATATGAGCACCCATTTCCATCTAAAATCGACAGTGCATAATATTTATCTTTAAATATTACAGTAATGGTTTTGTCAGAAAGTACATTTTCAATTTTGTAAGATCCGTCCTCTTGTGCGACAAGGTTTTCGTCGTTTACTGTAACATAATCAACTTCATATCCCTTTTCTGCAACAACTTTGAATATCAAATCTTTTCCACTCAAGAAGGTCAGTTCTCTAACTTCTTGTTCGTTTACAAATACACTTCCTTCAAAAGAATTTAAAACAAACAAAACATTTGCATTTACATTCTTAAGAGTTTTAACCTCAATTTGCAAATCTCTATTTAATCCCGATATGGTTGTTCCATTCACAAATGGTTGCCCACCAATTTTGATTTCTTCCAACGAATAACCTTCGCTAGCTTCGACTGATAAAACATAGTCAAATCCGGCATAAAGCTCTGTTCCAGAAGTTACTTGTTTTCCGTCAATATAAACGATGTAGTTTCCTGAAGAAAAACTCACTTCGTGTTTTGTGGTAGCTTCGTCTATTACTATCAATGAACATTTGTTTGTTGTGAGTTCATTATAATAGCCATCTTCAAACTCTACATACACTTCATAAGTTCCAACTGGTACATTTGTAAACGTCAAGTCTAATTGATATTCAAAATCTCCAACCTTTGTTTCTTCATAAATAAAATAATCTTGAGCGATTACTCTTCCTGTAGAAAGATCTACAACTTTAATTGTGCCCTTCAAAGCCAAGCCAATATACTTACTAGAAATCGTAAAAGTGCTTTTTTCTTCAACAATTTTTCTATCAGAATAATCTTCTGTCATCCTCAAAGTCAAATCATAAAACTCAACTTCGTTGTTGTCTGCAAAAGTTTTTGCAACTGTATCAGCATAGCCATAAACAGTGTCTATGCTAAGTGTCGTTTGTCTTTCTATGTTTTCAATTGTTTGACCTATTATTAGACTTTTTATCTTTGAAGCTGAAAATGCGTGTTGCGCAATATCTGTAACAATAGGTAAGTAAAGTTGCTCCAACTTGCTCGTGTTTGCAAAAGCGTACTCTCCAATATCTGTTATCATAGATATATCCAGTTCTTCAATTGCTGAATACCTAAAAGCATACCCTTCAATTTCAACAGCAGTGCTTGAGCATTGAATTTCTTTAATTTTTGAATTTCCATAGAAAGCTGAAGCCGAAATTGTTTTTAAAGTAGATGGCAAATATAAAATTTGTACATTTGAAGAATTGAATGCCTTGCTATCAATTGATATTACATTTTGATAATTTATTGTTTGTGGAACTTGTAAAGTAGTAAGATCTCCATTGTATTCAGAAATCACTATTCCACCATTTAATGAATAATATTCATAATTTACCAACAAATCAAGATTGTCAAAGTAATATGTCTTTGAAGTAACAAATGTTTTTTGAACCAATTTTTGAGTATTGTCATAAATATATGCTATTGCTGTAACTTTTGTAGTTCTGTAGATATAGATAGGTGTCGAATACAATGAATCAGCATTTGTAGCTGTAGAAACAGTTGCATCTGTTGTATAATATATTTCATATTTTCCACCATCAGGAATTAGACTTGTGTCAATTGTCAACTGCAATTGAAATGCGCTTGTAGGAAATTGAGTAGTTTGACTGAAAAGAACCTCCCCACTTTGCATAATGCCAATGTTTGAAAGAGAAATGCAACCATATCCATAATAATTATCTTTTCCAACTGCACCCAAATCAATAGCACTTTGTTGCATCAGTTCCGTCATTTGGTCTATAGAATATTCTGCATATGTCGGAGAAGAATAAACCAAGGCATAACAAGCCGTTACGTGAGGAGTTGCCATAGAGGTTCCTGTTAATGAGTGATATGAAGACACCCCCGTTTTGTTTGCACTGTTGATAGCAGTACCAGGTGCAGCAAAATCTATATAAGAACCATAATTGCTATAAGACGAATCAAAAAGAAGTTTGTCATTGCTCGTTTGATAAAGCCCCGAAACAGCCACGGCACAACTTACATTTGCTGGGTTTGAATAAATAGCATCTCGCTGTTCGTTACCTGCTGCAACAATGGACAAAATTCCCTTGTTGTAGGCACTTACGACTGCATTTGTCAAAGCGTTGCTTATTGTTTCACCATCTTTAGGTTTTACTCCAAGACTCATATTCATAAGCCTAACATTTAAACTTGAAGGCAATTTCTCAACATATTCAATCGCCGATATAATCATTGAAGTCCAACCATCGCCTTTCTGATCCAAAACTTTCAATGGCAAGATTTTTACATTTGAATATGTAGCATCAGCAATAATTCCTGACACGTGGGAACCGTGCTCATTAAGGTCTTCATAAGAATATTGTGTATTGCTTGATTCGAGTGTATAATTTTTTGCATATTGGTGCAAAATTCTTCCTTGAAATAATTCGTGAGATGTGTTGATCCCACTATCCAAAACAACGACAACAACATCTTCTAAATTGTTTTGTCCATAAACATCGAGATTTGTAGTTTTAAACTCGTCATAACCCAAATATTCAGCACCCCAAGATTTGTAATTTTTGGCAGTTGCTTCAACATCTATGCTTTCTGCACTAACAACACAATCATACGAAACACTTTCAACACCCTTTAATGTCGAATAATATTCAAAAGCTTTTTTTGTTTTGTCTGCATCTTCATATTGAAAAATGTGATAGTCATTATATTCTGCTTTTGCAACAGCACCAAAACCGTCTAGATTTCCATCATAACAAACAATAAGCCTATTCACATCAGCTTCTTTTTCAACAACAATTTCTTCATTTTGAGAAGTTACCTTAAGCTCAGAAAATTCACTTGCTAAGCTAAAGTCTCCATCGCTTAATTTTTTTATTCCAAACTTGTCAAGAGTATCATTTTTGATGTAAACACCCTCGCCCTCAATTTTATATTCGTCTGAAGAAAGTTTTATAGTTTCTTTTTTTCTCAAAGTGTCATATTCTTTCAACATTGACATCAAAGAAGTATTGAAAGAATCATAGTCTGAAACTTTTTCAGTGGGCTTGATAGAAATCAATGTAAGGACAGAAAAAAACAGTCCCAAAAAGACCAACAAGCCACATAAAAACTTTCTTGTTCTAAATTTTATCATAAGTATAGTATATCACTCTCCATTTAAAAAATCAACAATTATACCAATTTCTTCAACAACTTTTGACAAATTTTAGCAAAAATTTTGCCACATAATTTTTAAATATTTGTAATAAAAAAAGAGAAGTTTTCTTCTCTTTTTAAAACAACCCTTTAATGCAAAAATCTTTGTCGATAGACATATTCAAGGCATTTGGATTTTTGGATAAACCCGGCATAAGCAAAATGTTTCCTGCCACAACAACTAAAAACCCTGCCCCAAGCCTAAATTCAATATCTTTTATACAAATCGAAAAATCTTTTGGTCGATTTAAGAGTTTTGGATTGTCTGACAAACTATACTGCGTTTTTGCAATTACTATTGGAAGATTGTCAAGTTTTAGTTTCTTTATTTGAGCCAACTTTTCTTTCGCCTTTTCTTCAAATACTATTAATTTTGCCCCATAAATTTTTTTACACACCTTTTCAATCTTAGCTTTTGTTTTGTCTGACAAATCATAGGCAAATTTCAATTCGTTTTCGTTGTTAGAAAGCCTTACGACCTCTTTTGCAAGCTCTGCTGCACCTTTACCTCCTTTTTGCCAAACTTGATTTTCAATGCAAGCAACTCCAAGTTCTTTAAGTTTTTCAATTAGCAATGTTTTTTCACGTTTTGTATCCGAAGAATATGTGTTAAGTGTGACACAAACAGGTACTCCAAAAATATTTTTAAGATTTTCTAAATGTTTAAATAGATTTTTCATTCCTTCTTCTACAGCAGGCAAATTTTCAACATCAAGCAAATTTTTGTCTGCGCCACCATGCAATTTTAAAGCTTTTATTGTGGCAATCAAAACAACTGCTGAAGGATTGAGTTTCGCCTTTCTACATTTTACATCAAAAAACTTTTCTGCTCCTAAATCAGCTCCAAAACCAGCCTCAGTAACCACAAAATCCGAATATGACATAGCCATTTTTGTGGCAATAATTGAGCTACATCCGTGTGCGATGTTTGCAAACGGCCCACCATGAACAAAAGCTGGTGTATGTCCCAACGTCTGAACCAAATTAGGTTTTAAAGCGTCTTTCAAAACAATTGCCATCGCCTCATTAGCTTTCAAATCTTTAGCAAAAATAGGATTGCCTTTTTTATCGAAAGCTACCAAGATGTTTCCCAGCCTTTCTTTTAATTCTTCTAGGCTTTCGCTCAAACACAAAATTGACATAACTTCACTTGCTGCAGTAATTATAAACCCATCTTTTCTTTCTTCTCCGTTGTTTTTGCCTTTACAACAAGAAATTTCTCTTAAAGCTCTGTCGTTTATATCTAAACACCTATTAAACACAACTTTGTCAATATCAAGTTCGTTTCCTTGAAAAATATGGTTGTCGATTATACTACAAAGCAAGTTGTTTGCAGTAGTAATTGCATGCATATCGCCTGTAAAGTGCAGGTTGATGTCTTCCATTGGAGCTATTTGCGAATAGCCTCCACCAGTTGCGCCTCCTTTCATTCCAAAAACTGGGCCCAAAGAAGGTTCTCTTAAAGATAAACAAACCTTTTTACCCAACGCCTCAATAGCTTCAGCAAGGCCAATGGCGACAGTAGTCTTTCCATTTCCACTTTGCGTTGGATTCATTGCTGTAACCAAAATTAACTTACCACTTTTTTTGCCATATTCAAGTTTTACCTTTGCTTTGTAATTTCCATAAAGCTCTAATTTTTTTATTCCAAGCTTTTTAGCTATTTTTTCAATATGAAGAAGTTTCACTTCGTTTGCAATTTCAATATCTGTCTTCAACTTCCACCTCCATTTGATTATATCCCCAAATTTATAAAGTTAGATAGTCTATTTTCTTTTAATTACAATAAACGGTTGTTTCTTTTCGTTTTCATTTAAATTGTAATATCTCCCTATCTCCATACTTTCTCCACTTGGATTATTATATCACATATTATAGATTTTTGCACCTAAGTTTAACTAAAAAAAACAACCCCCTCTTCTTTTTATACAAAAATCTTACATAACTGAAAATTTTTATAATTATTCTTAAATTCAAACTATTCCAACAAAAAATCCGAACCCTATGGTTCGGATTACTCTGATTGGTGCGAGCGGTGGGACTTGAACCCACACTCTTTCGAACATGCCCCTTAAACATGCGCGTCTGCCATTCCGCCACGCTCGCATTTTTTTTTGTGAACACGTAAATTATATATTATTTAAATTTATTTGTCAACTAAAAATACAAAAATTTTCACAAAGTTTGGTTTTATATAAAAACATTTCCAAAAATAAAAAAAATGCAAGATCTTTTCTTGCATTTTATTTCTTTTCATTTAAAATTTGAGCTAAAAATTCTTTGTTTTTGGCAAGTTTTTGTTTCTCTGCTTCAACCAAACTCGCTGGGGCTTTTGCTACAAAACCTGCATTTGCCAACATCTTTTCGCTTCTTGCGATTTCAAATTTAAGCTCTTCAATTTTCTTTCCGAGTCTTTCGCTTTCTTGCTCAGCATCTACCAAATCTCCCATAGGCAAGAATACTTTGCAGTTTGAAGTAATGATTTTTGCAGACTTCTCTTGAGGTTCTTCAGTCAAAACGCTTATTTGACTTCCTCCAGCCAATTTGCAAATTATCTGTAATGAGTTTTCAAACAGCTTATTTTCTGCTGTTGGCAAAAGATTTATCGAAATCTTTTTGTTGTCAGGAATATTATATTCGCTTCTTGTCGCCCTAATAGCTTTGATTACATTTATTACGCTTTCAAACTTCAAATCTTTGGAAGCAAGTTTTTCTTCAACTGTAGGGAATTTTGAAATCATAATACTTTCTTCATGAGCTGACATATTTTGATAAATTTCTTCGGTAACAAAAGGTATAAATGGATGGAAAAGCTTCAAAATTGTTGTCAAAACATAGTGTAATACATTTTGTGTTTTTTGTTTTTTAAGTTTGTCTTCTCCATATAAATCAAGTTTTGAAACCTCGATATACCAATCACAGAAAACACTTACCGTAAAATCAATCAAGTTTGCAGAAGCAACACCAAAAGCATACTTCTCGAAGTTTTTGTTTGTTGATTTAATCAAAGCTTGAAGTTTTGACAAAACCCATTTGTCTTTTTCTTCTAAAGCAAATTCAGTCAACGGTTTAATCTCGATATCTTCAGTATTTTGCAACACAAATTTGCTTGCGTTATAAAGCTTGTTGATAAAGATTTTGCTTTCTTTGGCTTTTTCAAATCCGTAACCAATATCCATACCCATTGAAGTGCCGTTTACCAAACTTAAGCGCAAACTATCTGCACCATACTCCTCAATAACTTCCAACGGATCAATTCCATTGCCCAAGTTTTTAGACATCTTTCTACCTTGCATATCTCTAACAATTCCGTTGATAACAACATCTTTGAAAGGAAGTTTCTTTGTGAAGTATAAGCCACTAAACACCATACGTACAACCCAGAAAGTTATGATATCATAAGCAGTTATTAAACAGTCAGTAGGATAAAAATATTTAAAATCTTCTGTTTCGTTTGGCCAACCCAAAGTTGAGAATGGCCAGAGTGCAGAACTAAACCAAGTGTCCAAAACGTCTGGATCTTGTTCAACATTTTTGCTTCCACATTTTGGGCAAACACAGATATCTTCTTCGCTTGCATCAACAAAACCACATTCTTTGCAAGTAAAAACAGGTATTCTATGACCAAGCCAAAGCTGACGAGAAATACACCAATCTTGAATATTGCAAAGCCAGTTTAAGTATTGTTTTTCATATCTTTTTGGAACAAATCTAAGCTCGCCAGTTCTCACTGCATCAATAGCCGGTTGAGCAAGTTCTTTCATTTTTACCCACCATTGTTCTGAAACCTTAGGTTCGGTCATGGTTCCACAACGACAACAACAACCAACTTTGTTTTTATAGTTTTCTACCTTAACCAAAACGCCAAGTTTTGTCAATTCTTCTTCAATAGGTTTTCTTGCTTCAATCCTGTCCATTCCGGCAAATTTGCCAGCATTTTCATTGAGTTTTCCTTCGTCGTCAATAACTGTCACAAGTTCTAAATTATGTCTCAAACCCAAATCGTAGTCATTTGGATCGTGAGCAGGGGTAATCTTAACTGCTCCAGTACCAAATTCCATTTCACAATACTCGTCTGCAACAACAGGGATTGGTCTATTAACAATTGGCAAAATTACATTTTTTCCAACGATATCTTTATATCGTTTATCTTTTGGGTTTACTGCGATAGCTGTGTCACCGAACATTGTTTCAGGTCTTGTAGTAGCAACTACTATTCCACCCTTTCCTTGTTCGAGTGGATAGAAAATATGCCACAACTTTGTATTTTGTTCTTTATATTCATTTTCAATATCCGAAATAGAACTTTTACAATGAGGACAATAGTTGATAACTCTCTTGCCTTTGTATATCAAGCCTTTTTTATAATATTCTACAAAAGAATGTCTTACAGCACGATTTAAGTTTTCGTCCATAGTGAAAGCACATCTATCCCAATCACACGAGATTCCGATGTTTTTAAGCTGATCACAGATTGTATTTCCATAGAGGTTATACCACTCCCAGCCTTTTTCAATAAACTTTTCACGACCTATGCTTTCTTTTGTAATCCCTTCCTTCTCAAGAGCATTAACAACTTTTGCTTCAGTTGCGATAGCGGCGTGATCTGTGCCAGGAAGCCACAAAGTTTCATATCCTTGCATTCTTTTATATCTAACCAAAATATCTTGGACCGTATTGTTTAATGCGTGCCCAACGTGAGCCTTTCCTGTAACGTTTGGTGGAGGCATAC
>SVIR01000004.1 GCA_015069395.1 Clostridiales bacterium
TGTTCTGTTTTTGTTGTCTGTCAAGCATTCAACAATAACAGCTGAGCCACCCACGCCATAACCTTCGTAAGTGATTGCTTCATAATTTACTCCAGACAATTCGCCAGATGCTTTTTTGATTGATCTTTCAATATTGTCGTTTGGCATATTGTTGGCTTTTGCCTTAGCTATGATGTCTTTCAATTTGCTGTTAACGTTAGGGTCTGCCCCACCAGTTTTTACACAAACTGCGATTTCTCTACCAATTTTAGTAAAAATCTTTCCTCTTGCGGCATCAGTCTTACCTTTTTTGGCCTGTATGTTATGCCATTTTGAATGTCCAGACATACCTTTTCTCCTTTATATTTTGTTTTTGTTTATTTCAAACATAATTATTGAGCCACTAACTCCTGCATTTAAACTTTCAATCCCCTTTTTCATAGGAATTTTTACTGTTTTGTAGCACATTTTAGTGAGTTCTTCGCTAACCCCTTGCCCCTCGTTTCCAACAACAATGCCAATCATATCCTCAGTTTTAAATTCAAAAATGTTTTCACCATTCATATCACAACAAATCAAGTTTAATTGATTTTCTTCTGCAAATTTCATAAAGTCCGTTTTGTTAAATTCAAAAATGTTTGCATTGAAAATTGCTCCTGCTGTACTTCTGATTAGTTTGCTATTTGATTTCCTAACACTGTCAATAAGATAAACATATTCAAAGCCTGAAGCAAAGGCGCTTCTTATCAAAGTTCCTACATTGCCAGGATCTTGCAATCCGTCCAATACTAAAAAGTTTGTTTTTGGTTTTTTATCAATATTTTGTGTGTAGTACGCAACGCATAATACCTTCTGTGGTGTTTTTGTGTCAGACAATTGTTCGATGGTTGTGTTGTCTACTTTGTAGACTTTCGCATCAGTTTCAAAAGGGAGAACCTCTAAACTTGTTAGGATGCACTCAACATTGATTGTTTTGTTTTTTATAGCATCGCAAATAATTTTTGTGTTATCCAAAAAAAGCAAAGACTTGTTTTCTCGTTTTTGCTTTTTAAGGTTTAATATAAAATTCTTGGTTGCCTTTTCCATTAAGCCTTCTTAGCAACTTCAACAAGGCTTGCAAAAGAAGCTGGTTCTCTAACTGCCATATCAGCAAGAACTTTTCTGTTGAGAGTTACGTTTGCTTTTTTAAGACCATTGATAAATCTGCTATATGAAATGTCATTCAATCTGCAAGCAGCATTAATTCTTGTGATCCAAAGAGCACGGAAATCTCTTTTCTTGAGTTTTCTTCCGATGTAAGCATATTGCCCACTCTTCATAACTTGTTCTCTAGCTGTTCTATAAAGTTTACTCTTAGCTCCAAAGTAACCTTTTGCTTGTTTTAAAATTTTTCTACGCTTTTTAACTGCGTTTACTCCTCTTTTAATTCTCATATCTCCCTCCTAATTACTTGCAGAGTAAAGTCTTGATGTTGCTAGCATTCTTTCCAGCAATATAAGACCCTTTTCTAAGTTTTCTTTTTTGATTCTTGCTTTTGTTTGTCATAAAGTGGCTTCTGTTTGGTCTAGCGTATTTAACTTTACCAGTTGCAGTGAGTGAATATCTTTTCTTTGCACCACTGTGTGTCTTCATTTTAGGCATTTTTCTTTTCTCCTTTTAATTTGCTTTCTTTGGATTGATTACGACAGATACATTTCTGCCCATAATAACAGGCTCTTTGTCAATAGAACCATATTCTGCAAGGTCTTGAACAAACTTCTTAACTATTTCTACTGCATTTTTAGAATAAGCTTGTTCTCTTCCTCTCATTCTCAATGAAACCTTCACCTTGTCGCCATCTTGCAAGATTTTTTGAGCGTTTTTCAATTTGAAACTTACATGATAATCGTCAATTCTCATTGAAAGTTGAATTTCTTTGATTTCGCTGATTTTTTGGTTTTTTCTAAGTTCTTTCTCTTTCTTGATTGAGTCAAACTTAAATTTGCCATAATCCATAAGTTTGCAAACTGGTGGATTTGCATTTGGTGACATCAAAACGAGGTCAAGCCCCTCTCTATCAGCTGCAGCCTGAGCATCAGCCTTAGACACAACACCAAGTTGTTCTCCTTCTTCTCCGATCAATCTTACTTCTTTTGCTGTGATTTGTTCGTTGATTAATAATTCCTTGAAAATGGTCGTAATCTCCCTTTAAAAAAAATTTGGTAGGACGCAAAGTTCTACCAATCTCAAAATCAAAAAATTTGTATATAAAAATATTCAAAATTTTTGACCACACCAAAACCTTATTCGGTGGGTGAGAAGGTATACTTCTGCTTTCTTACCCAAACAATATAACATAATTGAAAAACTTTGTCAACTATTTTTTCGACTTTTTTTGTTTTCTTTTAAAAATTGCAAAAGGAGATGTTTCTAAAAGACTGCCGATCTTCATAACTACCACTTCACACTTTTCCACAGCAAAAGTTTTCATAACGGCTTTCCCAAAGATTGTCAGGCCTGCAATGAGCGAACTTATAAGGCAAGTTGTAATAAAATAAACATTTGGATTTGAAATTTGCATATTGACAGTCAAACTTACCCCGCCTGCTCCACTTAAGATTCCACAGATGTCTCCTACCACATCGGCACAAAAAGAAGAAACTTTTTCTCTGTTGTTGCAAAGTATTTTTGCTGTGTTGTAGCCCTTTTGATCTACAAATTTTTGTAATTTTGAGGTTTCAATAGTTGTCACTGCTACGCCTATCATATCAAAAATTATGCTTACAAATATAAAAAACAAAATCACAAAAATAGACAGAAAGTATGAAAGTTTGGGAAATAGACTTTGTGATACTATGCTAAAAAAAATTGATAGAGCTACTGATAAAACGAGAGTTTTATAAGCCCATCTAAGACTGTTTTTTTTCATAAAATAATATATTAAAAAATCTTTCAGTTTAGGACACAAAAAAGAGGCTTTTGCCCCTTAAATGTCTTTTTCAATTTCTTCTTTTTCAAATTTGATAATGGCCTTAATTTCGTTGATAAGCTCAGAGATTTCGATAAACGTTTTCTCTCCACTAGAACGAATAGTAATCTCTGCTTGGCCATTTGCAATTGTTTTAGGACTTATAACGACGCGTACAGGAATGCCCATAAGTTCGCTGTCTGTAAGCTTTACACCGGCAGATACATTTCTGTCGTCAAACAAAACTTCGATACCTTCTGTTTGCATAGTTTTGTAAAGCTCTTCAGTAATAGTGCTAACATTTTCGTCTTCTATTCTGATTGGACAAAGATAAACTTGCCAAGGTGCGATTGTTATAGGCCAAACCATACCCTTTTCGTCTGCTTTTTCTTCAATAATACTTGCAAGAGATCTTCCAACACCAATTCCGTAACAGCCCATAATAGGCTCTTTGGTTGTGCCGTCTGGCATATTAATTTTCATACCCATAGTTTTTGTGTATTTTGTTCCGAGTTGGAAGATGTTTCCAATTTCGATTCCTCTATTTAATGTCAAAGGACTATGGCATTCACAACACAAATCACCCTCTCTTACATTTGAGAAATCTTCAAATTTTTCAGGTTTAACATCTCTTGAAATGCTTACGTTTTTGATGTGAAAATCTTTTTTATTTGCTCCTGTAACAAAGTTTTCAAGCCCTTCTAATGTTTTGTCAAAGAAAACAAAACTTCCTTCAGGAAGATTGATGTTTACGCAACCTATATTTCCTGCGAAAAGGCCTCTTTCTTCAACGTCTACTGGATAAAGTTCGCTTTGGCATAGCTTTGAAAGTTTTGTTTCATTTATATCGCAATCGCCCCTAATAAATGCAACAACAAGCTTTTCGTCCAATGTTTGATAACAAACTGCTTTGCAAGAATGTTTTGCATCTATTTCTAAAAAGGCGGCAACTTCTTCAATGGTTTTTGCATTTCCGGTGAAAACTTCTTCCATTTTACCAGCAACATTGTGGTCGCTTTCGTCTTTAATTGAGTTTGCAACTTCCATATTGCTGCTATAGTTGCAGTGAGGACAAATAACAAGTTTGTCTTCACCAGCTTCAGTAACGGCCATAAATTCGTCGGCAACCTTGCCTCCCATCATTCCTGTATCACTTTTTACAGAAATAAAGTTTTTAAAACCGATTCGCTTATAGATTCTTACATAAGCATCAAACACTTTTTTATAATAATCTTCAAGGTCTTCTTGGTTTGTATGAAAAGAATAGGCGTCTTTCATTGTAAATTCTCTAACTCTAATCAAGCCACCCCTTGGTCTTGCTTCGTCACGGAACTTTGTTTGAATTTGATAAATCATACAAGGCAAATCTTCATGGCTTGTAGCTGTGTTGAGCATCATATGAACGGCAGCTTCTTCGTGTGTCATACCAAGCAACATATCGTGCCCTGTTCTGTCTTTAAAACGTACCATTTCGTCTTTGATAGAACTATATCTGCCACTCATATCCCAAAGTTCTCTTGGCATAACAACAGGGAACAAAACCTCTTGCCCTCCAATGTTGTTCATTTCTTCTCTAATGATGTTTTGAATCTTTTGGCTTACTCTTTGTGCTGGTGGAAGCAATGAAAATATTCCAGTCCCAACTTGTTTTATAAAACCTGCTCTTAAAAGCAAAATATGACTTTTAAGACTTGCGCTTGATGGAGTTTCTTTTACTCTTTTTCCAACTAATTTGCTGATTCTCATAATTCTTCCTCCGTGATAGAATCTAAGTCTTTTTTAATTTGATAAAGTTTACCCGTTGTTTTTGAAAGTTCTTCTTGCGAAAATTTGGCAAGAATGTTTGCCCTTTCAAAAAGCTCTTGTGCAGTCTTTAACGGCAACTGTTCATTTTCAAGCTTTTTTATTATTTCTTCAAGTTCTTTTATTGCTTCTTCGTAATTCATTATGTTCTCCTTAATTCTGGACAGTTACTGAGCCGTCTACAAAGTTGATTTCAATAGGTTCGCCTTTCTTCAAGTCGACTTTTTTTCCAACAGGATTTCCGTTTTGTTCTATTTTAGCATAACCCAATGCTAATATGTCAAGAGGATTAAGTTTTTTTATGGTGGCAAGTTTAAGTTTTAAAGAGTAATCTTCTTGCAAAATAAATGAATTTAATTTTGTTGATACTTGTTGAGCAAGTTTTTGTAAATACCTATTCTTTTGGTTTAAATAATCAGTTGATAAAGACAAAAAGTTTGATTTCGCATTTTGAAAAGAAAATGTTTTGTCTGCAATACAAATTTCTATCATTCTTGACAAACGAGAAATTTCTCGTTTAAAAGTTTGTTGTAGTGATTTTGTGTCTTTGGTAAGTAGTTCTGCTGCTGCACTTGGAGTTGGAGCTCTAAGGTCAGATACAAAATCAATAATTGTAAAGTCTACTTCGTGACCAACTGCCGAAATGATTGGTTTTTTGCAATTGTATGTAGCTCTTGCAACAAGTTCGGTGTTGTAAGCTGACAAATCTTCCAAACTTCCACCACCTCTCGCAACAACAACGACGTCAACTTTGTCATATTCTGAAAAAAAGTTTATTCCGTTTGCAATTTCTTGTTCTGCTCCGTTGCCTTGAACTTTTGTGTCATACAAAACAATATCTACTGCTTTGTTTCTACGCCACGAAACATTTTTTATGTCTTGAATGACAGCCCCATCTTTTGAAGTTACTACACCAATTCGGTGGATTGTTTCAGGAATTGCTTTTTTGTGTTCGACATCAAACAAACCCTCTTTTTCAAGTTTAGCTTTAAGTTCTAAGAAGCGTTGATACAAGAGCCCAAGTCCGTAAGGAGCAATTTTATTTACAATAAAATTAAACCTTCCACTCTTTGCATAGAAATTTGGCGAACCCGTCACTACAACACAGTCGCCTTCGTTTAAATTTGCAAGCATATCCCCATAAAAAGCAACACATGGCAAAGAGCTTTCTTCGTCTTTTAATGAAAAATAAGTGGCCGTTTTTGATCTAGAAATGCCAAAAACTTCTCCAACGATATTTATGTTGTGGAGAAGTTCTTCTGCATTAAAGATATCTTTAATTATGTTATTAAATTTTGAAACTGTTAAATTTGTATTCATTAATCTTTCAATATGGCAGATATAATTCCATTAATAAATTTTGAAGATTTTTCAGTGCTGTAAGTCTTGGCAAGTTCTAACGCCTCGTTGATTGCAACGCCTTTTGGAGTGTTGCAATACAAAATTTCTGTCAGTGCTAAATATATTAAAGCCAAGTCAATTTTGAAAAGTCGATTGTATTCAAAATTTTTTAAATGTGCTTCAATTTTTGATTTCATTGTTTCTTGATTTTCGCTGAATGCTGTCAAAATATTTTTAAAGAAGTCTTGGTCTTCTTCTTTTTTTAAGTCAACCAAGTTTTCTCTTGACAATTCTTCGTCACATTCGTGAAATAAACCTTCAAAAATCAACTTAAAAGCATTTTCTCTGGCATCTTTACGCATGTTGCACCTCTTTATCGCACTCTACATTCAAAACATGAATATTGATTTTAAGTGGCTTTAAAGCGACCATTGTAGACAAAGAGTTTCTGATGTTTTCTTGAACTCTGTAAGCTACATCTGGTACGCTAAACCCTACAAAAAGATTGAGATAAACATCAATTGTCAAAGCGCCATTTTTTTCAAATTTGATTTCAACGCCATCGTCATAACGTGAGAAAAGTTTTTTATACCAAGGACGTTCGGTATTTGAAACACTTTCTACTCCATTGATTTCTTTTGCTGCCAAATTTATGATAGAAACAAGAATTTTTCTATCAAGTGTAATTTTTCCGTTGTTGGCTTCATTGTTTTTTACTGCCATAACATTCTCCTTGTGCCTTTACAAAAGCATTTTATCATAAGTCATACTCAATTTGCAAATCATTCAGCTGGAATTATTACAATATTTTTAAGATTTGTTCCTAATTGTTCTTTTACGACTGTTGCAATTTGAGCAACTTCATTTTCAGAGAGAGCAGAACTTTTTACTACAACATTAACTTTTGTGTCAGAAATAGAGATAACGCAATCCTCGAATCCTTGAGCTTTGATAAGCCCTTCTACTGCCAATTCTTGTTCCATTTTTTCGATAAGATCCATCTTTGCTGTTTCTGCAGCCAAGACTGCCGCTTCCGTAGAAGAATCACTATCAATTATTGCGTCATAATACAAAATTTCTTGATCTCTTGTGCTTGCTCTGTCATTTCTGTAAGAACTGAAATAACTAGTTGTCGCTGTGCTTGTATTTATGTCATTTACTGATTGATTTAGTACGATATTTAAATAGCCTGTTACTCCAAGCAATACTATCATAAGTGAAAGAATAATGATTTTTGTTCTTTTTTTCATAATATACTCCTTTTATTTCAACTTGCAATGTCGTTAAGACAACACCGTAATATTCTCTCTGTTAATTTCCAAAACCGTTTCAACTGCCGTAATGATGTTCATTTTGATGCTAAAATTTTTTGCCCCTTTGGCTACAACTACCACCCCCTTTATATTTGGATAGATTTCTTTAATGACGATAGGTTGATTTGACACTAGAATTATTGTTTCGGTATTTATTGTAGTGGTTACATCTCCAGAAACAGTCGTTTTTGTTTCATTATCAGTAGCATATTCGTAAGTAAAACCACTTTCAAGAGTAATGACCACATCTACGTCTTCAACTCCATCAATCTGCTCTAATACATTACATAATTTATTCTCAAGCTTGTCCGCATATTCCATCGCAGAAGAATATTCTTCTGTCGAAAGTTCTTTCTTTGTGTCAGATTTTGAAGGAGAAAGACAAAAGAAATAGACTGCACAGACTACAAGCCCAACAAATATTGCTAGCAAAATTTCAAAATGCTTTATCGATTTGATTTTGTTCCAAATGTTTTTTATCATAACACCTCCTTAATTTTCGCCATCGTCAAATTGGAGCTCTACATCTTTCAACAAAGAAAAAGAGTTGACGATTTCTTTTATTTTTGTTTTTGCTGATGTTTTATTTTTATTTTCAAAACTATCGTTATATTCAATATCGCACAAATCGACATAGATTGAATAGATTTCAAGGGTCTCACTTAACACATTGGCATTTATTGAAACAACCACTTTATTAAGTCCAGCGTTTGTTATTTCTTTGGACAAATCTTCGTTTAGTGAATTTAATTTGTTTATGTTTACTTGATATAAATAATCTTCTTGCAGAACGTTTTCTTCGGTTGGAAAGTATTTTGACAAGTCTATCTCTTTTCCAAAAACTTTGGGAAGAGGCATAATGATAACTAGCAAAATTATAAAAGAGAATACCACTTTGGTATATTTGTTCATTTGTCCTTCAGGCAAAATAAATTCTGATAAGACACTTAGTAAGACAACACCGGCAATAGACAACAGCCACGACGAAACTAGATTCATATTGTCCTCCTAAACCATTAAATTTGCACTGCACATAACCAATCCGGTCATAACTGTGTACATAAACGAAACAGCTACCAACAAAGCTACTAAAAGAGATAAACTTTTTGCCAGGTCAGAAATAAAATTTGCTGTTTTTTTGTCCCCGATTGGCTGAATAATGCCAGACATAAACTTTAATGAAAGTATAAACAAGGCGAGATTTATTATCGGAGATAGTATGCTTGTCAACATCAAAAACAAACCAACTCCTCCAACGGCATTTTTAATTAAGACACTGCTAGCTGTGATAATCGAAAGTCCATCAGAAACATAACCACCAACAACGGGCACATAACTTTTTATCGCATATTTTGCAGTTCTGATAGAAAGTCCGTCGACAGCCCCTGCCATAACCCCTTGAATGCTCACAAAGCCCAAAAAAATTGTAAAACACAGACCGATAGTCCATTTAAATGTTCCTTGCAAAAAGGATACAAATTTATCAAGATTGACATTGTTTGAGATGTTTCCTATAAGAGAAAAGATCATAGAAAAGATAAAAAGAGGCAAAAGAAGATATGTCATAAGGGATACAATCAGATTGCTGAGCAATGCAATAGCTGGCTGATAAATCCCAACAGATACAGTTCCTCCGACAGCCGTAAGCAATGTCATTAGGATAGGAAATATTGCGTCAAACATATTTTTTAAATTGGTCAAGGTTGAAGTGGTCATAGTTATTATTTGAGCAAGCGCTGTTCCCAAGAAAATGATAACAACTCCGTACGTAACAAATTGAATTATATTTCCAATAGATTTTCCGTTTGTAATGGGTTTTAGGTTTGATATCATTCCTCCTAAGATTGATACAGCAATAATGCTTCCGACTATAGGAAGATAACCTTTCAAACCTTCCCAAAAGATAGACATAACTGCAGAGAAAAAGTTTTGAGAATTGTCTACATATTCACCCGAAATTATTGTTGCGACCTTTTCTCCAAAAGAATTTGAAGCAAACAAGTTTTTTGCTTGAGTGGACAGTTTGGTTACTATGGTTTCTACTTCCGAAAAATCAAGGTTTGAAAGTTGTTCCCCAACCTCTTTTTCAATTTCTTCTTCCAAATCGCTTTCTTCTGTTTCTGCATAGGCTATATCAGGATAAAATTGAAAACCTTTATCAATATCAAAGTTGCCATAAAAAGACGAAATGAAAATAAAGATTACAGCAACTATAGCCCATAATTTTTTTCTGCTTTTTTTCTTCTTAATCATTTTGGCAACAACTCCATAACGATATCTAAAATGCTGGTTACGATAGGCAAAGCCATTACCATAATGACAATTTTGCCTCCAAGAAGCACTTTGTCACCAAGACTGTTGTTTCCAGTGTCACTACAAATCCCTGCTGTAAACTCAGTTAGGTAACCTATGCCAATTATTTTAAATATTGTTGAATATAAAGACGGCTTCACTCCCGAAACTTTAAAGATTGTATTGAAGGCGTCAAAGATAGTTGAAAAATAGGACAGAATAAAAAATAGAACAATAATGCCACCAATAATGGAAATTAAAATTGCAAAGTCACTCCGAATTGGTTTTACTACGATGTAAGCAATGCAGGTGACAAATGCTATGCCAATGATTTTGAAAATTACTTCCATAATCCTCCTATCCAAAATTGAACATTGTTTTTATCGTTGAGAAAAGATCTCCAATCATACCAAGCACCATAAACAAAACAATAATAACCCCAGACAAAGTGGCCAAAGTAGATATGTCCTCTTTTCCGCTATTTTTCAAAATTTGCCCAATTACAGCCGTCAGAATTCCAATTGCTGCAATCTTGAAGATAATATCAACGTCCATAAAACCCTCTTTGATTTAACTAAAAATTGTCATTTTTTAAATTAAAATGATCACACAAAACAAACCAGCGATAATTCCAAGTTTTAAAGCTAGTGAACCATACTTTTTTTGATCTTGGTTACATTTTTGTCTGGTTTCTTCAAATCTTGAAACAAAATTTTTGATTTCTTTTGTTTGATTTTCAACATCGCTTCTACCCAAAATCTTCAAAAACAACAGAACGTTTTCTTTTTCTTCTTTCGTAAGAATCTGAGCCTTCTTAAATATGTTTTCTGTGGTAAGTTCGCCTTTTTTGTCTAAATATTCAACAAAACCTTCGTCAATGCCAAGCAAATTTTTACGAGTTGATGCATCAAAGTTTTCTGTCAACACCTTAAGGCGTTCTCTTGAAAAGTTTATTTCAAGTGCAAGTTTGTCTGCAAAGGATATAAGAGAACTATAAAACTTTTTTCTTTTGCTAAATTTTGAAGAATAATAATATCCAACAAATACGCACAAGCAAAACAAAAGAATCATAAACAAATATTTCATAAAAACCTCCTAACGATATACTCTTGAAAAGTTTTCGTCATAAACACCTTCAAAAGTGCCCGGACCATTTCGTTTTGAAAGAAATACAAACTTCTTAAATACTTTTTCTTTTAAAATCTGTTGAAAGAGTGGCTTTTTAGCAAATGTTTCAATGTTATCACAATGAGTTGAAGCTAAAATTTTAACGCCACATCCATTTGCATATCTAATCGCTTCAACATCTTCTTCTTGTCCTAGTTCGTCAGTAACAATAATGTCTGGTGCCAGCGAACGAATCCCATTTTCAAACCCAACCTTTTTGCTTGAAAAAGAAATTTTGTCTGTGTAGAGCGAGTTTATTCCACTGTCAAGCTCGCCTCTTTCGTCTAACAACAAAACATTGTATTTAAGTTCTCTCAGGCTAAGTTGATATACAAAATCTCTAAGAAAAGTAGTTTTGCCTGCACCCGGTGGAGATACAATTAATGTATTTTCAACCTTATCGTCTTTAACTAAAAAAGGATAAGCATTTAGTGAACAGTTTTTTATTATATGGGGGATTCTGATGTTGCAACTACAAAAGTTTGTCATGGTTTTTATCTGTCCGTTTTCTTCAATCAGGTTTCCCCCTATTCCAATTCTTACAGCCTCGTCAGTGACAATAAAGCCTCGTTTTATTTGTTCGTTTACTGAATAGATTGAACATTCACTCGCCCTGAAAATAACGTCTTCAATCATAATTTTGCTAGAATATAATGCGTTGTCTAGCTTTGTAGTTGCACCATTTTCGTTAACAAAACAGATTTTTCCGTTTACATTTAAAATTATAGGTTTGTCAGCCCGAAGTCGAATCTCATTGACAGCCTTGAAATTGATTTTTTCAGCCAAGATTTTATAAAGTTTTTCAGGAAGGATTTTCTCTAACATATTTTTGCTCCTCACAACATCTTATGAAAGCAAAATTTAATGAAATAAAAAAAAGATGCCTACTTGTGACATCTTTTGTCGATAACAATTTTTTTGTTTTTAATGGTTGACAAACGGGATTGAATTCCATATAATATTAATACTGGGCTAGATGGGGAGTTAACGGTGCCCTGTAACTCGCAACCCGTTATAGCGAGATTGAACAATTGCCTAGGGGTAGTTTGGTCGAATATGTGTGTAGATTGTTGATGTTGAAATCAAGGTCTTATGCAATTTGTCACTCTGAACCATGCCAGGTCTTGACGGAAGCAGCATTAAGGAGACCGTCAGATGTGCCATGAGGAAGCTTTGGTGGAGTTGAAAATCTGCAAGGCAGTCGGTCAAGTTACAACAAAGCAATCGCCCAGTTATGAAAAAAACGAGGTTTTAATCCTCGTTTTTTTGTTTTTGTTTGACTTGTTGCGATTTTACGCAATCTTTGAAGTTTTCAACTTCTTTTTTTACTGCTTTTTCGCCCTTGTTTACCAGCTCTTTTGCTTCTTGTGAGTGTTTATAAAGCAATGCTCCCGTAACAAGTCCGGCTCCAAAACCCATAAGCATACAAAAATCTTTCATTCTGTCCTCCTATAAATAGGATTTGCAAAATTCGACAATTTATACTAATATTTAAACCTATCGAGCATATTTACAATTCTTCCAAAATCAACTTGTTTGGTAGCTTTTATTATCAAAGGCTCTTGAAAAATGTTTTTCGAACTGTCACAGATTGATGCAAAAGAAGATGGGCTTGCAAGTCTAATATAGTTTGCTACATTTATAAATGTTTTATAGAAATTCTTTTTGTCAAACAAAACATCTGGGGTGCCCCAAATCAAGCTCTCAAGCAAAATTTGGTTTGGCAAAGAATTGTAGTTTTTAGAATAGATGCTGTTAAAGACTTTTAAAATATCAACAAAATGTTTTCCGTGTTTTTCACCTTTTAGACTTAGGTTTTCAAATCTTTGACCAAAAGAAAGAGGCAAAAACTTGTTTTTGTTTGGAAGAGGATATTTAAATGTATTTGTTTTGTGATCATAACAACAAACGTATATTTTTATCAATACATTCGTGCCAAAATCATTGTTTCCTATAAAAGTAACACAGTTTGCATATTCTGTTATGATTGAGCTTGGGGAAAGAAATTGTGTTGACCTCAAGAGAATATCGTGTTTGAAGTTGTTGATAGAATATTTATCAATTTCCAAGATTGGTGTGCTAGGCTCTTTCTCTCTTTTATATTTTTTTCTTCCAAGTCTGAAAGATGCCTTAAATTCTCTCCAAAGGTTTTTCCAAAAATTTTTCGACCTTTTAGAATTTGCTTCAAGGTTTATATTGTCAACACCTAAAAAATAAACGTATTCTGAAAGTTGGGAAAAAGCACCTGTACAAATTTCGTTTACAGGTTGCAAAATGCACATTTCAGGTTTTACAAATGGCGATCTTTTGCTAATGTCTTCGACTATGGCCGAAACTAAATTATAAACCGTTTGATTTACTGTTTCAGCGAATTCTAGATTGCTACTTTCTCTCAATTTTTCAACAATTTCTCTATCAAGTTGACTTTTCATTTTTTTTCCTTTTGTTATTTAGAAATATGAACACACAAATCTACAAGTTTGTTTGAATAACCCCACTCATTGTCATACCAAGCAACAAGTTTAACAAATGTTGGGCTGAGCATTATTCCTGCATTTACATCAAATACACAGGTTCTTGATTCTCCAATGAAATCACTTGAAACAACTGGGTCTTCTGTAACGCCAATGATTCCTGCCATTTCATTTTTGCTTGCTTTTTTGATTGCTGCAACAATCTTGTCATATGTTGTTGGTTTTTTAAGACGACAAGTAAGGTCAACAACAGAAACGTTGAGGGTAGGAACTCTATAACTCATACCGGTCAATTTGCCTTTAAGCTCTGGAATAACTTCACCAACTGCCTTTGCTGCCCCGGTAGAAGATGGAATTATGTTGTAAGATGCAGCTCTGCCACCTCGCCAGTCTTTTTTGCTTGGACCATCAACAGTAAGCTGCGTTGCTGTTGTGGAGTGAACAGTGCTCATTAAGCCCTCTTCAATCCCAAAAACATCATTAATTACTTTTGCCAAAGGAGCAAGGCAGTTTGTTGTGCAAGAGGCATTTGAAACAATGTCCATATCCTTTGTATAAGCTTCGTGGTTTACACCCATTACAAACATAGGCATATTCTTTCCTGGTGCTGAAACAACAACCTTTTTAGCCCCTGCTTCAAGGTGAGCTTTTGCAGCGTCATAGTTTGTAAACTTTCCTGTACATTCAACAACTACGTCGACCCCATCTTGTTTCCAAGGAATGAGAGCAGGTTCTTTTTGATCGTAGAAAGAAATTTTCATTTTGCCTACGCAGAGTTTTCCATCTTTTACTTTTACAGGAACATCAAAATGTCCATGGATAGAGTCATGTTCTAAAAGATATTTGGCATAGTCTACTGTCAAGAATGGATCGTTGATGGCTACAACTTCTACATCGTCACGTTTTGAAACGACTCTCAAAGCAAGCCTGCCAATTCTTCCAAAGCCATTGATTCCTAATTTTGTTTTTTTCATAAAATTTCTCCTTTTTTCTTATATAATTTCTTCAGCACGTCCAAATTTCAAGTCGCCTACTGAAATTGTGCGTGTGAAGTTTATAAGCCCTATTCCCAACAATACTGTGGCTACGAAAACCCAGAAAATCATAAATATAATCGCTATAATTGGCACATTTATATAAATTGAAAGTAAAACAACTCCTGCTATAGTTGTGGAAAAAAATACAATATAAGCCAAAAGTTTAAGCCATGCTTTCCATTTTGAATATTCTCTTTTTGCAGAATTATTGTTTGTAGACACTTCTTCTATGTCGACTCCAATATATCTGTTTATTCTTGATGCTGTTGATAAGTTTTGACAAACAGAAAGAAGTTCAAACATATTTGTGTTGTAGCAAATGGCAGAGATGTCGTCAAAATAACTAAAAGCAAAAATAAATTTTATAATGTTTGAGACAAATTTCTTAAGAGCTGCCGAAAATTTGTTTCTTTTCTTTTGCAAAACGGTTATGTCACCTTTGCCTTTTTCAAGCTGTACAAATTCTTCTGCGCTAAGAGGTCTTCTTGCTACTAAAATCTTGCCCTTTCTGAGTTTGCACGATTGCAATGCGTTTATGATTTCTTCTTTTTTAGATCCGTTTTTGTATTTTTTTATTACAACATTTTTTGAATTGATGTTGAATTTTTCGAAGAGATCTTCTCTTATACCAACAAAAAATTTGGTTTTCTCATTTTCATTTATTTTAATGAAATTTTCGTATTCTTCGACTTTATCGATAATTGGTACGATAACGTTTATCATAACTACCCCTTGATTTAGATTTTCTTTAATCTTCTAGCGTGTCTACCACCTTCAAAACTAGTGGTTAAAAACACTTTTACTATATTGATAGCCTTTTTTCTTTTTGTGAAGTTTCCTGATAAGCACAAAACATTTGCATCATTATCTTTTCTTGCTAATGCAGCCATAGTTGGATTTAAACACAATGCCGCCCTAATCTTTGGATTGCGATTTGCTGCCAAGCTCATTCCGATGCCGGAGCCACAAATAAAAATCCCTACATTATTTTTGTTTTCTAATATTTTTTCAATCCCTAGCTTTGCAAAATCAGGATAATCTACTGGTTCTTTTCCATAAGTGCCAACATCAATGGTGATTATGTTTTCTTCGTTAAAGAAAGCCTTTAATTGCTCTTTCAAAAGATAGCCTCTATGGTCACTTGCCAAAATAATCATAATTCACCTCTTAAATTTTGTATCTTTTCAAGCAAAAGCAAAACATTTTGTTCAATCGCTTTTGCAGTCTGCAAATAAACTTGTTCGTCTTGTCCATAAGGATCTCCAACTTTTCCGAAAAGTTGATCAAAACTAATTGTTCTTTTCGAATTTATAAAGCGTTTGTGATCCTCTGTTACGGCAACATATATAACTTTTGGTTTTGTTTTAGAAAGCTTTACACTTTTGCGATTTCTTCCGTCATATCCAAGAGATTTTAAAACCTTTGAAGTATTTTGCGTTATGTTTTCACCTGTTGCATAAATGCCTGCAGAAGAAAATTTGATATCTTTCAAACCTTTCTCCCTTGCCAGTTTCTTTGCTATCCTCTCAGCCATAATGGACCGACAAGTGTTTCCTGTGCAAACAAAACAAATTTCTATCATACGTTCACCTAAGTTGATTATAACCCAAAAAATAAAAAAAACAAAGCAAAATACTTTGTTTTCCAAATTTAGATAGAAATTTTTTTAGGTTTATAAAGTTTGTCGAGGTTATATTTTTCTCTTATCTTCGCCAAAAAGATATGCAAAGTTGTTGTTCCAAAGTCAAACACAATCCATTCTCCTTTGAAATATCCCTCAATTTTGTCTGTATAATTGAATTTTTCTGCGATTTCGTCAGCAAGTTTTTTGCTGTCTGTTGTTTTGTTTGAAGTGCACAAAACAACAAACTTCTCCTCATTGTTTGCAGACAAGTCATATATTGATACATTTTTCATTTTGTTTTCTTGTAAAATTTTTACTAAATCTTTAACGTTCATATAAAGATTTTAACAATCATAAAGTATTTTGTCAATCAAAATTTTAAATTTCAAGATTATCCTATATTTTATGAGTTTAAAGCATATTCTTTTTGTCAAAAATCTGCCTATGAGAAAGCTTAACCTTATATTTCAAGAAACTTTAAAGATTTTGTTCTCCTTTTTATTATTTTACATCTGGCTGAGATATTTTATTAGAAAGTTTTGGCTTGCGTTTTTGTTATCCTTTTTATGCGCCCTTGTTGTGTATTTTGTTTTGTTTTTTATAAAACGAAAAAAGACAAGCAAAACAGGGCTAAAACTTAAAGAGAAGCTTGATGCCGAAAATTCTTTTTTGTCTCTTGCTTTGAATGACAAGGCTATGGATTTTTTCTTCAAACTTGCAAGCAAGAAACACAAAAACATAACAAAACATAAACATCATTTGCTAATCACTCACGAAGCAGAAAATGTAAAGACTCTTTTGTGGTTTGAAAATAGTTTTGAAGGACTTTCTGTTTCTAAAACTATGGAGATTTATCAAAAAGTAAAAAAAGAAAAGGCGAGCAAAATTGTCATTTGTTGCAAGAATATTTCTGACAAACACCTCCTGCCTTTTTTAGAAAATTTCAATGAAAAATTTTTAATTTTGGACGAATATCAAACATATGAAAAACTTTATAAGTTTTATGATTGTTTTCCAGAGCAAACACATAAATACAAAACCGAGAAAAAATTGGTTTTCAAAGACTTTTTGGCTTTTTCTTTCAACAAAGCAAGGGCAAAATCTTATTTACTGTCTGCTTGTGTATTGCTATTGAGTAGTTTATTTATCAGAATGAGTATCTATTATTGCATAATGGCCTCAGTTTTGGTTGTATTTGCCATTGTTTCATACTTTAACCCATATTTTAACATAAAAAATCAAAGCGAAGTGCTTTGATTATGGAAGTTGAATATGTTTGAAATCTTTTCTAGTTGACTTTTTGTATAAGATACAAATATAGCCAATCACTTGCACTATATCAGCGCCCAATCTTGCAGCGATTTCATTTGCCAATGTCTTTGTATCTTCGTCACAATTTTTTAAAACTTTGATTTTGACAAGTTCCCTAGCTTCCAACAAAAGATTGATTCCTGTCAATGCATTTTCTGTCAAACCTTCTTTTCCTATTTGAGCAACTGGGTCAAGGGCGTTGCCAAGACCTCTAAGATATGCTCTTTGTTTTGTTGTTATCATAATACCTCACTTTGTGTAGTATGCAAGCATAATACACTATATTTTGTGTTTTTCTTCATAAAAGTAAAACTCAATTATTCTAAATATTCAAAAGAAATATCTTTTATGATTACGGTGTCACCAACTTTCAGGCCTCTGTCTTTCAACATATCAATAACGCCCATCTCTTTAAGTCTGTTTTGGAAATATGCAAACGAGAGTTGATCACTAATTACAACCCCTCTTGTCAAATTGTCTATTCTGCCACCAGAAACAACAAAACTGCCATCGTCATTTCTTTTGATTTCAATGGTAGAATAATCTTTTTTGTCAAAGTCAAACTCTTCTACATCTAAAGGTGGCTTTTTAGGAATGTCTTTAAGAAGCCCTAAAACTTTCTTTTTAAGATCTTCTACTCCATCTCTTGTATAAGAAGAAATGCAAAGATAATCTTTAATTTTGTGTTTTTTTACAAACGATTTGACTTTTGCTTGCAATTCTTCCTCTTCAATCAAATCGCATTTAGAGAAGACAACGATTTGCTTTGTTTTAGGAAGATCTGCACTATAAGATGCGAGTTCTTTATTGATAATCTCATAGTCCTCTTCGGCTTTTCTACCTTCGCTTTCAGAGATATCAACCAAATGAACAATCAAACGGACCCTTTCAACGTGTTTTAAGAAATAATGTCCAAGCCCAAGACCTTGGCTTGCTCCTTCAATTAAACCAGGGATATCAGCAACCACAAATGTTTCTCCCAATACTTCACAAACGCCTAGGTTTGGATAAATGGTTGTAAAAGGATAGTTGGCAATTTTTGGATTCGCATTTGAAATAACAGACAACAAAGTTGATTTTCCTACATTTGGAAACCCGACCAGACCAACATCTGCAATCGTTTTGAGTTCTAAAATTATTTCTTTTTGTTCTACAACTTCGCCCATCTGTGAGAAAGTTGGGGCTTGCTTAACAGAAGATTTGTAATAAGCATTTCCGTGTCCACCATTACCACCTCTCAATGCGATAAATTCTGCCCCGTGTTGATTTAAGTCTGCCACAATTTTATCTGTTTTTGGATTTATAAGTACAGTTCCTGTTGGGACTAAGATGACTTCGTCTTTGCCCATTCTTCCTGTTTTATTTTTTTGGTGCCCATCTTCACCATTTTCGGCCACAAACTTCTTTTTAAATCTAAAACTATAAAGAGTATTCATATCGTTTGTAGCCTTAAAAACAATGTGTCCACCTCTTCCACCATCGCCACCATCAGGTCCACCATTTGCTGTAAGTTTTGTACGCAAAAAAGACGAAGAACCTTTTCCTCCGTTTCCTGCTTTTATTGAGATTTTAACTCTATCTAAAAACATTCTTTCTCCTTTTTATATGGGCAAACTGGTGCAAATTGACAATTTGCACAATCAGGCTTTATTGCTTTGCAAATATATCTTCCAAATAATACCATTTGATAATGCACTTTTGACCACGACTCTTTAGGAAAAAACTGCACCAACCGTTCTTCACATTTGTCTGGATTGTCTGTTTTAACTAAGCCGAGCCTGTTTGAAACCCTTAAAACGTGAGTGTCAACAGCCAAAGCCTCTTTTCCAAATGCAACTGACAAAACTACATTCGCTGTTTTGCGTCCAACGCCTGCCAATGAGATCAAGTCGTCAAAGTCGCTTGGTACTTCTCCTCCAAACCTTTCTATTATGTCTCTGCTAGCAGCTTTTATTGATTTTGCTTTGTTTCGATAAAACCCACAAGAATGAATTTTCTGTTCTAACTCTTCCAAAGGTATGTTTGCAAAATCCTCTGGGGTTTTGTGAGTTTTAAAAAGTTCGTCAGTAACCATATTCACTCTTTTGTCTGTGCATTGCGCCGACAATATTACGGCTACCAACAACTGAAAGTTCGACCCAAAGTTAAGCTCGCACTTTGGGTCGTCAATCATTTTGTCTAATCCTTTTAAAACGAAACTCTTATCCATAATTATCTCATAAGTGGGAACAATACTACATCTCTAATATTTGGGCAGTCAAAGATAAATTGCATAAATCTATCAATACCAAAGCCCAAACCAGAGATTGGAGGCATACCATGTTCCATTGCAAGCAAGAAGTCTTCGTCAACGTCCATAGTTTCTTCGTCTCCTGCCGCTTTTTCTTCAAGTTGAAGTTCGAGTGTTTTTCTTTGTACGATTGGATCTACAAGCTCTGAATAAGCTTTTACAAGTTCAGCTCCACCTGCTACAACTTGGAACACATCAATGATTCTTTCGTCTTGGTCGTTTCTTCTAGCAAGAGGAATAAGTGTTGCTGGATAGTTGTACAAGATTGTTGGGTTTACGATGCCTGCGCGAATTTTTCTCTTGTAGATATAGTCAACCAAAGTTCTTACAGTTCTGCATTCTTCAAGTTCGCCATATCCAAACAAGCCTTTGTCTACGACGATCTTCTTAAGCTGGTCAACATCGTCAATCGCTAAGAAATCACATCCTAAAAGTTCTCTCATTGTTTCTACATAATTGATTCTTGGCCATTCGCCATCAAATTCAATCTCTTGACCTTGATAATTTACCTTCGTTGTACCCAAACAAGTCTTGAAAAGTTCTACTATCATTTTCTTAAAGAATTTGATATTGTCTTCGAAATTCCAATATGAGGCATACCATTCAACTTGAGTAAATTCTTGAAGGTGAGAAGGGTCAATTCCTTCATTTCTGAAGTCTTTGCCAAGTTCGAAAACTCTGTCAATTCCTGCACCAATACATTGCTTAAGCCAAGTTTCTGTAGCAATACGCAAGTTGCATTCAATATCAAGGGCATTGTGATGTGTAAAGAAAGGCTTTGCACTTGCTCCCGATACACTTGTTTGCAAAATTGGAGTTTCAACTTCGATAAAGCCATTGTCTTCCAAAAATCTTCTAATGAAAGAAACGATTTTGCTTCTTGTCAAAAAGATTTTTCTTGCTTCTTCATTTGTAACCAAATCCAAATATCTTTGTCTATATTTGATCTCTGTGTCTGCAATTCCGTGAAACTTTTCAGGTAAAGGACGAAGAGTTTTTGAAAGCAAAGTTACCTTTTCTGCTTTGACCGTAATTTCTCCTGTTTGAGTTTCATAGACCTCTCCTTCAACGCCTATAAAGTCACCAATGTCAATCATTTTTTTGTAGAAGTTGTAGTCTTCTTCAGAGAGTTCGTTTCTACCTACAGAGATTTGGATTTTGTCATATACATCTCTTATTTGACAGAAGCCAAATTTTCCCATTATGCGACGAAAAATAATGCGTCCAGCAATCTTAACTTTCTCGCCAAGCTTTTCTCTAGCTTCGTGTATTGTGCAAGTTCTATCAAATTTTTCTTTGTAAGGAATCTCTCCCATTTTTTTGAGTTCTTCAATCTTTTGTCTTCTAATATCAATTTCGTTTGATAAATTTTCTTCCATTACGGCCTCCAGTACGTTTATTTAATATGCTAATATGTTAACATATCTATTAAAATAAGTCAACAAATTGACTAAATAGAATCTTTTGAAAATTTTAAAAATTAGTTTGTTAAATATTTTTAGCTATGTTAGAATAAATCCAAACAAATAAAGGAGAAATAAATGATTAGAAAAACTGTTTTAATAATTGGCGCTTCAAGCGAAATTGGAAGCGTTGTTGCGAAAAAATACGCTGAAAAAGGTTACAATTTAGCTCTCACATACAACAAAAACAAAATTGCCGAGATAAAAAGTGAAGCTGAAGTAAAAACTTATAAACTCGACTTAAGTGATTCTCAACAGATAAAAGAAGTGTTTGCTAAACTTGGTCAGGATTTTAAGAGTTTCGACAGTATGGTATTTTGCCCTGCCATTTCTCAAAAAAGAAAGTTGATTTTAGATGTCACAGACGAAGAAATTGACGATTTGTTTGAAATCAACATAAAGTCTGCAATCAAATGTGTTAGGGAGTTTTCAAAAATTACATTTGAAAAAGGTGAAACAGCAATAACATTGATAGGATCGTTTGTAGAGAAGACTGGTTGTTCTTGCGAAAGTGTTTATACAGCTACTAAAAGCGCAATGTCAGGATTATGTAAATCTTTGGCTGTTGAACTTGGCAATTTTGGAACACGAATCAACGTTGTAGCCCCAGGATTTATTGATACAAAAATGAACAACAACCTGTCAACAGCAGAAAAAGAAGATATGTCTTCTGCAACACCACTCCAAAGACTTGGGGAGAGCGAAGATGTTGCAAATGCAGTTTTATTTTTAAACAGCGAAAAAGCTTCATTTATAACTGGGCAAACAATTTATGTTGACGGAGGTCTTGTTTTACAATAAAAAAAAAGGTTGTATAGAACAACCTTTTTTAATTACATTATACTATATATTGTGTATTATGCAAAGCGTACTACACCTTAATTTGTGTCCACCATCCAATCTGTATAAACCCCATAGCCCTTTGTTGGATCATTTAAAAAGACGTGTGTAACAGCACCAACGATTTTTCCGTCTTGAATAATTGGAGAACCACTCATTCCTTGAACGATACCTCCGGTCAACGACAACAATCTGTCGTCTGTTACTCTAAAAACAATGCTTTTATCTTTTGCAGACTTTTGATAGTTTGCTTTGATTATTTCTATATCATATTCCTCTCTAATGCCACTTATTGTTGAAACAATCTTAGCATCTCCCATTTTTACAGCCAAACGCCCTCCAAGTTTTGCTGTTTTGTTTTGGTCTATCAAGCCTTCTAGATCTTGAAGAACTCCACTTATTCCGAACTTTGAATTGTCTTCAATCGTTCCTTTGCTTTTATGATTTGACAAAAATACACACTTCAATTCACCAGGATTGTTTTTCTTCCCTTTGTTTATGCCTATCAAATTACAACGATAAACCTCTCCACCTGCTACAGGTACGATATTTCCACTGTTAGCTTCAACAATTGGGTGTCCCAAGGCTCCGTATTTGTGAGAGTCTTTTTCAACAAATGTAAGCGTTCCTACACCTGAAACATCGTCTTTTACCCATAAGCCAAGTTTAAACCTGCCACTATTTTCATCTTTTGATGTTTTTAACAAAGTTTTAATAGGTTTGTTTTTTCTGATATATTCAATTTCTACTTCGTTTTCACTGTTTTCAAGCAATTTCTCAACATTTGACAAACAACCAATCTCTTTTCCGTTTATTTTCGTAATAATATCTCCCTCTCTTAAGCAATCTCTGTTAAGTTCGTCATTTACGACAATTGCCCCTTCAGAATTGATTGATAGTCCAATTGGAACTCCTCCCACATAATAATCTTTGTCGTCATTCATAACAACACTTACTTTTTTGATTGGAATAAATCCAAAAAGTTTGAAAACTACCTCTCCCTGTTTTGTCTTTTCGCCTCCCACAGCATTTTCTTTTTCGTTTAGTTCGGTTTTTATCAAACTTCCAAAGGTTTTGTTTTCATTTACGGTGTCAATATCGCTATAATCTGCCAAAAAACCGTCTTCTATCTGAAATATCGTGCAAACAGGTGAAACAATGCCGACTACAAAACAAAAGACCAACAAAAAGGCTAATAATGAATAAAACTGTTTCTTCATAATTGTTATTTTCTGTTCAAAGCAAAAAATTATGTGTTGTTTTCAACAACTATTCGCAAAACCTTTGTTTTTTTGAAAAAGTTTGTTATAATTTTTCTATGAAACAACTTTCTTATTACGAAAAAAGAGACTTAAAAAACATAAAGAAAATTGGTGACTATCTATCCAAGTTGCCAGAATATTGTTATGATTTTTTCACAGGCATAGAAAACAACTCTTCTACTCTTACCAGAGTGAATTATGCAATGGATTTGTATGTTTTCTTTGATTACTTAGAAAAGTACGTTCTAAAAAAAGAGAAAGATAAAATCTCCTTGAAAGATTTAGACGAACTTGAAGCTAGAAACATCGAGAACTATCTGTCTTACCTCTCTTACTATGAAAATGGAGAAAAAATGCTCAAAAACACAGAAAGAGGAAAGGCTCGAAAGCTTGCAAGTGTAAGAAGTTTCTTTAAATATTTATTTAATCACGATATGTTGTCTTCAAATGTAGCAAGCAAGGTAGAAACGCCAAAACTTCACACGAAAGAAATCGTAAGACTTGAAAAAGACGAAGTCGAACGAATGCTTGATGCTGTTCAATCTCCTACTTCTTTCACAAACCGTCAAAGAGAATACAACAAAAACACTAGAGATCGAGACAACGCTATCGTAACTTTGTTTTTGGGCACCGGCATAAGAATATCAGAGCTTGTTGGGCTCAACGTTGACGATTTTGACTTTTCTCAAAACGCTTTCAAGGTTACAAGAAAAGGTGGAAATCAAACAATTTTGTATTTTTCAGAAGAAGTTGAAGAAGCTTTGTATGAATGGCTAGCAAAAAGAGAAACTTTGCCAATCAGCGAAGACGAAAAAGCTATGTTTTTATCTCTGCAGAACAGACGAATCTGCACGAGAGCAGTAGAAAATTTGGTAAAAAAATATGCCAAAGAGTCTACCCCTCTCAAAAAGATTTCGCCTCACAAATTGCGTTCTACTTTCGGAACAAATTTGTATAGAGAAACCCAAGATATTTATATTGTAGCAGATGTTTTGGGACATAAAGATGTCAACACAACAAAAAAACATTATGCAGCGATAAGCGAAGATATGAGGAAGTCCGTAGCCGGAAAAGTTAAAATTTATAGAGATTGAAATTTTGTAAAATAATTTTACTTTTTGCAAATAATATGATATACTCACTTAGATTTAAAAAATTATACAAAAAGATAAAGGAGATAAAATGGCAAAACCAAATTATCATTATGAGAACTTAACTAAATCGCAACAAGAATGTTTGGCACTTATCGAATCTTTGGGCATTTATGAACTCAGAGCTTTGGCAAGAGTTTTCGGAGGAAATTCTCCTACAACCCTCAAGAGAAATGACCACATTGTTATTGTTATGGATAAAATAATTTCGGGAGAAGATTTAAAACCTCTCCCACTCAGACAAGGGAGACCTTATAAAGAACTTAGCAACATTGAAGGGATTTTAACAGAATTATCAAAAATTGCAGGAAAAGACTATACCCTAAATACAAATCAATCTAGACCAAACTCTCAATTTCAAAAGATAGTATCTTTCAAACAAATAGAAGACAAAGTTGTAAGACAAAAGTTGTTTCCTATCGAAGTTAGAGGAATCGTTTGTAAAAAATCTGAAACAGAGCTTTACATAACCAATCAAGACAACGGCAAAATGGTTTTGATTGAAAATGATAGATTTTCCGAAATAAGAGAATATGACTATATAACCGGAATGGCTATTATTATGAATGAAGACAAAGAATATCTCTTGGATTCAATCACCTCTATAAATTATCAACCTGCAGATAAATATGTGTGCAAAGAAGAATCTTATGATATGGTGGTCCCTTCTCAAAAAATTGATCATATTTTATTAGGCTCTCGCTATTTGATGCCATCGAAGAGTTTTTTAGAAAAATCTGACGAAGTAAAAAACTTGATTTCAAAACTAAAGAAAAACAATGTTGTTTGTTTGGCCCTTATTCCAAATGTTTTGTATGAAAACTTTTTAAGTTATGCAAGTCTTGGTTTTTCAAATTGTTTTTTGATAAAGTATGACGAAAGACCTTTTGCCATTTATGAAACTTTGATTCTTTTTATGGAACATATCAAAAGATTGCAAAAACAAGGGGTTTCTGTTGCAGCTTTTATTCAAGATATTCCTACATTGATAAACACAATTGATTTTTCAGCAAAAGCAACGTCCACTTTTATGGGACATAATGAAACAACCGTAGAAATTTTAAAACAACTTATGCTTTTGGCTAGAGCAAGTGAAAACAATTATAGCACCACCCTCTTCAGCACATTTGACGACGCAGATATGTTTGATCCTCTTTATGTTTCCTCTGTCTACAAAATATCAAAAAAATTGTAATTTAAAGCACTCATTTAGAGTGCTTTTTTCATTGTTTTGATTTGACTTTTTCTATATTTGACAATATACTATAATCATTGGAGAATGATATGGAAAATTTTGTTTTATCTGTCCCAAGTGGTTTTGACATTTTTGGCCATCATATAAATTTTTATGGAATTACTAGTGCCCTCGCTTATTTGTTGGGTGTCGTATTGTGTTGTGTGTTTGCGAAAAGACGTGGGTTAAAAAAAGACGACATTTTAACTCTTGCTTGCTATGTTATACCTTTTGCTATTATCGGAGCAAGACTCTATTATGTTTTATTTCGCCTCGAATATTATACAAATTTTTGGGATATTTTCAAAATTTGGGAAGGTGGACTTGCTTTCTATGGAGGAATGATTGGTGGAGCAATCGCAGTTTTGCTTTATTGTTTAATTCACAAAAAGAATTTCTTTGCGATAATTGATATAGTTGCCGTTTCAATGATTTTGTCTCAAGCTCTTGGACGTTGGGGAAATTTCTTCAATCAAGAAGCCTTTGGATATGAAGTTACAGACCCAAAATGGCAATGGTTTCCATTTGCAGTGTATATCGATGCTCTGGATCAGTGGCATATGGCGACATTCTTCTATGAGTTTTTATGGAACCTTCTTACCTTTGGAGCGTTGCTTTTAGTTCTTTTCAAAACAGAACAAAAGGGTATTGTCGCGTGCTATTATCTTGTTTTGTATGGTTTAGGAAGAAGTTTAATCGAGGGTTTGAGAACCGACAGTTTGTATATTGGAAACATTAGAGTTTCACAGCTTCTCAGCATTTTCTTTATAATTATTGGCATTGCAGGTATTTTGTATTTCGCGCTTACAAAGAAGAAAAAGAAAGATAGTTTTGATATTATTATGAAAGTTCTTAAAACTGATCCATAAAATGTTTAAAAACGGGTGTTTTACCAAATAATCTAACTATGGAAGGTAGAGTTTTTAAAATAAAAAAGTCAATATTGCTAATTGTTTCGGCTTTTTTATTTTTTTCTGCATTTATTACCCTTACATTGATTAGCATTTTTGTTTGGAAAATTGCAGACTTATGGTTTTACAGTTTTTGTTTGTGCTTAGGCGTCTACGAACTAATCAAAAGCAATTTCTTTCGCCTTGATAGTTCGCTTTATATCGGAACTCTTTTAGTTTTTATCGGGGCTTTTGGTTATGTCTTTTGGTTTACAAAAACAATTTCTTTCGCTCCATTATATATTCTCTCTGCCTTTGCAAGTGCTTCGATAATTACATTTTTTAAAACAGGACAGAAATTTCACTTAATTTTTGCTTATTCGATAATTTTCGTCGCAATTTTTGTTTTTTTGCTGTTAAAAAGTTTGATAAGTTTGCATATTTTTATTGCTTTTGTGGTGCCTTTTTTGATATTATTAATACTAGAAGTTGTATATTTTTTAAAACGGAGAAAGTAATATGTTTTCACGAGAAATAAATGGTTACAAAAAAAGTGATGTTGATAGCTTTATTCAAAGAATGAAAGCTAGTTATGAAGCAAAGCTTATGGAAGAAAAACTCAAAGCCTTAGATTCTGAAAGAAAGGTTTTGGATATGAAAAATGAGAGATTTGATATTGAAAACAAAGAAAAAAATATTATGACAGCTCTCAATGCGATTGAAAAAGCAAAAAGATTTCAGGAAGAAGGCTCTAGAAAGTTTTATAGACTCATTATGGAAAAACTTGAACTTTTGATTAAAGAACTTGATATCAAGTTCCCTCAATTAAGAAAAAACCAAAACTTTGAAAGCCTTTTGTCAGAATTTTCAGTAATGATAAACAATTACAAAGCCAGCCTTGAAGAAAGAATCAACATCACACAACCAGTTTATTCTGAAAACGACAGTATGCGTTTGTTGTTAAACAAAATGCAAGACTACAAAAAGACAAATGAAGCTCCAAAAGAGGTTCATATCTCAATAAAAAAGAAAGCTCCTGATTTAAGAGCCATTCCCGAAAAAGAAAGTGGTTTTAATCTAGAAGAAGCTTTACACCCTACAGAAGACCTTGAAGAGATTATGAAAGCATTTGATTTCTATAATGAAGACTAGAAAAACAAAGTCAACAAAAATCCAGAAGTTATTCCGATAACATATTGAAGAACTAAAATACCCAGATTTTGAAGTGGGTGTTTTTTGTTTCTCGTCCAAAGAATTACCATTCCTACTCCTGCCCCTGTAGTAAGCCCTGCCAACAACGCAGGAAAACTTAATGTACCATAAAGCATATAAAGTTCTACTAGCAAAACAGAAGAAGCGCAATTTGGAATCAACCCAATCAAACTTGCGATTAAAATTTGAACGTAAACATTTGATGTCAACAAATTTTGTAAAGCCTCAAGTCCGAAATAACCAACTATCAAGTTCAAGACAAAAGTTGCTACAAAGATATAGATCAAAATATTGAATGTATGAATAAAAGCGTCTAAAAATATGTTATTTACACAACAATCACCATGTTTGTGTCCACACGAATGGTTACATTTGTCTGTATGAACGTGCCCACATTCTTTACGTAACGGTTGTTCAAATTGTGAAGTTTGAGAAGTTTGCTTTTGTGTAAATTTGTAAGCATATTTCTTTTCAATATATGAAGATTTTTTTCTTCCACACAATTTGATTATGAGGTCAATCATATACCCCCAAAAGACAGCTAAAACTATTTTAATTGCAACCAACAACAACATATCTAAGATGCTATTAGGCTCAGAAATCATAATTGGAATTGCTTCGTCTGAAGTCGCTATAAAAACAGCAATTAAAGTCCCCAATGACACTGTTTTTTCTGAATATAAGTCTGCAATAACAGACGAAAAACCACATTGTGGCACACAGCCCAAAAATGAAGCATATAAAACACTAGTCTTTTTCTTTTTAGACAAAAATCTAGAAAATTTTCTGCTATGGTCGTGTGATAAAAAAGAAACCAAAAGATATGCGAGAAAAAGGATTGGCAAGACCTTTAATGCGTCTAGCACAGCATCATATAAACTATCTACAAAACTAGCACCGTGCGAATGCAAGCAAAGCAAATAATTCATTTTTCCTCCAGTGTCGCTATTATATCATATCTTTCCAAATTTTACAAATCTATTTTGATAATTTTATTAAGTATATTGTTGACTAATCAACCTTAATATGATATCATATTAAGGATTAATGAGACTCTTAAAAAATTAAAGATTATAAATGATATTTGTGAGGAATTATGTCGAACTTTTTTGACTTAAAAAAAATAACCCCTTTAAAAAACTTTTATTGCAAATATGTAACTGAAAAAATGAAAGAAGAAAATTTACCTTCAAGCTATGTACCTTTTATCAACGCATTAAGCAAACAAAAGTTTGGGTCACAACAAGAATTGACCGAAAATTTAGGTTGCAACAAGGCTCATACTAGTCGCACCCTATTTAAAATGCAACTTCAAGGTTTGATAAAACCATTATATACAAGCAAGATAGAACTTTCGGAAAAAGGAAAAATCTATGCAAAGAAACTTACTGAGATAGAAAATAAACTTTATAACGAATTGTCTGTTGGCGTTACCGAAAGTGAAAAGCAAACATTTAATAAAGTTTTGGATAAACTGATTGCAAATGCAAACAGGACTTAAAAGGAGTTTGGAGTGGAAAAAGAACTTAGACTTATAGACGTAAATAAGAAATACAAATTAAGCAATAAGGATTATTTTCAAGCCCTATATGATATCAATGTAGAGTTCGAAAAGGGAGAGCTTGTATCCATTGTTGGCGAAAGTGGAAGCGGAAAGTCAACCCTAATGAATTTAATCGGGGGTTTGGATTCAGAATACACAGGACAAATCATAGCCGGTGGTCAAGATTTAAGCAAGTTGAAAGAAAAAGAACTCGACAACTACAGAAAAAACAAGGTGGGGTTTGTTTTTCAATCGTTCAACCTAATCTCCCACCTATCAATCCTGGACAATGTGACATTGGCAATGACTTTGTCTAATGTTGGAGAAAAAGAAAGGGTTGAAAAAGCAACAAAAATTTTGAAAATGGTCGGTCTTGAAAATCAGTTAAAAAAGAAGCCAACCCAACTTTCTGGTGGACAAAAGCAAAGAGTAGCTATTGCAAGAGCTCTTATCAATGATCCTGAAATTATTATTGCAGACGAACCAACTGGAGCTTTGGATAGTGGAACTTCTTTGCAGATTTTGGAAATCCTGAAAGAAATCGCAGACAGTGGCAAACTTGTAATTATGGTCACCCACTCAGAAAAAGTAGCCTCTATTTCCTCTCGTGTGGTTGAAATCTCCGATGGAAAAATAGTATCTGATAGAAGAAATGAAAACTATCAAAAAAATGCTTCTACTTTTGAATCTCAAAATTTGGAAGAGGATCCATCCAAAAAAGGTAAACAAAAACAAAACCTTTCTTTTTGGTCTTCTATTAGACTTTCGTTGCACAATATGTGGGCTAGCAAAGTTAAAAACTTTTTGATGGCTTTTGGCGTTTCGATTGGAATTGGTAGCTTGATTTTAATGATGTGTTTTAGTTCTGGTATTACTGACTTTATTGACAACACAATGAAGTCGTACTCCAACCCTCAAATTGTAACAATTACAAAAAAGGGTGAAGGAAATATTCAAGACGTAATGCAATTCAACCCTTTTACTGACGAAGAAAAAAATGAGCTTATTACAGGTATAAATCAATATTTGGACGAAGAAGGAATTTCTTTTGAGCTTACAGAAGACGATATAACACCTGGTTTTGGAATGATGGCCATTGCAACCGGTGCAAAGGTTTTGTACAACCCAACTGGAGAAGGCTATGGGGACGAATTTAGTGACCCTATCCCAAATGAAGAACTCGAGTCAGAAGCAATCTATTATCTTTATTCAGTTCCTCCATATTATTCAGAAACAAATATTATAGCCGGTGAAATGGGTTCTGCAACTGGAGGACTTATGTTCACGCAAGGCATAAACAATTTGGTTGGAGAAAACCCTATTGGCAAAGAAGTCAAAGTTACATTTACAATTCGAGTTGGAAACAATAGTCGCCCTGTTGAAGTTGTCGACAAAATTTGTGGCATTATGGACACCTCGATTATGTCAAACTTTATGGTTTTATATGTAGATTATGATTATCTTGCATCAATATTTGCAGAAGAAGGTGTTTCAGACTCTTTTGCTCCTACTACTTACTATATCAAAACAGATAGTGAAGAAACTACAAAAGCAATCAATGACTATCTCTTTTCAACAAACAAATACTCTGGTTCTATTGAAGATCAATTGGAAGGAATGTTTACTAGTATGTCAAAAACAATAGGCACTTCTTTGGTAGTTATTTCAAGCATTTCTTTGTTTGTTTCTGCAATGATGATTTTAGTGGTTCTTTATATGAGTGTATCTGAAAGAACAAAAGAAATTGGTGTATTAAAATCAATTGGTGCTAGAAGAAAAGATATCAAGCGAATATTTAGTTCTGAAAGTTTCTTGATTGGACTTTTGAGTGGAATCTTTGGAATTATCTTTAATCTTATTTTGACTGGTGTAGTATATTTGATTCTTCAAAATACAATAGGGCTTGCCCCAATAAGTTATAGATGGTGGTACTTCGCAGTCGCTATTGGCGTTTCACTTGTTATTAGCGTAATTTCTGGTTTGTATCCTGCAAGCAAAGCTGCAAAACTTGATCCAGTAGAAGCTTTAAGAAGAGAGTAAAATGGTTGATATTAAAAAATTTTTAAAAGAAAATTCAGATCTATATTATGCTGATTTTAGCAAAAAAACAATCTCTACTAGATATCCCCTACTCGGTGTTAGATATCCAATATTAAAGAGACTTGCAAAAGAAATCGAACCTGAGCATATTGAACTTGACAGAGATCTAACTCACGAAGAAATCTTGCTTTATGCCTTCTCTGCTTCAAGGTTTAAAGACGAACAATTAGAATATTTGCAAAACATCTTGCCTTACATTGACAATTGGGCAACGTGCGATTGCTCAATAGCTGCTTTGGATAGACTCAAAGATCAAAAGGCTTATGACTATTTTTGTAACCTCCTCGCCTCTTCTGAACCTTTTTATGTAAGAGTAGGAATTGTGGGATTGATGCGTAACTTTATAAAGACAGAAAAAGTTGAAGAAATTGTTTCAAAATTTCAGAAAATCACAAACGAACATTATTATGTAAAAATGGCATTGGCTTGGTTTTATGCAGAGCTTTGTGTAACAAATTTTACTTTGGCAAAGACTACTATAGAAAAACAAGCCGACAAATTTATTAGAAATAAAGCTATAAGCAAAGCAAAAGAAAGCTTTAGGGTTTCGAAAGAAAATAAAGAAACATTAGAAAAGTTGAGAATAAAAAAACACGGATAATCCGTGTTTTTTTTGTTTCAAAACTTAAAAAATAAAAAAGACCACCAAAATGATCTTTAATATCTTTATTTGTTGTCAGCTGATTTAACTTTAGCAGCCTTTCCAGTAAGATTTCTAACATAATAAAGTTTTGCTCTTCTAGGTTTACCTTTTCTTACAACTTCGATAGTTGCAATCTTTGGTGAATGAACTGGGAATGTTTTTTCAACACCAACACCATAAGACATTTTTCTTACAGTGAAAGTTTCTCTGATTCCGCCATTCTTTCTAGCAATAACAACACCTTCAAATGCTTGCAATCTTTCTTTATCGCCTTCTTTGATCTTAACAACAACTTTAACTGTGTCGCCAATGCCAAATTCAGGGATAGTTTCTTTCATTCCTTCTCTTTCGAGTTGATCAATGATGTTTGCCATTTTGACTTATCTCCTTTTTTCAGATTTTCGACAAGATGCTCATAAAGTATCATACTAAAGCGGAACATCCGAAGTCTTTGATATTATAACACGAGCAAACTATATTTTACAAGTGTTTTTGACAATTTTTTTATAAATTTATTGAAATGCGTTTTCTGTAAGAGTGATTTCTCCGTCTAAGAGTTCTACAACATCAAATCTTACCTCTTGATAATATTGATTGTGAAGAATCAAATAAAATTCTGCCACTTTCTTTATTTTGTTTTGTTTGTTTAAATCTACAGCCTCAATTGGCCTTCCAAATGCGCTTGTTTCACGACTTTTCACTTCTACAAAAACTATTTTTCCATCTTTTTGAGCGATAATATCGATTTCTCCAAACTTATTTTTATAATTGGTTTCAATAATCTTATATTTTAATTTTCTGAGAAATTTTTGAGCCAATATTTCACCACAATCGCCTTTAATTTTGTTTAAGACCTTCGTCACAGCCTTTCTCCTAATCCAAAGTCAGTTTTCCCAAACGCCCTTTTCTAAAGTCGTCTAACACGGATCTGGCAGTTCTTTCAATATCAAGCTCTCCACCACTAAGAACAAATTTACGCAAATTTGCAATTCCCTCAAGAGTTTTTTCCCCATTGTAGCGCGTATTTATCGTTTGGGGATAGGTTTTGCCAAGAAACATAAGGAGTTCTTGTGCGAGTTCTACAAAGTCCAATATTTCGTCCCTAATACTACCGACAAAAGCTAGTTTTTTTGCAACTTCTTGATCTGCAAGATTTGGATAAAGGGTTCCTGGCGTATCATAAACTTCAATACAATCTCCTATTGGAAGCCACAAGCCTCTTTTAGTAACCCCTGCCTTGTCTCCCGTGATTGCTTTTGCTTTTTTACACAAATTGTTTACTAATGTGCTTTTACCACAATTTGGAACTCCAACCACCATTGTTCGAATTGTTGGTTTGATACCTTTGCTTTGATATTTCTTAATTTTGCTTGAAACAAGAGATTTAATCTTGTTTGTAATCAAATTAGATTTTCCAGAAAGAGTGCTATTAAACAATATGTAGTCTGTCTTTTCGCTCTTAAACCTTGGCAAAATTGCATCTAATTTGTTTTTATCGGCCATATCTATTTTGTTAAAAACATACAAAATGGGTTTGTTTTCTGTGAGTTGACTCAGAGTTGGATTTAACGAAGACAATGGAATACGAGAGTCTAAGATATAAGTAACCACATCAACCTTTTTGAGTTGTTCGCTTATATCTTTCAATGCTTTTCGCATATGTCCTGGAAACCAATTGATTTTCATAATCCCTCCATATATTGTGTATTACTCACGCATACTACACCACAAAAAGTGTATTATTTGTTTTCTAAAAGATCTTTTCTTAAGTTTTTAGTGCGAAGCAAACTTTGTTGTTTACGCCACTTGTCAACCTCTTGATGGTTTCCCGACAACAACACTTCTGGCACCTTCAAGCCTTGAAACTCTTGTGGCCTCGTATATTGAGGATATTCTAAAAGCCCATTTGAAAAACTTTCACAATCCAAGCTTTCTTTTGAAATTACACCATCTAAAAATCGAGCAACAGCATCAATAATTATCATTGTTGGAAGCTCTCCTCCTGTCACAACAAAATCTCCGATAGATATTTGTTCGATTTCAAACAATTGAAAGATTCTGTCGTCAACCCCTTCATAATGCCCACAAACAAAAATTAGATGTTCTTCTTTAGACAAAGACTCGGCCTTTTTTGCACAAAATGTTTTTCCTATTGGAGAAGGAAACACAATTTTGCTATTGTCAGTTTTTACTGATTTTATGGCATCAAACAAAGGTTGAACAGTCATAAGCATTCCTGCGCCACCCCCAAACGGATAGTCGTCGCATTTTTTATGTTTGTCCAACGAAAAATCTCGTATGTTTATTACGTTGATTTCCAAAACACCATTTTCTACAGCTCTTCCCAAAATGCTAGTTTGAAGAGGTGTAAAGGCCTCTGGAAATAAAGTCAAAATATCTATCTTCATTCTTGACTTACCTTTGCTCCATCAAATTCTTTTCTTATTACTGAAATCTCTTTGTCTTGAACCAGAAAAATGTCTTTTCTAAATGGCACTTCATATAAATGGTCGTTTTCGCTAACAATCAAGATATCGTCAAAGCCGTAATCTGTTACGCCCATTATTTGTCCCACAAACTCACCATTTTCGTCAAGTAGAGTCTTTCCTATCAAATCTTCTATGAGAAAATCGTCTACGCTTATTTTCTCAAATTCTTCTTTTGTTATATAAATAAATTTGTTTCTATATTTTTCAGCAGTGTTTCTGTCCAAAATCTCTTTAAACAAAACATAAGCATAGCCAAGCCTAAACGTTGCAGTTTTAAACTCACTTGGGCGTTTTTCTATAAACAATTGATGCTTTCCATTAAAAATCGCAGGGATATCTACCAAAGGAGCGATTTTTACTTCTCCTTTGATTCCCTGCGGTTTAATAATTTTTCCTACACAAACAAACTCCATTTTTAGTCCTCAAATTTGACAAAAATTTTCTTATGAGTTTTTGCGCCAATAGATCTCATTATTGTTCTGATGCTTGAGGCAGTTTTTCCGTTTTTTCCGATAACCTTTCCAATATCGCTTTCTGCAACTTTAACACGATATGTTATGGTTTTATCGTCTTCCTCTTTTTCAACTTTAACTTCATTTTCATTAGAAACTAAGGTTTTTACGAGAAAATTCAATAATTCGTCCATCTTAATCTCCTTATTTGTTTTCTATAGCACCACTCTTAACCAAGATTGACTTTGCAGTTTCTGTAGGTTGAGCACCGTTTTTAAGCCAAGTTTGAGCTTTTTCATTGTCAATTTTGATTTCAGCTGGGTTTGTTAATGGGTTGTATGTTCCAAGAAGGTCAATATATTTTCCATCTCTTGGGCTTTTGCTATCAGCAACAACTACACGATAAAAAGGTGCCTTTTTATCTCCCATTCTTGTAAGTCTAATTTTAACAGCCATGTTCTTCTCTCCTTTTTTAAGTTTTTTTGAAAGTTGTTCTTTCGTATATATAAATCAAAACTGTTGTTTTGAATTATATCAAATTTAGAAAAATCTTTTCTTATTTTTCATTTGCTTCATAAGCTCTTTAGACTGCTCGAATTGTTTTAAGAGCGTATTTACTTGTTGAATTGATGTTCCACTACCTTCAGCGATTCTTCTGCGTCTGCTCGCTTTAATTATGTCAGGATTACGTCTTTCTTCAGGTGTCATACTTTGAATAATTGCCTTGTTTACTGCCAATTGTTTTTCGTCAATCGCAACACCTTTCATTTTTGCAGACATACCCGGAATCATTGCAATTAAGTCGTTAATATTGCCCATTTTGTTGAGTTTTTCCATTTGCACAAGATAATCTTCAAAGGTAAACGAATTTTCTCTCAATTTGGCTTCCATCTTGCGAGCTTCTTCTTCTGTAACTGCTTCTTGTGCTTTTTCAATAAGTGACAAAACGTCGCCCATTCCCAAGATTCTGCTTGCAATACGATCTGGATAGAAAGGTTCTAAGTCACCTATCTTTTCGCCAACACCAGAAAATTTGATTGGTTTGCCAGTAATCGCTTTGATAGAAAGTGCAGCACCACCTCTTGTATCACCATCTAATTTTGTCATAACAACACCAGAGATGTCGAGGTCATTGTTGAAACTTTCAGCAATTGTCACAGCATCTTGACCTGTCATGGCATCTACAACAAGCAAGATTTCGTCTGGAGAAACTTCTTTTTTGATTTGTTTAAGTTCGTCCATCAACTCTTGATTTATGTGAAGACGACCGGCAGTGTCGATAATCACAACATCATATCCCTGTTTCCTTGCGTGTTCAAAGCCTTGCTTTGCTGTTTTTACAGGATTTTGAGTTCCTCTTTCAAACACTTCAACATTTGCAGTCTTTCCGACAACTTGAAGTTGATTGATTGCAGCAGGTCTATAAATATCACAAGCCACAAGCAAAGGTTTTTTTCCACTTTTTTTCAAATGAAAAGCAAGTTTCCCACACATTGTGGTCTTTCCTGCACCTTGCAAACCACACATCATAATAACCGTTGGTTTGTTTGATGCAAATTGAAGTTTTTGATTTGTTGAAGATATTAAGTTTGTCAATTCGTCTTTTACAATTTTAATAACCGTTTGTCCCGGAGTAAGGCTTTTCAAAACTTCTTCCCCGACAGCTTTTTGAGAAACGTCTGCAACAAACTTTTTTGCAACCATATAATTTACATCTGCTTCAAGAAGAGCGATTCTTACTTCTCTCATTGCTTCTTTGATTTCAAGTTCGGTCAAGCGACCTTTCTTTGTCAATTTTGAAAAGATATGGTTAAATTTTTCAGATAAACTCGTAAATAATGCCATTTAAAATTTCCTTATTAAATTTTCGACTTTTTCCTTTAATTCTTCGTTTGTCAAATCACGTAAAGCCTGCAATTCTCCTAGAAGAGATTGTCTTTTTTCAACAATGTGCAATTTGCTTTCAAACTCTTCAAGTTTTTTGCATGACTTAGAAATCGCATCTAGTACAGCTTGGCGAGAAATTTCTTTCTCTTTGGCTATCTCGGCTAATGTCATATTAAATTCAAAATAATCTGTCATAATAGTTTGTCTGTCTTCGCTTAAAAGCTTTCCATAAGTTTCAAACAAACTGCCATATTTAACAAAATCTTGAAGTTCAATCTTTGACACAACAACCCCTCTTTGTCAAGTCGTTTGACTTTACGTTTTGATTATAGCACAACAACTTAACAAATGCAAGTGTTTTTTATATTAAATTTGAGATAATTGTGTTTGATATGTGATAATAGATTGGATTTAAAAATATTTTTTCCTCTTTTTGTGTCAAGACTCCTTGATTTAAATACGAGAAAAAATATTCGTTTTGAGTTATGTCATAGCCCAGTTCTTTCAACTCATTCAAATCAACTCCTATAAAGCACCTTAAACCCAACATAATTTTTTCTTCAATCACCTCTTTGGTTGACAGATTTTCAACTTCCACAATATTTGATTTGTAATCAAAAATTGTGTCAGCATTTTTCAACCTTTTTCCATCTATAAATGAATGTGCTGAGATTCCAAAACCCAAATATTCGCCTCTTTTCCAATAATTTAAGTTATGTTTTCCTTCATATCCATCAAAAGCAAAATTGCTTATCTCATAACGTGACATTCCTTGGTCAATCAAATAATTTGATAGCTTGTTGAAAGCATCTATAGTTTGATCGTCATTTAAAATAGAATAAAGATTTTTTTCTAGCATTTCATAAAGTTTTGTGTCTTCATAGACCTCAAGCAGATAACAAGAGATGTGTTTTATTCCTAAGTGCAACAATTGTTTTGCATAAGAACAAAGCCTCCTGCCATCTTCATTGTTCAGCCCCACAATCAAATCTGCAGAAACGTTATCAAAATACTTTCTAGCCAGTTCCACCTTTTTCAAAGCCATTTCTTTGTTGTGCAAACGTCCAATTTTTCGCAAATTTTTATTGTCTAATGTTTGAATTCCCAAACTTATTCTGTTTACCCTCAAAAACTTATATAGAATGAGTTTCTCTTCTGTTAGTGAATTTGGGTTTGCCTCAATAGTAAATTCTGCATCTTCATAAACATCATAATTTTCAAATATTGTCTTAATAATTTTGCATATGTTTTTATCAGACAAAAGACTTGGCGTTCCTCCACCAATATATATTGATTGAACTGGTTTTGAAGATTTTCTCCTCTTAATTTCTTTACATAATCGTTCAACATAGTCGTCTTGTTTTTCTTCTGTTGCAACAAAAGAGTTGAAAGCACAATAATTGCACTTTCTTTCACAAAATGGTATATGAACATACAACGACAACATCTTATTTGTCCTCGTCAAGTTTCAAAATGCTCATAAAGGCTTCACTTGGTATTTCTACCGAGCCTATTTTTCTCATTTTCTTCTTGCCTTCTTTTTGTTTTTCAAGCAATTTTCTCTTTCTTGAAATATCACCACCATAACATTTTGCCAAAACATCTTTTCTCATAGCAGAAATGGTTTCTCTTGCAATAATCTTGTTTCCTATACAAGCTTGAATTGGAACCTCAAACATTTGTCTAGGAATAATTTTCTTTAACCTTTCTGCCAAATCCCTTCCTCTGTTGTAGGCTTTATCCTTATGAACAATCAAAGACAAAGCATCACATTTTTCGCCATTTAACAACAAATCAACTCTTACCAAATCAGCTACTTCAAAACCGGCAAATTCATAATCAAAGCTTGCATATCCCTTTGTTCTTGATTTCAAACTATCAAAAAAATCATAAATAATCTCACCTAGAGGCAGAACATATTTCATTTCTACTCTCTTTTTGTCAAGATATTGCATATCTTTATAAACCCCTCTCTTATCTTGACAGAGTTCCATAATTGTCCCCACAAATTCTGGTGGTGTGAAAACGTTTACGTTTACAATGGGTTCTTCAATTCTATCTATTTCTACTGCTGTTGGCAAATTCGAAGGGTTTGATATTTCCAACATCTCACCATCTGTTTTGTAAACATTATAAGAAACGCTTGGTGCTGTTGTGATAATATCAAGATTAAACTCTCTTTCAAGACGTTCTGTAATAATTTCTAAGTGCAACAATCCCAAGAAACCACATCTGAAACCATAACCCAAAGCAGAAGAAACCTCTGGAGAAAATTGTAAACTAGCATCGTTTAGTTTGAGTTTGTCTAAACTATCTTTAAGCTCGTTATATTTTGCTCCGTCAACTGGAAATATTCCACAGAATACAACAGGTTGAACTTCTTTATATCCCGACAAAGGCGTTTGGATAGGATTTTGTGCGTTTGTAACCGTATCGCCGACCTTTACGTCTGCAATAGTCTTAATTGATGCTGCTATATATCCAACATCGCCTGCAGTAAGTTTTTGTGTTTCTTTTGTTTGGGGAACAAAGATACCAACTTCAGCAACATCAAAAATCTTCCCCGTTTGCATCATTAATATTTTATCTCCAGCTTTGACTTCTCCATCAAAAACCCTTATCAAACAGATAGCCCCTTTGAAGTTGTCATAGTGACTATCAAAAATAAGCGCTTTCAAAGGTTTTGTTTCGTCTCCTATTGGAGCTGGAATTTGTTTGATTATGGCCTTTAACACTTGATCAATGTTGATTCCTTCCTTTGCCGAAATACAAGGACAATTTTCAGCGTCAAAACCAATAACCTCTTCAATTTCCATCTTCACTTCGTCAACTCTAGCTGATGGCAAGTCTATTTTATTAATTACAGGTATTGTCTCTAGATTGTTGTCAATAGCGAGATAAGTGTTTGCCAAGGTTTGAGCTTCTACACCTTGCGAAGCATCAACAAGCAAAACAGCCCCCTCGCAAGCTGCTAGCGAACGCGAAACCTCATACGTAAAGTCTACGTGTCCAGGAGTGTCAATCAAGTTGAGGGTGTATTCTTTTCCCTCAAATTCATAAATCAATCTGGTTGGTGCAAGTTTGATTGTAATTCCTTTTTCTCTTTCAAGCTCCATAGAGTCGAGAATTTGACTTTGCATATCTCTTTTTGAAACAGTTCCGGTCATTTCAATCAATCTATCTGCCAACGTGCTTTTACCGTGGTCAATATGTGCTATAATACAAAAATTTCTAATAAGGTCTAAGTCTTTCAAGTTCTAAGTTCTCCTAAGATAGATTATACAATACCTTTGACTCCAACTGCAAATAATTTAAAAATAAAAAAACATATCTCGCGATATGTTCTTGAAGTTTATATGGATAAATTATTATTTAACTTTTTCCATATAAGAGCCATCTCTTGTGTCAACTCTAATAATATCTCCAATGTTTACAAACAAAGGAACGTTGATTGTATATCCTGTGCTCAATGTTGCAGGTTTTTTGCTTGCTTTTGATGTGTCACCTTGAATTCCTGGTTCTGTATCAACAACTTCCAACTCAACAAAAGTTGGAGGATAAACTGCGAAAGGAACTCCTTTATAAATATACATTGTTGTAGGCATATTTTCCAAAACGAAGTTTAAAGCATCAGCAACAACCTCTTTGTTTAATGGCATTTGTTCGTAAGTGTCATTGTCCATAAAATAATAAAGTTCGCCATCATTGTAAAGATACAACATTTCTTTCTTTTCTATAACTGCATCTTGAAACTTGTCAGATGGGTTGAATGTATCTTCCTTAACTTGTCCTGTCATAACGTTTTTAATCTTTGCTCTAACAAATGGTGAACCCTTTCCTGGTTTTACGTGCAAAAATTCGATAACATTATAAACGTTTCCATCCATTTCAAAAGTAGTGCCTTTTCTAAAATCTCCAGCTGTAACCATAAATATCTCCTAATTAATTTAAAATTTACATTATATTATATCACAAAATTTGTCGCTTGACAAGTGTTTACGCATTTTTTGTTTTAGAAAGATAAAGTTCTTTCATAAACAAACTGTCTTCGGCTTGTTTTCCTGCTGATTCGCAGACAATATGACTGCACATATTGTTTTTTATAAGCACATTGCAAAGAGGCTCAAAATCTGGTCCATAAACAAAATCGTCAAAGTTTAAGTGTCTAATCTCTCCCTTTGCTCCATATTGTATTTTTGAAAAATGAATATGACAATTTTTAGTTCGATCTTCGCCAAGCTTTTCAAAAGAATAATCAAAAATCTTCTGATAGTCTTCTTCTACTTTGAGAGAACCTTGGGTCAATGAATTTATATGACCAAAGTCAAAAGTTGGCAAAAGTTTGTCTGATATGGTGCACAGATCAACAATCTCTTTATATGTTCCTATCTGCATTGGCTTACCCATGGTCTCTGGACATAAAAACATATTCGGATCTAACTCTTGTTCCATCATAGGCATAAATTCTATAAATCTCTTTGTCATAAGAGAAATGGCATTTTCACGTGTTTCTTTGCCACAAGAGCCACTATGAAAAATCAAACGTTTTGCCCCGAAAGCTTTTAGAAATTTAATCCCTGTTTTTATATAGCCTAGTGATTTTAGATACATTTCTTCGTCTGGATTTGCAAAATTAATAAAATATGGAGCATGAACAGACATTTCAATATTTGCTTTCTTAAATTCTTCACCAATAGCTTCAGCTTTATCGGTAGACATTCGATAACCTTGCCCAAAACTATACTCAAACAAATCAAGTCCACTTTTTCCTTGCTTTTCCAACCATTTTGGAGTATCTAAAGTCGATTTGTATCCTTGCTCATAAAACGATTCGCTATTTCCTGAAGGTCCAAACAACAACTTTGCCATAAAGCCTCCTAAATTAATCTAATATCAAGTTTCAACTTCTTTTCTGAAACAATACCTACCCCTAAAAACTTTTCGCCATACAATTTGTAATTTCCATCCGACACATCAAAGTTTAAGGCTTGTCCATTTAAAAGTTTTTCTTCTTCAGTTTTATCAAGCATCAAACTTTCATAGTCAAACAAACAATCTGATTGCAAAATCTCAAATTCGCCATCTTCAATTTGTTTTAGAGTATAAGCATCGTTTAAATCAAAAACACCACATCTAGTACGTATTATGCACTGCATACTACCATAGGTTGATAGTTTTTCTGCCAAGTCTCTGCATACACTTCTTATGTATGTGCCAGAAGAACAACAAATTTCAAACTCAAAAACATTCTTTTCAAGTTTGTTTAAGAGTTTAAAATCATAAATCATTATCTCTTTTGGTTTGAGGTTTAGAGATTTTCCTTGCCTTGCTTCTTTATAAGCCACTTTTCCTCCCACCTTCTTTGCAGAATAAAGTGGTGGCATTTGTGCATAGGTTCCAATCATTGAAAAAACGGCCATCTCTAATTCTTCAAGCTGAATATCACATTCTTTTTCTTTGATTTTTTGACCAGCAAGATCTAGAGTGTCTGTTTCATAACCAAAAACAAAAACCGTTCTATAGGTTTTTGTCTTGTTTAAAAAAAAGTCAAAGAGTTTTGTTGCGCTGTTTACTGTAACAGGCAACAACCCCTGCCCTTCCAAATCCAGTGTACCTAAATGACCACATTTTTTTGCACCCAGTTTGTACTTTACAATGTTTACAACTTTATTTGAAGAAACACCTGCAGGTTTATTAACTAGAACAATTCCACTAGTGCTAGAATTATTTATCACGTAAAATCTCCTTTGCCCATTTAGGAATTTCTCTCTTAACTTGTCTTGTACTGATGTCAATATCAAATCCTGACGCTGCAGGATGTCCTCCTCCACCCATTTTGTTGCAGAAAGACAAAACTTCAACATCTCCAACGCTTCTCAAACTAAATTTATAGTGCCCCTTTGATTTTTCTATACACAAAAAAGAGGCTTCTACATCTTTAATCTTTACAATTTCGTTGCAGAAGTGCTTAATATCTTCTATATCAACACCTATCTTTCTAATATCCTTTTCTGAGAAAATAACATATCCAACTCTTCCATCTTCAGCAAACTTGAGGTTGTCTAAAAAGAATTTGTTTACACGAATTTGCTCTTTTGTACGATATCTGAACATATAATCATAAACCAATTGAATATCGGCTCCACAATCTTGTAAACAAATTGCATCTTCAAAAACTCTTCTACTCAAGTTTGAATGTAAAAATCTTGAAGTGTCCCCAATCAGACCTGCATAAAGATATTTTGCAACCACTGGTGTTGGTTTTTGGTTTATAGTTCTAAACAAATCAAGAATCAATTGAGAACAAGAAGCTTCTGTTTGAACAAGATAATCGTGTTTAAACAAAAATTCTTGCTCGTGCTCACCTACAAAGTGGTGATCAATGATCAAAACATTGTTTGATTCAACAATCCCGTCTTGGAATTGAGGATCAATCAAATTTAAAACGTGGCAATCTACAATTATTACCAAATCATAATTTTCTGGAGAAAAATTTTCTTTCGTCTCGTTTAAAGGAAAAATATGATTTAAATAACCTTCTGGTTTTCTTACAACAAAAACATCTGCATTTTTGCCTAAATTTTGACACAAATTTCGCAACCCAAACAGAGAGCCACAGGCATCTGGATCTGGACCTCTATGGGCAAATAACGCGATATTTTTTGAGCTTTTTATTTTTTCAACAACCATTTCATTGGTCATCATCTGTATTTTCACTCTCCTCTTCTGGTGGAATTGTAAGAGTTTTTAAAATTTCTTCCACCCTAATAGCACTCAAGGTGCTTTTGTCAACAACAAAGTTGATTTTTGGTACACAAGGCATATCCAACATTTTTGCCAATTCTCTTTTGATATAACCTTCTGATTTTTGCAAAACTTTTGTTACGTTTGCAACATCATTTATATCCAAAACACTTACCTTTGCTTTGCAATATTTAAAATCTGGGGTAACATTTACTTCTGTAATGCTTACAATTTTGTCAAGTCGTGGGTCATTCATTTTTGTTTTAATAATCTCCATTAAGCATTTCAAGATCTCACTGTTAGCCCTTTCAATACGATTTGACATAATCCCTCCTATTAGTCTCTCTTAACCTCTTGTTTGATATAACATTCAATAATGTCACCTTCAACAAAGTCAATGTTGTCTCTAAGTTTGATACCACATTCAAAACCTTTCGCAACTTCAGATTTTTCGTCTTTAACAATCTTCAAAGATTCTACAGAACTTTCTCCAACAACTTCGTCCTTACGTTTAACTTTTACAACTCCATTTCTAGCAATCTTTCCGTCTAAAACATAACTTCCTGCAACCTTTCCTGCCGAAGAAAGTTTGAATACCATTCTGATTTCTGCACTACCAATATATTTTTCTTCATATTTGATTGACATCATTCCTTTGCTCAATCTAGTAATTTGGTCAACCAATTCATAAATAATTTTAGATTCAATAATTTCAACTTTTAAACTTTCTGCTGTTTGAGTTGTTTTGTTTGGAATTTTGATATTAAACGCAACAACCACAGCGCCTGTTGTTTGAGCCAAGATAATGTCGCTTTCGGTAATAGCACCAGCAGCACTATGAATGCAGACAACCTTAACTTCTTCATTTCTAATTGCTTCCAAAGATGCTTTTAGCGCTTCAACAGAACCTTGTGTATCAGCTTTGATAATGATATTAAGGTTTTTGAGTTTTCCTTCGTGAACTCTGCTCATAAAGTCGTCAGCACTTACGCCTGAAGTAAGTCTAGCTCTTTCTTGTTTAATTTTGTTTATTCTTTCGTTGATAACTTGTTTTGACAAACTTTCGTCTACAACATAAACAGCATCTCCAGAGTTTGGAACTTCATTAAAGCCCATAACAGCAACTGGAGTTGATGGGCCAGCTTTTTTCAATGGCTTTCCATTTTCGTCAAACATAGCCTTAACTTTTCCATAAGTGATCCCACAAATTATAGAATCTCCAATCTTAAGAGTTCCATTCTGAACAAGCACGGTCGCAACAGCACCTCTAGTCTTGTCAAGTTCGGCTTCAATAACGCTACCCGTCGCAGTTTTGTTTGGATTTGCTTTGAGTTCTTCCATTTCAGCAACAAGCAAAATCATTTTCTTGAGGTCGTCCATACCCATTCCTGTCTTTGCAGAAACAGGAACACAAATTGCATCTCCACCCCATTCTTCTGGCAATACATTATGTTCTGCAAGCTGTTGTTTAACTCTGTCAATATTTGCTTCTGGTTTGTCTATTTTGTTTATTGCTACAATCATAGGAACATTCGCAGCCTTGATATGGCTAATAGCTTCAATCGTTTGAGGCATAATCCCATCGTCAGCCGCAACAACTAAAATCGCAATGTCTGTAACTTCTGCACCCCTAGCACGCATTGATGTAAACGCTGCGTGTCCTGGAGTGTCAATAAAAGTAATTTTTTCGCCATTAAACGAAATTTGATAAGCGCCAATTTTTTGAGTGATTCCACCTGCTTCTCCAGAAACGACATTTGTCTTTCTAAAAGCATCAAGAAGAGAAGTTTTACCATGGTCAACGTGTCCCATAACAGTGACAACTGGAGGTCTCTTTACCAAATCTTTTTCGTCGTCAGATTCATTTGAAGCATCAAGCAGTTTTTCTTCATAAGTCTTATCGAGTTTAAGTTCGAGAGAAACCCCAAGTTCGCCGGCAACCAATTCGCAAGTATCAAAATCGATTGAACTGTTGATTGTCGCCATAACTCCCAACAGCATCAACTTCTTAACAATTTCAGCAACAGGTTTACCAATTTTTTCACTTAAATCTTTTACCGTAATTTCGTTTGAACTAATCACTGCGTGTGTAATTTGTGGAGCAATCACAACATTTGTTTCTTTTTTCTTTTTAATGAGTTTTCTAGAACCCATTGTTGTTTCCTCTACACCCTCTTCGTCCATAACAAGAATATTGTTTTGTTTTGAAAATGTAGATTTTTGTTTTGCACTAAGTTTCTTTGTTTCGTCTATATTTCTTCTTTGCTTGTTTTTATTTCCAAAGTTTCTTTCAGGTTGAGCTAAAACAGAACTGCTTTCTGTAGGAGCAAAAGACTTGAAATTGTTTGCTTTTGTGGATACAAACGAATTGTTTTTAGGTCTGTTGCCTTGAGCCCCTTGTTGAGTCTGGCCATTTCTATTGTTGAAATTTTGATTTCTGTTGAAAGGTGGTCTTTGGTTGTTTTGCCCTCCTTGTCCTTGAGCATTGTTTCTTGGCTGAAATCTTTGTTCTCTTGGTTCAAACTTTCTAAAGTTGTTCTTTTGGTTGTTTCCTTGAGCAAAAACCCTTTCGGTTTTTTGTTCTACTGGTGCAGAAACAACAGGTTCCTCTTCTGAAACCATTTTTGCTTTTTCAAGTTCAGCTTGTTTTCTTTCTGCCTCTTTTTGTTTTGCAACAAGTTTCGCTTTTTGTTCTTGCAAAGTCTTAGCGAAACTATCCATCTCAACCTTTGTTTGCTTAATTGACAATAATAAATCTTGCAAAGACCCGTCTCTTTGTATGTTGTTGATTGTTTTTAGTGCATTTAATTGTTGTGTTGCCAAATTATTCTCCTTTTAAAATTTTGCTTATATTTTCGCTTATGGCTTTGTTTTTAAGTCCTAAGGTTTTGCAATTTTCAATTCCCACTTTTTCTCCTAGATTTTCAACTCTAAAAAGTGGAACATTTTTTGTTTTTGATAAAAATTCAATTTCTCTAGAAAGGGATTTGCCTGCTGTATAATCTAGCAACAAAAGATACAACTTTTTGTCATAATTTTTCAAGTTGTCTTGACCAATAATGACAAAACCTGCCTTTCTAGCTATAGAAATCAATCCATCAATTTTGTTCAATCTCTTCTCCAATCTTTTGATAAATTTCTTGAGGAACTTCTGTTTTGAAGGCTCTGTTTAATGCTTTTTGTTTGCAAAGTTTTTCAAAACAATCTTTTGATTTGCAAACATAAGCACCTCTACCGTTTGCTTTGCCAGTTTTGTCTACAAAAATCTCTCCGTCTTTGTTTTTAACAATCCTTAATAGAGTTTTTTTGTCGCTTTGTCCTCTGCAAACAATACACATTCTTATCTTTTCTTTTGACTGCATAGCCCCTCCGATTATTCGTCTAAGTTTCCTATATCGTCAATTGGTTCAAGTTCTTCCAAATCGTCCATATCAAAAGATGTGTCGTCTGAAAGTTCAGTCAATTCATATTCTACATCGTTGTTAACAGCTGTTTCTTTTGGTTTCAAGAAGCTTTCTGGTTTAACATCGATCTTCCAACCTGTAAGTTTTGCTGCCAAACGTACATTTTGTCCACTTTTGCCGATAGCCAAAGACAATTTGTCGTCAGGAACAATTACTTGAGACATATTCAAACTGTCGTTCGTTTCAACTGACAAAACTTTAGCAGGGCTCAATGCTCTTGCAATATATTCAAGTGGATCTTCAGAATATTCTACAAGGTCAATCTTTTCACCATTGAGTTCGTTTACAATAACGTTGATTCTGTTTCCTCTGTTTCCTACGCAAGCTCCGATAGCATCAACATTTGGTCTATCTGAATAAACAGCAACCTTTGCTCTGTTTCCTGGATCTCTAGCAATATTTTTAATTTTAACTTCTCCACTAGCGATTTCAGGAACTTCGAGCTCGAACAATTTTCTAACAAAACCAATGTTGCTTCTAGAAACTTGGATTTGTGGGCCCTTGAAAGAATCTTTGATTTTCTTTACGTAAACTTTTACTCTGTCTCCAACGTTGAATTTGTCGCCAGGTATTTGATCGCTCTTTTGCATAACGCCTTCTGTGTGAGATCCTGCAATTTGAACATAAATATTGTCAGCATCAACACGCTTTACGATTGTTGTTAAAAGTTCGTCTTCTTTTTCAGAAAGTTCGTCAATCGCATTTTGTCTTTCAAGTTCTCTAAGTTTTTGCATAACAACTTGTTTTGCTGTTTGAGCTGCGATTCTTCCAAAATCTTTTGTTGACTCCTCAACTGCTACCATGTCGCCAACTTTGTAAGATTTCTTTTGAAGTCTAGCATCTGCCAAAGAAATTTCTTTGTCAATGTCTTCTACTTCAGCTACAACAGTCTTGTAAGAATAAATCTTGATTGTGTTTCTTTCTGGGAAAAGTTTTACCATAGCAGACTTTGCTTCGCCATACATCTTTTTATATGCAGATGTCAAAGCTGTTTCAAGCGTTTGAATAAAAACTTCTTTGTTGATTTTCTTTTCTGCTTCAAGTTCGTCAAGAGCCTTGAAAAAATCTTTATTTACCATTTTATTTCTCCTTAAAATTTTATAACTCGTTTAATTGAGGCAACCTTTTCTCTTTCAAAGGTCAAAGTTTCTTTTTCCGTTTGCAAACTTACAGTCTCCTCGTCAAATGCTTTCAAAACACCTACAAAAAGTTTTTTGCCGTCAATCTTTGAAAACAAACTAAGTTCTACTTCTGTTTCAAGGCCTCTCGTCAAATCTCTGTCAGTTTTAAGTGGTCTGTCAAGACCTGGCGAACTAACAACCAAAGTATAAGGCTTGTCGTCTGTTGGGTTGAGCTCGTCTAAAATTGGATCAATCTTTTTGTTTACGATTTCACAGTCGTCAATGCTAACTCCACCATCTTTGTCGATTGTAAAAATCAAACTCATTCCCCCATTTTCTTTTTCATAACTTACTTCGACAAGTTCGTAGCCCATTTCTTCTACAATGGGTCTAAGTTTTTCTTCGCAAATTTGTTTAACCTTTGCCAAATTCCACCTCCAAAAATGTCCACTTAATGCAAGGAGTGGGCAAACGAATTTGCCCACTCCCTGTCAAGTTGTTATTATTATAACCCAAATCTATATAAAATGCAAGACAATTTTAAACAAAAAATCAATTTTTGCCCAAAAAATCTCGCCTAACGACCAATTTCGTTGAGTTTCAACAAGACTTGTGCTGTTGCAAAAGCATCATTCCAAGCTCTATGTGCTCCTTCCAAAGTCAAACCCAAGGTCTTTACGACCGTTCCGAGGTTGAATCTTGTAATTTTGAGTTTCGTTCTAGCTTCTTTTAAAGTATCAATTATTTCGTTATCAAAATTTAAACCATAGTTTTCACCGGCATTTCTAACAAATTTTATGTCAAAATCAGTGATGTTATGACCAGACAAAATACACCCCTTTGAAAATTCATAAAATTCTTTGATTACAAATTCAATTGGTGGAGCATCTTCAACCATTTCGTCTGTTATGCCTGTAAGCATTACAACCTCAAACGGAATCTTTTTTGTTGGTTTTACAAAGGTCGAAAATTTTTCAACAATATTTCCGTCTTCAATCTTAACTGCACCGAGTTCTATAATCTGTTCAATTGAAGGGTCTAGTCCCGTTGTTTCAACGTCAAAAACAACTATGCTTTTGCCCATAATTTTGTTGTTATATTTTGTCTCTCTGCCAAACATTGTGTCTTGCTCTAAGGCCGTAAGTTTTTCTACTTCAACAGCTCTGCCCTCAAATCCTTTTTCTTCTTGTTGCTCTTCCTCTTCAATACCAATTTCTGTTGCAAGTGCTATTTTGTCAACGTACAAACAAAGTTTGTTTAGTTGATTTAATCTTACATCTCCGTGCACCACTACATACATACACTCTTCAAGAGCTTCCATCACAGCTTCGTTTCTTTTTGGACAAAAATACAAACACTCAAGTTTTCCCTTTCCATCAGCCAGAACAAACGTAAAGAAAGCTTTCTGCTCTCCAGCACGTTTGCCTTTTTTCATAACGAAATCTTTGCGTTCGATTTTCTTTATGTAACCAGCAACAATAACATTTGTTTTTGGAGAAGTGATAAACGACATAAATTCAGGCTTTGGAACAATATCTTTCCCGATAACATCTTTTATGATTTCAACCTTGTATCTTTGAGGTAATCTATAGGCTGTTTTCATTTCTACATTTTCAATATCAACTTCGTCGTCTATATAAACATTTTCTTTAACATTTACCACAAATTCAACCAAATAGTTTTCTTTCAATACTTTAGCCAGTTCGGCAGAAATTTTATGTTCGGCAAAAAATTGAGTTTGTCTTGGACTAACTTCAATATCTATAAGCACATCAATTGGTGTAATTTTTATTTTGAAACTCTCGTTTTTTAGATATGAAGTTATTAGCTTATATTTCTTTTCAAAAAAGTTTGCAATCGTCTTCAAAATCAGCCTTTCTTCAATATAGGCTTTCATAAACTTAACTCTAAGTTCAATTTTTTCAAGCCCCAAAACACTTTTAAACCATTCAACAATTTCTTGCTTTTCTTCGTCTTTTATATCAGGAAGATTTGAAGGGTATAAAAAAGTTATGATACAAATGCCTTCACGCTTTTTTATCATAACATCTTTTAAATACAAATATTGAAAACGGTCGCCAAAATAAGCACCAAACTCTTGTTCAAAATTCATAAAACTATTTTAAGCAAAGATAGTTTTTTTGTCAAGAGAAAAAGTTAGAAAAGTTTTCCTACGAAATATATAATGTCCACTATGACGACAAATGCCAACAATATACAAATGCCAATAAAGTGAATTCGGTTTTCTATTTTTCGATTTAACGGTTTGCCTCTTATCCACTCTATCAGCGTGAATAATACGTGCGAGCCATCTAACGCAGGGAATGGCAACAAGTTGAATACTGCTAAATTTGCGGCTATCAAAGGTATCAAAACTAGCAAAGTTGTCATACTTTGAGAAGCCATTGTTGCGATGGTTGAAATTGTCGCAAAAGTACCTCCCATTTCAGTTATAGGAATCTGGAAAGTAATCAACATCCACAAACTTTTCAAAACAGTCCAAGCAAAACCAAATGCCATTTCAAATGATCTGCAAAAACCAGACCACCCATCATAAACATAGGCGATTGTTCTTGGAGTTTCACCTGAAGCAGATTCTAAGCCAACATAATAGCTAAAGACTTCTTCGCCATCTTCGTTTGTGGAACTTACCTTGTAGATCTTCACGTCTTCCAACAAAACTCTCTTGCCGTCTCTTTTCACAGTCATATCAAAAGTATAATCTGTTTCATTTGTTTTGTAATGTTCTCTTGCCAAAGCTTTTTGTTCGTTGACCAAGTCAACATATTTTCCACCGAAAGCAAAATCGATTTCTGTTCCATCGATCTCCAAAATCACATCTCCTTCTTTAAAGGGATTTGAATAAGAAGAATCTACACTAACTATTTGAGGAACATCATATCCAATTGTGCATAGCAAAATCCAGGAAAAAATGATTGCAGTAATAAAGTTTGCAGTTACACCTGCAAGAAAAACAATAATTCTTTTCCAAGGTTTTTGATTATTAAATGCAGAAGGATTGTCGCTTTCTTTGTCGTCTTCTTCACCATCAAAAGCACAATAACCTCCCAATGGAAAGATTCTCAAAGAGAACTTTTCTCCCGTTTTTTTGCTTGTTCTTGAAAAAATCGGGTAGCCAAAGCCTACTGAAAATTCAGTAATTTTAAACTTAAGAATTTTCCCTGCAATATAATGCCCCAATTCATGAATGAGCACCATAAAAAGCAAAATAACGACTGCAAGCAAGATATACAAAACTATCATTATTCATTTCCTTAAATTCTGTGTCGGTCTTTTGTTAAATAGCAAAAATCAAAAATGCAAGCATTACATAAGGTGCTATAAAAATATATGAGTCTATACGATCAAGCATTCCACCGTGACCAGGTATTATGTTTCCACTGTCAGAAACCCCGGCTCTGCGTTTTACCACAGATTCACACAAATCTCCACATTGAGCAATTGCCGAACCAAAGAAAACTATCAAAAGGTATGCCCATATTGGGAAAACTTCCATAAATGGAGCAAAAGACTCGACACAACCAAAAATAAGATAAACAGCAGCTGCAACCAATACACACCAAAGAACTCCCCCTACAGAACCAGAGATGGTTTTGTTTGGGCTAATCTTTGGACAAAGCTTTTTGCCTCCTATTACAGAACCTGTGAGCATTGCAAAAGTATCAGTAATCATAGGGATAATTAAAGCTGTCATAACCATAAATACAGAAACATTTGAATCAATTCCTGCGAGTTTTGACAAAGGAAGATCTCCAATGTGATTTATAAATATGAAAAACATAAACAAGAATGATGGATAAACAAAGCAAATCAAAGTATTTAGAGCTTTCTTAAAAGCAAATTTGTTTGCTGATATATTCAAACCTCTTACAACAATCTCATTCTGAGTGCTTTTTCTTCTTAAAAGTCCAAAAATATAAGCTATTAAAGCCACTAAAATCATAAGTGCTACATCAATCAAGATTGTCCACAAAACCCAATAAATGTCACCAGTTTGTCCAGCATAAAAAATGCCAATCAAATTTCCTGCCGTTAATAATGAAGGAAATAGGACTGCCAAGAGTTGATAATTATAAAACCCTATTTTTGTCAAAAGTCTTGACATTTCAAAACAAGCAAAACAAGCTATTATTGCAAAAAAAGCGTCAAAAAAGTAGTCGCTTACATAAATTTTTAACACAAACATAAGCGCCACAATCAAGACAATCGCAATAGACGAATATATCCTTTTTTTCATTATTTTCCTCCAAATCTTCTGTTTCTCTTTGAAAAAGCCTTCAAAGCTAAATATAATTGTTTGTCGTCAAATGCTGGCCAGTGAACCTTTGGAAAATAAAATTCGCTATAAGCCATGATACAACATAAAATTTGAAACCCTTTGTTCCCCACTGGTTCTTACAAGCAAGTCAATGTCTGGTGAACCTGCAGAATACAAGTTTTGTTTGATGTCTTCTTCAGTTATTTCTTTCGCTCCATTTTTTATCAATTTGTTTACTGCATAAACAATATCGTCACGGCCACCATAATTTAATGCCAAATTTACAGTCATATTGGTATTGTTTTTGGTCTTATTCATAACTCTAATCAAAACATCTTGAAGATCTTTAGGGAATTTTGACACATCCCCCATAGAAACAAATTTTATGCCTTTTTCATAAAACTGATCTTCATTCTCTTCCACCAATTTTCTAGCCAACTCAAACAAACCGTCAATCTCTTTTTTTTCTCTGTTCCAATTCTCAGTAGAAAACCCAAAAAATGAGACGTATTTTATTTCTTCAATCTCAGTTAATGTTGAGATTATATTTTTCAATGCTACTGCACCCTGCCTATGGCCCATCATTTTGTTGAGGCCCCTTTCGGTCGCCCATCTACGATTTCCGTCCATAATAAATGCAATGTGCGTCGGCAAGTTAAAGTGAACTATCTTATCTTTATATTTAAACATACCAACCTTTTTAATGCAATATCGTTCTTTTGTTATACTTTCATAACCTCTTCTTCTTTGAGGCTAGACTCTTTATCTGCCAAAGCAGTATATTTGTCAATAAGCTTTTGCACTTCTTTTTCTGCAGTAGCAAATTCGTCTTCTGAAATGCTAGAATCTTTTTTCAAATCTTTAAGCATATCAAGAGCATCTCTTCTGATATTTCTCATAGCAACTTTTGTATCTTCACAAATCTTTTTAACTGTTTTAACAATTTCTTTTCTTCTTTCTTCTGTTAAAGTTGGAAAAACAAGACGAATAGTCTTGCCGTCGTTTGTTGGTGTTATTCCAATATCTGCTTGAGAAATTGCCTTTTCAACATTTTTTATTTGAGAAACATCCCATATATTAATATTTAATATTCTTGCCTCTGAAACTGTGACAGTTCCCATCTGAACAATTGGAGTCATAACTCCGTAATATTCCACCATAACCTTGTCCAAAATGTGAGGATTTGCCCTTCCTGCTCTAATAACAAGATATTCATTTTGTTGATGTAAATATGTTTTCTCCAAATCTTGTTTACAAGAAGCAAAAATATCGTCAACTAATTCGTTCATAAAATCTCCTTAAATAATGATTTCACTTTAGTATATATCAAAAAAGTTTTTTTTGCAAATGTTTTTATCTGATAACTAAACTTTCTCTCAAAAATAAAAACGGTTTTGGACCGTTTTTATTTTTCAAATCTAATTTCTACAGAAACTTCTTCTGCATCGTGATCTGCATCTGATATGCGCTTGTTTAATACCTTCATTTTTCTTGCTAACTCTTGGTCTGGCACAGACACGGCTAACGACTCTCCAAAGAAAGTAAGCTGTTCGTTTTGCGACATCTCAAAACTATCTTTAAGCGTTTGCAAATAAGGTAGCACCACCTCTTCTTTAAATAAAACAGGTAAAGGTTTTTTATCGTCAAAACATTCATCAAGATATTGCATAGTTTTTTCATAAAGTTCTTCAACATTATCAAATTTTTCTTGAACCTTTCCTTGTTTTTTCGCAAATGTATCTCTCAATACATTCAATGTCGTTTCAATATCTTCACTAATTTCCCTTTCAACAGCCTTCGTCTCTTCAATATCTGCTTTTCCTGCCAATCTAAAACGCAGATCTGTAATCTGAGAGATGTCGGAGGCCAAAGAACAAACCTTATTAGCTTTGTCAGCATAACTTAAGAAGCTCAATTTTAATAGAGGGCTTAATTCTTTTATAAGCTCCCCAGTTTCTCTAATTTGTTGCCTAAGTTTCTTTTCGCCTTTTTCATTTCTGTCATTTTTTTCTAAAATCAATTGATTTATCTTTCTTGCAACATCTGAATTTTTAGGGAAGAACAAATCAATAAATTTGTTTAAACATTCTTGTCCAGACATTTTTGAAACGTCAAAAGGAATAGTTACATTGCTGTCTTTCAATTTTGTAATAATAATGTTGCTAGAAAAATCTAGATTGCCACCAAAAATGGATTTTCCCATCGTTAGAAACTTAGTCACATAATTCATTTCTGGGTTTCTTCTGTCAATATCTTTTACATTTTCGATAAGCCTAGAAAGTTGGTTGGGATTCATTGCAAAAACAAGAATATTGTTTCTTAAATAACTTTCAACAACTTCACGAGAAAAGTGCTGTTCCAAAACCTTTACGCTTTCGGCAGCATAAGAAATTATTCTCTTTTCTTGCATTTGATTTATCTGATTAAGGTTTACCGGATTGCAGAAGAAGTCTCTATACAACCCACTATAAGTTTGTCCAAGCGCTTTTTTGATATAATTTTCTTTAACTTCCATCGAAGCCGCTTTCATAGTAAGCAAAGTCGAATTGTTTTTTAGCCAACTTCTCAAAATTTGCATTTTTCTTTGAGTAAGTTCGAGATCTTCTTCCATCCCCATAATTCTATACTTTTCACTATCTCTTCCAATAAGCACATCGACTTTTCTTGCAAGATATGGATAGGCACTGTTGATTGTTTCTGAAGATGTGCAAAAGAGAGTGGGATTGATAGAAAACAAATTTACAATTTCTTCACTTCTCAAGAGAAAGAAACATCTATATTTTCCAAAAACAGGAAAGGTTTTTACAACATCAAGAACATTATATATATTTCTTGTGTTTGCTTTTGATATAAGTGTAGAACATTGTTCTATAACAGAATTAACTCGTGCAGCGACTTCTGAATCATTCTCCCCAATAGTCAATGCTCTTGACAAAGCTTTATAAATCGAATCAAAATCTCTGCTTTTATCATAATACATTTTGTATGTATCTTTATCCCTTTTTAAACTGCCACTAGAAATCACTTGACAATAAATTGTTTTATAAGGGTTTATTCCTTTATTTGTTATTTGTTGAAACAAACGTCCGACTCTCTGATAACTATCTCGATCGGTTTCAAAATCAAGTTGTGAATAATCGAGTTTAGACAAAAACACCTGCCCTACTTTTTTCTTTATAGCAGGATCTGTTTCTCCTCCAGTTCTTTCATATTCTTCACAATATGGAAGGATTGCACTCAAAAGAGCATTAAGCCTGCTACATTTTTCAGGTAAATTGAAAAAGTTTTTCTCTAATAGGCCTCAATTGTTTCCCTATCCATCGCAAAATAAGGTAAGGTCAACTCTATTATTCCTTCTTTCCAAGTAGTCCAGGTAGTGTTTTCAGACATAAACATTCCTCCTCTTGTTGTTTCAATTTTAACATATTTCTCCTATGTGTGTCAATACAAAGTTAAAATCCTACCTTTTGATAAAATTAAAAAAAGATATGGCGTACCATATCTTTTCATTCTAAATTAGTTTTTTGCAGCCATTTGTTTAGCTACTTCTTCAGCCAAATTGTCATTTCTCTTTTCCATTCCTTCGCCAAGCACATAACGAACGAATCTTCTTACAGAAATCTTTTCGCCAATTTGCAATGTAGCTTCTGTCAAAACGTCTTTGATTGTCTTGCTAGAGTCTTTAACAAAAGGTTGATTCAAAAGACAAACATCCTCATAATACTTTTTAATTCTGCCTTCGATCATTTTTTCAATAATGTTTGCTGGTTTTCCTTCGTTGAGTGCTTGAGCTCTCAAAATTTCTTTTTCGGCTTCGAGTTCAGCAGGGTCAACTTCGTCTTCTTTTACATATTTTGGATTTGCAGCAGCAATGTGCATAGCAATATCTTTAACCAATGCTTGGAAAGCGTCGCCTTTAGCAACAAAGTCTGTTTCGCAGTTTACTTCTACGATAACACCAATCTTTCCACCCATATGGATATAAGAAGCAACCAAACCTTCAGATGCAATTCTTCCTTGTTTTTTATCAACAGCCTTGAGTCCTCTTTCTCTCAAAAGAACAATAGCCTTTTCAAAATCTCCGTTTGCATCAGTAAGCGCTTTTTTGCACTCCATCATTCCAACACCTGTTTGTGCTCTAAGTTTAGCAACATCTTGCGCAGTAAAACTCATAACAATTCTCCTTTTAAAATTTATTATTCACTTTTTTCAGTTTGTTCTGTAGATTCTTCTTTTTTAACTTCTTTTTTCGCAACTGGTTTTTTTCTAGGTTTTTTAGCAACTTTTTTAGATTCTTCTCCAGCTTCTGCCAATTCAACGCTAGGTTTAACTTGTTCTAACATAGATTGAAGATCAACTTCTTCGTCAGCATTTTCGTCGTCTTTCTTCATTGAAACGCCTTCTCTTGCTTCGATAACAGCATCAGCGATAGCGCTTGCAATAAGTTTAACTGAACGGATAGCATCGTCATTTCCTGGAATAACGATTTGAACACCACTTGGATCACAGTTTGTATCAACCAAGCTAACTACAGGTATTTTCAAAATTCCTGCTTCGTGAACACAAATTTTTTCGTTTGTTGGATCAACTACAAAGATAACTCCTGGAAGATCTCTCATATCTTTGATTCCACCAAGATTTTTTTCAAGTTTGTCTCTTTCTTGTTTCAAAAGAGCAACTTCTTTCTTTGGCAACAAATCAAATTCTCCAACTTTTTCCATTTGATTGAGTTTGTTGAGTCTTTCGATGCTGTTTCTAATTGTTTTGAAGTTTGTGAGTGTACCTCCCAACCAACGTGTGTTGATGTAATACATTCCACATCTTTCAGCTTCTTCTTTAACAGCTTCTTGTGCTTGTTTCTTTGTTCCTACAAAAAGAACACTTTTTCCGCTTGCTACAACATCACGAACAAATGAATAAGCTTTATCAACTTGTTCTGATGTAACTTCTAGATTGACAATATGAATATCATTTCTTGCGGTAAAAATGTATTCTTTCATTTTTGGATTCCATTTTCTTGATTGGTGACCAAAATGAACGCCTGCTTCTAAAAGTTGTTTCATTGAAATAACAGACATTTTTTCTCCCTCCTTGTTTTTAGTCTTTCCCAAAGTATACTCTCAAAGACAACCCAAATCACAAGATTTTTGCAACTAAACATATTCAAAAAAAGTATCAAAACAATCGTTTAGAAGCGTTCAGGCAACCGTCTTTGAAATGCCCTTTGAGTGTTTATTTGTCTCAATGACTGCATAATAATAACATATTACATAAAAAAAATCAAGTATTTTTGCACACTTTTTCGTCTATTGACATCAAAACATTAATATATTATACTAATTTTGTTCATAAGGAGAATTTGAATGAAAATCGTTTATGAAAACGAAACTGCAACTCTTGTAAAAGTTGAAAAGTCAGACATTTCGAAAGATGGAGTTTTTATTGTTCCTGAAGACATTGTACGCATTTCAAAATCAGCTTTCTGTTGGCTTACCAATATGACTGCCGTGCACATAGGAAAAAATGTAAAATCTCTTGGAAACGGTTGTTTCGCCCACTGTAAAAACCTCGAAATCGTCAACCTTCCCGATGGACTTGAAAGAATTGGAAATGCGTGTTTTTTAGACTGCAAAGCTCTAAAGAGCCTTGCCTTGCCTGACAGTGTAACTCACCTTGGCTCAAGCGCATTTACTAGTTCGGGCTTAGAAAAAATTTCGCTTGGCAATGGTATCTCTTTGTTGAGAGAATCTACCTTTTCAAATTGCTCAAAACTAACAGCTGTCAAACTTCCACAACAATTAAAAGAAATAGAGCCCTACGCATTTTCTTATTGTGTAAATTTGACAGAATTAGAACTTCCACAGTCACTTGAAAGAATTGGATTTTCTGCTTGTGCTTGGTGCTATAGCCTTAAAGAAATCGAAATCCCAGACAATGTTGAAAAACTAGAATATTTCACAATTTACAAATGCAAACGACTTGAAAAGGTTAGCCTTCCTGCAGGTATAAATCTTGACAACAAAGCAATTTACGAAAGTAATCAGGCAACAATAACTTACAGGGACAGAAAAAAAGAAAAAGAACTTGCAACATAACAAAGAACAGCACGAAAATATCGTGCTGTTTTGTTGAAAAATTTCAAAAAAGGGTATGGACATTTGCAAAAAAATGTTCTATAATCATATTGAATTTTAAAAAGCCCTAGAAAAAAATATATACTCGCGGAGGAACAAATGAAAATTTTAGAAAAAAACGGCACAAAAATCTTGGCTTCTGTAAGTGCAAAAGACATTTCAAAAGATGGTTCTTTTATTGTGCCTGACGGCATAGACATAATTGGCAAAAATGCATTTGCCGGAAGCAAAAATCTTAAATACGTTTCTATACCAGATTCTGTGAGAATTATTGAAACTGGAGCTTTTATGAATTGTAAAAGTTTGGTAGAAATTACAATCCCAAACAGCGTAACCTCTCTTGGAAGCTTCTGCTTTGACACCTGCGCATCCTTGACATCTGCAAAAATTGGAAACGGAATTAAGAAAATCGAAGAGTCAACTTTCTGCAATTGTGCAAAATTATCTAGATTGGAGTTGCCTAGTCAACTTACTTCAATTGGAAATTCTGCGTTCTGTTATTGTTCTGACTTAACAAAAGTCACCCTCCCAGAAACTTTAAAAGATATGGGATATGCTTCTTTTGCTTGGTGTCTAAGACTTAAAGAACTTCGTGTTCCAGATTCTACAGAAGTTTTGGGACCTTTTGCAATCTATAAATGTCCTTCTCTTGCAAGAATTTCTTTGCCAAAAGGGATTCAACTCGGAAAACAGGCTATTCATGAATGCGACATTGTAAGTGTTGTTTATAGAGAACCAAACAAAGACAAAAATTTATAGTCTTTATGTGAGAAAACAAATGATAATTAAAGAAATTACAAAAAACGAAAAAACTGACTATGTTTTATGTAGCATAGATAAATCCGACGTCAAAAATGGAATAGTTGTTATTCCAAATGGAATTACAAAAATTGGGGATAGGGTTTTCAAAGGAAAGTCTTTACATAGAGTATTTATTCCGAATTCAGTTGAAGAAATTGGTTATGAAAGTTTTGCTTTTTCTAAAATATCTGCCCCACTTCAACTCCCTCAAAACCTTAAAAAAATAGGCAATGATTGTTTTAGTGGTTCAAACATTATAAAACTCAGTTTGCCAAAAAATCTCGAATTTTTAGGTTCTGGAGCATTCTCTCATTGTCCTTATTTAAAGGTTATTAGTTTAGGTGATTCTTTAAAAACAATTCAACAAAACACTTTCTATAACTGTTCTCGTTTGGAAGAAGTCGCGTTTCCTTCAACTTTAGAGGTTATTAAGAATTCTGCTTTTGCTGATTGTATTGTTTTAAACAATATTAGATTACCTCAAACCTTAAAACAAATTGAATATGGGGCTTTTATGAATTGCTTCAGCCTTGAGGCTGTTTCTATTCCAAAAAGCACAAAAAGCATCGAAGATTTTGCTTTTTGCTATTGTAGATCTCTTAAAGAAGTGGTTCTTCCACTTTCTTTAAATTTTCGTCGCGATGCATTTTTCCATAGCAACAAGGTAGAATTCTTCTATAAATTAGACGATGGCACTACTATTTATACTAAAAAACAAATAAGGTCTTTACAAACAAAAGAAAAAGATAAAGACTTGTAAAAAACTCACGCCAATACGTGAGTTTTTTATTTGTGATATGTTTTTCCAGACAAAATTGTAAAGCCTCTGTAGATTTGTTCTAAAAGCATAATTCTAAACAAATTGTGAGGAAAAGTCATAGGAGAAAAGGACATCTTTTCATTTGAAGCATTTTTTACTTCTTGCGAAACCCCATAAGAACCTCCCACTACAAAAGTGATCGTCGAATTGTTGTTTGAAATAGATTCTATCTTTTTTGCAAAAGTTTCGCTAGAAAACTCTTTGCCTTTCAAATCACACAAAACAACATAGCCTTTCAGTTTTTTCAAAATCTCCTGCCCCTCTTTTTCAAGAATAAGTTGAGGGTTGTCCAATTGGTTTTGCTCTTTAACTTCAAAAATATTCAACTTGCAAAAAGCAGAAAGCCTTTTTTGATATTCTTCTTGACTCTCTTTTGAAAATTTTTCTTTTAGGTTTCCCACACAAACTAAGTTTATCGTTATCAAAACAACCCCCATATAAACGTCATAATAGTTATGATAGCAGACAAGGCAAGTGAACCATATAAAAAGACTTTTGATTTAGCATCAAGAGAGCCCTTTTTCTTTGGATTAAGCCGTATATCGTCAATTGATTTTCCTACAAAGTTTAACAAGTCGTTTGCATTTATATAAATCACATTGTCTTTTGACGAATAAAGAGATTGGCTTTCAACATTGTTTTTGATACTTTCTATTTGTGTAAAATAAGATTCTCTGATTACCATAGAAGTAAGTTTCTTTTGTTGCGCCCCTACATTGTATTCAAATGACTCTTTCATTATCATCTTTGTAAGTTCTACTAACAAAACAACAAGCAAAATCAAAAACAAAAACACCATTACAAAGCCCAAAAATTGATTTTTGAAAAGAAATTGATTTAAATGGCTAAAAACATTTCCTATAGGCCACTTATTTGCTCTAGCAAAAGACAAAAACACACTAATTGCATTGTTGATAAAATGAACTATTATGCAAGGATAAATAGAATTTGAAGCTATAAGTAGATACCCCAAAAACCAACCAATAATAGTTGCATAAAAAAACTGTTCAATATTCAAGTGCATCAACCCAAACAAAAGGCCCGTAAAAAAAATGCTTTTCTTTATTCCAAGCTTTGAAACCCCTCGCATAAGCATTCCCCTATGCAAAGTTTCTTCTGCAATTGCTGGCAAAACAGCTGTGCAGAAAAGGTTTAACAAAAACATCCACCATTCTGGCCTTGCATTTGATGTAGAATGAGAAAATTTATACCCAAAAAATCCAATTATTGAATTAAAAAAGTTTGCGACATAAATGTTTAAACAAAACACAACCAGTCCAATTGCTATAGAAATAAGAATTGTTTTGGAAGATATTTTTTTGAAATTAAAAGCCTTAAAAGTAGACTTAAAACTTGCCTTCGTAAAAGTTTTATACAAAACAATTGACACAAAAAACAACAACCCTAGCTGAGTAAAGATGCTGATAAAATAACCACCATATTCTCCTAAAAAATAAAAGAGCCCATAGTGATTGCAAACCCTAATCGCAACAAAAGAGACCATTATAATAAAATATATAACTAAACAACCCAACGATATATTTTTGCTTTTCATATCTACCCCAATAATATTCTACTCTCAACCAATCGCATTTATAACAATCAAAATGATAGATATCACAGCTCCAAAAATCATAGTAAGAGGAAATTTGCCAAAAGAAATTGGAGGAGATTGAATCAGCTCTCCTTCTTTTTCAAATTCAACCTTTTTCTTTCTTAAATAATATTTGTCAACCAACCAAAATACAAGTCCACCAACACCCGCCAAAACGATTGCGATCAAAACAAACCACCAAGTAATATTGAATGATAAAGAAATCACGTTGATATTGATCAAATATGACAAGATAATCGTTGAAAAATTGTTGAAAGTATGAATCAAAATTGGATAAAGCAAATTGTTTGTTCTTTGCATAACAAGAGCAAGCACACAACCCAAAGCAAATGGATAAATAAACTGTTGGATGTTTTGATGTACAAGAGCAAATATCAAACCATTAAGCAAAATGCTTACAGTAGGAGAAAATTTTTCTTTAAGTCCTTGAAAAATCACACCTCTAAACAACAACTCTTCAGAGACTGCCGGCAAAATGCCCAAAATCAGAAGGTTTACAAAGAGCCAACCCACATTGTCCAAAGGTATGCTTGAGCCCCCACCATTTACTCCAATGACTTTAAAAAATTCACCAAAACAACACTCAATCAAAAGGATTGCACAACAAACAAAAAAGATCCCTAAAAACACAGAAAGAAGAGACGTCTTTACATCTGCTTTTTTAAAACTAAAATTAGCCGATTTTTGAGAAATTCTGTTTATCTTGTTATAAGCAAAATAAATCCCCAAGAAGACTAACTGAGATAGCATCGCAAATACGACTCCAACCCAAACATAACTATCCAAAAGTTCTTGAGCAATATTTGCCTCTGGGTCAAAAGATGCTCCTGTTGCAGATATAATCATAAAAAACACGTAGATAAACAAAAAGCCTAAAATCAATGGCAAAAGCAAAGAGTATAAAAACACACTTCCACTATCTTTTGTTGTATAAAAATTTCTTTTTTGAAATGCTTTCTTAAGTTCTTTTAAATTTTCCATATAAAAATAATAACACATTAAAAACAAAATTCCAAACATTTAGTAGACAAAGTTTTGATTTTGGTTTAAAATTGCCTTATGAAAACTTTTATGGAAGAAGCTATATTGCAAGCTCAAAAAGCATTAAAAAGAGAAGAAGTCCCTATCGGCGCTATAATTGTTAAAGATAATAAAATCATAGCAAAAGGGTACAACAAAAGAGAAAAAACAAAAAACGCTCTTATGCACGCTGAAATTGTTGCAATCAACAGGGCCTGCAAAAAGTTGAAGGACTGGAGGCTAGATGGTTGTGAAATGTATGTCACTTTAGAGCCTTGTCCTATGTGTGCAGGCGCAATTGCAAATGCTCGCATAAAAAAAATCGTTTATGGAGCAAACGACAAGACTTCAAATGACAATTTGTTTGAAAAGATTGTTACAAGCAAGAGACTCAACCACAAATGTGAATTTTTACAAGACAAAAATTCTGAAGAAATTTGTAGCAAACTTTTGACGGAATTTTTTAAAGAAAAAAGAAAATAAGTACAAAAAAAACACTTATTTTTTTCTTTACAACAATTCAAACAGTCTTTGTTTGTATTCTTCTTCTGTTATAACCCCTTCGTCTCTAAGTTTTTTCAGACTTTCTATTTTATCTTTTTTGTCTTGATAGAATCTTTCTTCTACCTTTTCTTCTTTTTTTACTTCAGACGGACGATTCATAACTATTATATCTGGCACAAACATTGATATAAATAGCAAAATCCAAGGCAAAAATCCTCCACATACAACAATAATTATAAATCCTGCGATATATATGCCATGTGAAGATCTAAAATATTTCCCCTTGCTTCTGATTGAATAAAAAAGCAAGACACTCCCTACAACTCCAGCTGCTACGATAATGATATTTATAATCAAACTTGAAGTAGGCAAAGAAATAAAATAATTTGTTGCCAACATCTGCAAGATGTCTGGTCTGACTGCAAAAAGAATTGATATTGCCAAAGTCGCACAGTTTGATATAAGATTGATTATTGCTGAAGCCAAAATTAAGTTTCGTTTTGTTTTGTTCATATACATAAAACTCACCTCTTTTTTAATATAAACCAAATAGGTAATTTTTACTTAAAAAGAATTGAAAATTTAATTCTCCTACTTTTTATGACATAAGATATGTTATCATTTAAAAAAAATATTGTCAAATTATTTTGAAAAATACATATTTTAAGCTAAAATAACTCAAAAGGGGTTAAAATGAGAATAGAAAAACGTTTGATTGTTATTACAGGTGCTTCAAGTGGACTCGGTCTAGGGCTTAGAAATATATTTGAAAGCAAAGGAGATGTTGTTGTAGACATTTCAAAAGACGGAAAAGAATATCAATGTGATGTTTCAGACCATAAAAAGCTCAAATCCATTTTTGACGATATTGGCAAAACATATGGTGAAATAGATATGCTTATTACTTGCGCAGGCTATGGAATCAGTGGCGCTATAGAACTTTTGGACGAAGAAGCCACACAAAAGCAAGTTGATGTAAACTTTTTTGGGACTGCAAATGCTTGTAAATATGCTATACCATTAATGAAAAAAGATGGAAAAATGATTTTAATCGCTTCTGCTACTGCCCTATTCGCCTTGCCATTCAAAGCCTATTATTGTGCTAGCAAAGCTGCTGTTGATAGTTTTGCACAGTGTCTTAGAATGGAACTATCAAAAACAAATATCCAAGTAACTTCAATTTGTCCTGGCGATGTAAAAACAAACTTCTCAAACAACAGAGAAAAACATTATGACACAAACGAACGCTATGGAAATTCGATTGAACTTTCAACAAAACCAACAGAAAAAACTGAAAAACGCAGAATGTCTCCTGAATATGCTGTTAAGAAACTCTATGATATTTGTGAAAAGAAACACCTTAAAACAAGATATATTATTGGAAGACAATACAAATTTTTCAATTTCTGTAGAAAAGCCTTTTCTTTGGATATCTTAAACAAAGTGTTGTTAAAGATTTTTTATAAAAAATAAGGACTATAACCAAGTCCTTTATTTTTTTAACCATATTAAAAATTCAGTGTTTCCATCTCCACCTTTTATCGGTGACGTTGTAACACCTTTCGAAACAAACCCAAAGTTTTCAAACGTTGCTTTTATATCGGCAACGATTTTTTTGTGCACCTTCTCGTCTTTAACCACCCCCTTATGCTTTCTTGCATATTCAATGCCACATTCAAATTGAGGTTTGATAAGAGCTACAACCTCAATTGTTTGATAATCCTCTGAAAGTTTTTTTGCAAAATTTTTTAGGCTTACAAAAGAAACATCAATACAAACAAAATCAACATCAATTAGTTTTTTCATTGTTAAGAAATTTGTCTTCTCAAAATTTGTCACTCTGCTATCTTTTGCAATTGAATCTACCAGTTGTCCAACCCCCGTGTCGACACAATATACCTTTTTCGCCCCAGCTTTTAAACAAACATCAGTAAATCCACCCGTTGAAGCTCCTATATCTAAAACAACTCTATCTTTAAGGTCGATTTCAAATGTTTCAATCGCTTTTTGAATCTTAAATCCTCCCCTAGAAACAAATTCAAAAGGCAAAACTTCAAAGTCTGCATCTTCTTCGCAAAGAAAAGAGGCTTTGTCAACAATTTGCCCATTAACTCTAACCCTTTTCATTTCAATAGCCTGCTTAGACTTTTCTCTAGAATTGTACAAGCCCTTTTCAAACAACAAAACATCAAGTCTTTTCTTCATATTTTTATTATAACATCAAATTATTCTTGACGCAATTTTTTGAACCAAATTTTTGAATTCACATACAATGATAATGGAGGCAAACAAAATGAATTACACCTCTCATTACTCACCGGGTTGCGCTTATACCTTGCGTCCGTTTGGTAGTTGTTGCACTCCACCACCTGTGCATTGTCGTTGCCCACATCAACCCCCTCTTTGTGGAAGGCATTGCACAGACGATAGATTCGCCTATTTTTTAGCAGGCTATTTATTTGGAAAAAACAATTAAAATATATTTTTGGTAATATTAAATTAAAAATATAAACAGCCCATAAAATCGGAGAAAAAACAATTTATAAAATATATTATACAAAAGAAAAAAATATTTAAAAATTGATTAAAAAAAAGCAAGAAATAATTCTTGCTTTTTTTATATATTTTCCTTTTTCCACAAATCTAAAAATTCTCTAAAAGATGCAAAAGCTTCATTATAAGTTTCTTCTTTTGTCAAATCACAGTCTGCAATTTTCAAAAGCGATATTGGGTCTGAGCTGTTTCCTGAGGATAAAAAGTTTATATACTTTTTCAAGAAATCTTTATCTTCAATCAAAGATTTTGAAATTTTTGACGCAGCAACAAAACCTGTAGCATACTTATAAACATAAAAACTTGTAAAGAAATGAGGGCTTCTTGCCCACTGATATTTTGCCTCTTCACATGGCATCACTTTGTCGCCGTTATAAAAACCAAGCAAGTCTTTATAAGTATTACACAAAATTTCTGCAGACAACGGCTCGCCTTTTTCACACATAGAATGGATCTTTTCTTCAAATTCCGACAACATAGTTTGTCTAAAAATTGCCGAGTTTACATCTCCCAAAATTTTGTCATATAAAAAAGTTTTTTCTTCTTTTGTCTTTGCCTTTGAAATAAGATATCTAAACAACAAGAGTTCGTTTGTTGTGCTTATCACCTCAGACACAAAAATTGTGTAATAAGCAGTCTGATATGGTTGGTTTTCATTTGAAAAGTGTGTGTGCATTGCGTGTCCAAGTTCGTGCGCCAAATCAAAAACACATTGCAAAGAGCCCAGAAAATTTATTAAAATTACTGGAGAAGTTCCATAAGTATCAGCACAAAAACCTCCCGTATACTTGTTTTCGTTTGGATAGACATCAATCCATCTTTCGTTTACGGCTCTATCTATAAGCTTTAGATAATCCCCACCCAAAACTGATAAGGCTTCTTTAATTAAAGCAACAGCTTCTTCAAAAGTGTATTTTTTCTCTTCTTTTTTAAGAGAAGCTATCAAATCATATCCATAAAAATCGTCAAGGTTTAAAGCTTTTCGTCTAAGATCAAAATATTTATGTGAAATATCAATATTTTCTCTAACCTTTCTAATCAGCATATTATAAACAGATTCGTCAATTTCTTCGCTTTGCAATGCTGCAGAAAGACAAGATTTATATTTTCTAAGTTTTGCAAAAACACAACTTGTTTTTACATCACAAATATAATTGTTTGCTAAAAAGTTGATATATTTTCCATAAGTTGCATTTAATGTCTTATAAGTATTTTCTCTAAGTTTTCTATCACTACTTTCAAGATATACCAAACCTTTTGAAACTGTGAGTTCGTGTTTTTCTCCGTTGCTATCCTCAACGGAATCAAATTTTATGTCTGCATAATTAAATTTTTCAAAGTTGGTATTAAACCCAGCCAATACATCTCCCAAGTTTGAAATCAACTTTTCTTCTTTTTTGGATAGCATATGTTTTTTTTCTCTCAAAATAGCCTCAAAATATCTTCTATAATTTGAAAACCTTTTGTTTTCTTGAAGTTTTTTAAGTTTTTCATTAGAAAATTTGCCTATTTCTATCTCAATAAAAGAAGTTGCCACAGAAAACTTTGTGTCAACATTCGAAAAAAGTTCAACAAGTTCGTTTGCCCTTTTGTCCGTCGTTTCAACCAATGAAGACAAGTCAGAATATCTATACAACAATCCGAGTTCTATCAACAATTTTGTTTGAAATTCTAAGCACTCAAATAAAATGGCGTCATTTTCCAACTTGTTTTCATACTTTGAAAAAAGCGAAATCTTTTCTTCAATGTTTTTCAACCTCTTCAAAAATTCTTTTTCGTCTTTACAGAATTTGGTCAAATCCCATTTATACTTTTCTTCGATTTCGCTTCTTTTTTTCATACAAAACTCCTATTGTTTTATATATTTTCCCATATCAAACTTATTCCAAGGAGAAACTGTTTCGTCAGGATATGCAACAAAAACCATTCTTTCTTTTGTTTTAGGATGTTCGAAAGTCAATTTGCCAGCCCAAAGTCCAAGTTTCGAGGTCGTACCCTTCGCCTTTCCGTATTTTACATCTCCCACTAAAGAATGTCCTATGTTTGCAAGTTGGACTCTTATTTGATGGCTTCTGCCAGTAAGAATATTTACTTTCAACAAACTCTCTTTGTCATTTTCAGCAAGAAGATTGTAGACAAGTTCTGCCTTTTTTACACCCTGTTCACTCATAGGAACAATTTTAACAATATTTTCTTTTGTATCCTTTTTTAAATAATTGGTCAATTTTTGACTCTTAACCTTAACTACACCGTTTACAACAGCATAATATTCCTTCTCTACACTGTGTTCTTGAAATTGTTTTGAAAGTCTTTCTGCAGACTTTGAATTTCTTGCAAAAACCATAATCCCACCAGTCGGTCTATCCAAACGGTGTACAAGTCCAATAAAGGCATCTCCTGGTTTTTGATATTTCTCTTTTACATAAGATTTTACCATAGACAACAAGTCTTGATCTTTGCTTTCGTCAGGCATAGAAGGTACATTTTGAGGTTTTATAACCACAACAATTTGATTATCTTCATACAAAACTGTTAATTTTTCCATAATTTCACCCCACTAGCCCCACAAGGCAAGATTAGACCTTCGTCTGTTGGAAGCCCTATTTCGTCAGCTTCGACATTGCTATTTCCAAAAACAGATTTTAAGATGTTTGCAATAACTGTTGGTTGCAGACCTGTTGTATAAGAATTTATCAAAACAAACAAAGGCTTGTCTGACAAAACTTTTTTGCAAAGTTCTACAAAATCTGCAAGATTGTCTTCCAATTTCCACATTTCGCCACTTGGACCTCTTCCATAACTTGGTGGATCCATAATGATTGCATCATAGAAATTTTCCCTTCTGATTTCTCTTTGAATAAACTTTTCACAGTCGTCGACGATAAAACGAATGCTTGAAAGGTCGTTGAGTTTGGCATTTTCTTTTGCTCTTTCTACCATACCTTTGCTTGCATCAACGTGAGTAACTTTTGCTCCAGCTTTTGCACAAGCAACTGATGCCCCTCCGGTGTAAGCAAAGAGATTTAAAACCTTTATTTCTCTGCCCGAATCCTTAATAAGTTTTGACATCATTTGCCAATTTACTGCCTGCTCAGGAAAAATCCCCGTATGTTTAAAACCCATTGGTTTTACAACAAACTTGAGTCCTTGCCAAGAAATTGTCCATTGCTCAGGAATTTTTTTGTTGTAATTCCAAAAACCCCCGCCTTCTTTTCTTTCATAAAAAGCATCAACACCTTCTTTTAGGTCTTTTTTTGTGTGCCAAATAACTTGTGGATCGGGTCTCAAAAGTTTTACCCCAGCCCAGCTTTCAAGTTTTTGACCATCGCCAGTAGCAATTACACGATAATCTTTCCAGCTATCAGCAACTCTCATAATTCTCCTTTATCTTCCAAGTTTAACTATTACGAAACTGTCGCCCATTTCAACTTTTTTGCTTATAACAGGCTTTTCAATATCTTCTATCAGTTTTTTAATAAGCACTTCTTGTTTAATTTTTTCCATAAACATAAAGACTACTTCTGCAGATTGTTCGTCAGAAGTTTCAAATGATGCAAAAATTCTTTCGTCAATAGAGAAATCAGCTTCTTTTCTTAAAACTTGCAAACCTCTAACAAATTCACGATACATTCCTTCCATAATCAATTGTTTGTCAAGATTGATATCCAAAACAACTGTATTCCCGTTTTCATGAGCAATTACAAAATCTGTCTTTGGCTTCTTTTCAAGATTGAACAAACTGCTGTCTAATTCTTTAAAATCTCCAACGCAAACCGTTCCTTTTTTATATTGTTCTACAAGTTTTTGTGCTTGCTCGTCATTCAATGCAGAAAGTTGAGTTTTCAATTTTTGAACGTCACCTTTCAAAACTGCTCCAGCAGCTTTGAAGTTTACTGACAAATATTCGTCATTAAATTTGCTGTCATCTGTTACTTCTTCCAAGTTTTTGATATTGAGCTCTTCTTTGATAATTGCACCAAAGTCTTCCAAAACCTTCAAAGTATTTTCTCCACCAGAAACATACATAGTTTTCAATGGTTGTTTAACCTTTATTTGATTTTCATTTCTAAGTCTTTGAGCCGTTGACATAATATCTCTTGCTATCTTAGTGTTTTCCAACACACCTTCAAAACTAATATCATAGATTTTTGTTGGGAATCCACTAAGCATAACGCAAATGGCTTCGTCTTTTTCAATTTCTCTAACCAAGTTTTGCCAAATATGTTCGCATACAAAAGGAATAATTGGTGTCATAACCCTGATCAAACTCTTGATTGCATTATACAAGCACCAATATGCTGTCATTTGGTCATTTTTGTTTTCAGACTTCCAGAATCTCTTTCTGTTTGATCTTATATAGAAGTTTGAAAGATCGTCAACCAATTTTTCAAAATCTCTAACCACCAAGAAGGATTTGTCGTCTGCATAATATCTATCAGCATCTTCAACAAATTTGTTTACAATTTCAACAAGCCATTTGTCTGAAATTGTAAAATCTTTTTCTGTAGGTTTGAAATTTGCAAGGTCTGGATTGTCCAAACTTGCATAAGTGTTGAAGAAAGTATATACATTCCAGAAACTCAAAAGTTTTCTTCTTGCTTCGTCAGTCAAGTTAAAGCCAAATCTCATATCGTTTGCAGGACTTGAAGAAGCATAGAGATATCTTGTTACATCAGCTCCAACCTTGTCTGCAACAACATCAGCTTCAAGTGAATTTCCACCACTCTTGTGGAACTCTCCACCCTTTTCGTCTTTAACGTATTGATATGTTACGATTTTTTTGTAAGGAGCTTTGCCCGTAAGCACAACGCTCATAATAAGCAAAGAATAGAACCAAAGTTTGATTTGTTCTACCATTTCGCAGACATAGTCACTTGGAAAGTTTGCTTCAAAATATTTTTTGTCTGTGAAGTATTTTTTTGTGCTAAATGGAGTAATTCCTGCATCAAGCCAAACGTCACCGACTTCAGCAATTCTTGAAAGTTCTTCTCCACATTCACATTTGATTTTAATATCGTCAATCCAAGGTCTATGGATATTTGGCAACTTGTCTACCTTTTCAGGTTCTACTGCCATTTTCTTTAACTCTGCCAAAGAACCAATCACGTGCAACTTGCCACACTTTTCACAAACATAGAAAGGCAAAGGAAGTCCATAAAAACGACTTCTTGAGATGTTCCAATCTCCCATATTATTAAGCCAGTCAACCATACGTTTTTTTGCAAAATCAGGTTTAAACTCAACATCTTCAATTGCTTTGAGAGCTAAAGGACGAATTTCGTCAATCTTGATAAACCAAGCAGAAATAAGCTTATAAACCAAGTCAGTTTTACATCTCCAGCAATGAGGATAACTGTGTTTATATTTGTGAGCATACAAAAGTTTTTGGTCTTTATCAAGTCTATTTACCACCAAATCAACAACATCTGTCGTCTTCTTTCCAGCCAAAAATCCTGTGCTGTCAAGCATAACCCCTTGTTCGTTGATTGGGCAGATTTCAGGAAGATTTAAGGTTTGTCCCAATTCAAAGTCTTCAGCACCACAACCTGGAGCAATATGAACCACACAACTTCCTTCTGCATTATCAACCATATCCCAAGCTACAATCTTGTGTGCAAAATTTTGGTCTTTGAGCTCTGGAAAACAAGTTTCATATTCCAAACCTACCAAATCACTACCTTTAAATGTTTCCAAAATTTCAACGTCTTGTTTCAAGATTTTAAGTCTATCCTTTCCTAAAACAAGGTTTTCACCGTTGAAGCAAACCTTCACATAGTCAAAATCTGGATTTACTGCCAAAGCAACGTTTGCAGAAAGTGTCCAAGGAGTTGTCGTCCAAGCAACCATCTTAAAGTCTTTGTTTTTTACAGGAAGCTTGATAAACACAGCAGTATGTTCTACCTCACCATAAGAGCCAGACATTTCGTGTTCGCTCAAACTTGTTCCACATCTTGGACACCAAGCCATAGGTCTGTTTTTCTTTACAATCCAGCCACGTTTGTCACATTCTTTCAAGAAGTGCCATATCGAAGTTATGTTCTCGTCAGTGTTTGTGAAATAACTGTTTTCCCAGTCCATCCATTGACCCATTCTTATGCTTTGCTTTGTAATTTCGTTGGCAAAATAATTTACCCTCTCCATACACTTGTTTGTAAATTTGTCAATTCCATACTCCATAACTTCTGGTTTGCCATTGAGCCCAAGTTCTTTTTCAATGTTTACTTCAACCCAAAGACCTTGTGCGTCAAAACCATTTTGATATTGACAATCTCTGCCTTTGAGAGCATTATATCTAATTGTCAAATCTTTTAAAGTTCTGCCCCAAAAGTGGTGAACCCCCAAGCGATTATTGGCTGTGGCTGGGCCGTCAAGAAACTTAAACCTTTCGTTTCCACGATTCTTTTCAACCAACTTGTTGAAACATTTGTTGTCGTCCCAAAATTTTAAAACATTTTTTTCAAGTTCGACAAAATTTGGAACCGTCTGCTCTTTTTTCATAAAAATCCCTCCTAAATCAAAAAATAAAAGCCCCGAAAGTTACAAGAACCTTCAAAGGCTTCTAAACCACTTGTAAACTTTCAGCGTGCCATCACACACCTGCCCAAACTAACGAGGAGCATCCGTTTTTCTTACTAAGTTTCAGAAAACAGCTTGAAAAGTGATAATTTTGAAATTTTCATATTGTCTTCCACCACCCGACAACTCTCTGTAAATCCAAAAGTCAAAATCGTGTCTTTTCTCAAACGCCTTTATACAAGATTTATTTTACAAAAACACCGACAAAAAGTCAAGCAAATTAATAATTTTCTAAGATTTTGTTCATTTTCAAAACATCAGAACCTGTCATAATACCCAAAGGCTTTTCATTCGCACCACCATTAGTGGTTACAATTATGGCCAACAGCTTCGAATTTTGATGGAAAAGCGATAGTGCCTGTTCTACAGTAATTTCTGAATTTGCGAAAGCATAATAATTGGTATTCTCAATTTTTGAAAGCATATCTTCAATTTTTACTGCATCTAAAAAGGTTTCACTTTTGCCATCTGAAAGCAAATATTTGCCAAATGAATCCAAAATCTTTTGTCCGTTCGCAATTCCAATGATTTGATTATTATCGTTGAATACAGGGATATTTGAATAACTTGAAGATGCAATAAGTTTTATTACTTCTCTCATAGATTTAGAAGCGTGAACCATCAACACATCTCTTCTAGCAACCACATCAATTGCACGAGGAGGCGTTGTCAACAACCTCTTAATCTTTTCAATTTTTTCTACCACATCAATATGTGGTTCTGCAATAATAAAATCGTCATTTCCATGAACAATCGCATTTCTAAGTCTTCCATAAGTAATAAGATCATCTTCAAACTTTCTTATCGTATAATTGTATGCTACCGCCTTTCTTACAGCCTCTGAAAAGCCCATGCTACGATTGAAATTAAAGCGGGTTTTTATAGCATAGTCAATGTCATTGAAAGCCAACAAAAACCTTTGAGAATTTGACAATCCTGACAAATCAATATTTTCTTCTGACATAAGTAAACTCTCCTAATATTTAGATTATACTAAATTAAAACAAAAAAGCAAATCTTTTGACAAACTTTTCAAATCTTTATCTAAACAGATGGCGTAAAGTTTAGTCCTCCTCCCAAATAAACAGACGGAACCTTTCCGACCACAACACTTTCTGCCACAAGCATTTCTGTAACACTATCAATAGTTTGGCTATAAGCCGGCATAATCAAACTTACACTTGCAAACAAATGAATATACAAAGAATGTTTTGTTTGATTTATACCTGCAGTCGTAAAATCACTCTTAAACGTGGAAGTCATTGCGCCAATAGACACCAACTTTAGATTTATTTTTGGCCCCAACCCAGAAAAAGCAGGAATTCCAGTGAATGTTCCTAAAGGTACGTCTACTCCATTTTTTCCCATACTATCCAAATAAATCTGAGCCACTTGATAAAATTTTCGTGCAATTTCATTGATGGTCACTGTCTGCAAAGAAATCATAGAAACATTGCCCTCGGAATCATACTTCACTTCAACCAAATCGTCATATGTGATATGGTCTTGATCCAACACATCATAGATTGCATCGCTAACAGCTGATGTTGAAAGTGAAAAAATAGAAAACTCAGTAGCTTCTATTATTGATGGTGTAACAACCATATAAAAATACAAAAAACAAGAAGCAATAAAAAGAAAAAAGAACCCCAAAAGAATTTGAGCTTTTCTTCTCTTCCTTTTCTTGTTTTTTGCAACATAATAGTTCATTTAATTATATATATGAACAACAATGTGCAAAATTTAATCAAATTTATAAAATCTATATGTTGTGTAGTATTCAACACATAATACACAATCACAAGTGTATTATGCTATTTTTTTGTATGCGAACTAAAAATCAACGCAAACAAAAAGGCAAAGCCAACAGCCGCAGCAATACCTCCTGCCGTTGCAGTAAGCCCACCAGTAAAAGCACCAAGCAAGCCAAAACTTTTAACAGCCCCTATTGCTCCCTTTGCCAACGAAGCTCCAAAACCAATGATCGGCACATTAATGCCCGCTTTAGCAAAATCAGAAATGTAATCAAAAAGGCCAACGGCTTCCAAAACAACCCCAACCAAAACAAAAGTTACCAATATTCTTGCAGAGGTAATATTTGTAGTAATAATTAAAAGTTCGCCAATAGCACAAACAAAACCACCTATTATAAAAACCCAAATATATTGAATAAAAATTTCCATCTTGCCTCCTTATGCCTCAATTACTATGGCGTGACACACCCCAGGAATCGTATCCCCCTGTTGAGTAGAAGTCGTGCTTAATAGAGCGCCTGTGGGCAAAAACAAAATCTTTTTATATTCGCCAGCTCGCATTTTTTTGATTACATATGAATTAAAGACAGTTGCGCAACATCCAGCTCCCGAACCCCCACACAGTGTTTTTTGCTCACGTCTATAATACATTTGCCCACAGTCCCCATAATTAAGCCCTAATTCGACACCTTCGTCTTCCATCAAATCGATTAAAATTTCACTCCCTAGTTTTCCAAGATCTCCAGTCAAAATCAAATCATAATCTTTAGGCAGAGTCTTTGTATTTCTAAAATGACTTAGCATTGTATCTCTTGCAGCTGGAGCCATTGTCAACTATGGACCATAAATTCTTAAAAAAATATAACTATTTCGCAAATTTTGGTGCGAAATTGCGATTTTTGTAAGGTTTTATACTTATTTCTTAT
>SVIR01000016.1 GCA_015069395.1 Clostridiales bacterium
AAGAATAACTAAGGGAGTTCTGCTTGTAGGTCAACCGGGTACAGGAAAGACTTTGCTTGCACGTGCAGTAGCCGGAGAGAGCAAGGTTCCATTTATTTCTATAAGTGGTTCTGATTTTGTTGAAATGTTTGTTGGTGTTGGAGCGTCAAGAGTTAGAGATTTGTTTGATCAAGCGAAGAAAAACAAACCTTGTATTGTTTTTATTGACGAGATTGATGCTGTTGGACGTCAAAGAGGTGCCGGTCTTGGTGGTGGCAATGACGAAAGAGAACAAACATTAAACCAATTGCTTGTTGAAATGGACGGTTTTGAACCAAATGAAGGAATTATTGTTTTGGCTGCAACAAACAGAAGTGATGTGCTTGATCCTGCTTTGATGCGTCCAGGTCGTTTTGACAGACAAGTGTATGTACACGTTCCTGATGTTAAGGGAAGAGAAGGAATATTGAGAATTCACGCAAGAAACAAACCTCTTGACGAATCGGTAGATTTTGGAGTTTTGGCAAGAATAACAACTGGTTTTACTGGCGCAGATATTGAAAATATGCTCAACGAAGCAGCTATTCTCGCTGCAAGAGCAAATAGACCAAAGATTATTATGGAAGATATTACTGAAGGTATCAACAAAGTTATTATGGGGCCTCAGAAAAAGAGTCGTTTGGTTACTGAAAAAGAAAGAAGGCTTACGGCTTATCACGAAGCAGGACATACCATCATTGCAAAGAAAATGAAACATTGCGAAGATGTTCAAGAGGTTTCGATTATTCCTCGTGGTCATGCCGGTGGTTATACAATGAGCCGTCCAGAAAATGATGATATGACAATGTCCTTCAACAAAGCAAACGATTCTATAGCTATGTCTATGGGTGGTAGAATCGCAGAAGAAATTGTCTTTAAAGATATCACAAGTGGTGCGAGTGCAGATATTCAACACGCAACAAAACTGGCTCGTGCAATGGTTTATGATTGGGGCATGAGCAAAAAAATTGGTTTTTTGTCACTTGGCTCTTCAAGTACGCTGTTTATAGGCAGAGATTATCAATCTAAAAACGATTTCTCAGAAAAACTTGCTGGGGTTGCTGACGAAGAAATTATGTCTATTTTGAACTCGAATTATAAGAGAGCTAAAGATGTTTTGACAGAAAACGTAGAGATTTTGCATGAAATGGCAAAGCTTTTAATGACAAGAGAAACCATTTACAAAGAAGAAGTCGATATGATTATGGAAGGCAAAAAGACCGAAGAAATCGTTGTAATAATGGAAGAAAAAGAAAAGAAGCAAAAAGAGAAAGAAGAAAAGCTTAGAAAAGAAAGGGAGAGATTGGCAAAACTTGATAGTTTTAAGAAAAAGATTGCTGAAGGTGAAAATCTTGTAAAAATGGGCATTATCTCTGAAAGCGAACTCGACGGAATAAAGAAAGAGTATATCGAGTTTGAAAAGCAAATCAATAGTGAAAAACAAAAAGAAGAGGTTAAAGAAAAAACTATTGACAAAAAAGAAAAAATAGAAGATAATAAGCAAGAAGAACCTAAAAAGAGAACTGTTGCAAAGGCAACGACAACTAAGAGTTCTTCAAAAAAGAAAACTGAAAACAAGAACGGCGAGGATAAATAATGAAGAAGAACGAAAAACAGCTGAATGAAAACGCAGAAGATCTTGAAAACTTGAGTGACGACGAACTTTACGCTAAAATTCAAACGGAAAAATTGGTTAGAAAAAAGAAAAAAAGAAAGATTGCAACAGCAGTGGCTATGTGTGTATCATTGGTGTTTATAGTTGCTCTTATTATAATGGCTGCAGTTCCAGTTAGTTTGCAACCAAATTGCATAGGAGGAGACTATTACACTGCGACTATAATTCCTGGGACTACTCAAAACAGAACGGCTACTTTTGTGAAGGGGCAAGAAGGTTATGACAAATTTGACGAGTTGTTAAACAATTCATTTAGTCAATCTTTTCTCTCTGCTTTGTTTGGTGGAAATATGTTTGATTATGATGTTGAAGAAAGCAGCACGACAAAATCGGTTTCTGCTATCCAAAACGAATTGATTTCAAATCAAACTTATTTTGTAAAATTGCATTTTAATGAAGATCAATTGCTTACACAACAAAATGGAAAGGCGTATGTTTCAAACTATAGAGCTCCAAACTCTACTATTTGGGATGGTTCGTTGCATTTTAGCGATGCTTTTGTTGTAGTAAACAAAACAGAAGGATATCAGGATACAAAGATTTATCTTGCAGTAAATGATTTTCCAACTATTTCAAATGGAGAGGTGACAGGACATAAAGATGTTATGGTTACTATTACTGTAAGAGCAAATACTTATGAAATCTATGATGCTTGGAATGATTTGTTAGATTTTTAATAATTTTTATTTAAAATTGTTGACTTTATCAAAAAACTATGATATACTTTCAAAGTATAAAAAATCTTCCGAAGACCGTAAGTGCTTGTAAAAGCGTAAACAATTGGGTTGTGCTTACCGAGGAAAAGTTTGGTGATAATATTTTATCTCTGTGGCTTTTCCGTGGTTACAGAGATTTTTTTTACAAGAAACACAAAAATTTATTAAAAGGAGGTATAGAAAATGGGTGCTAATTTAGAAGCAAAAAAACTTGTTGTTGAAGAAATTAAAGAAAAATTCTCCAAAGCAAAAACAATTGCTTTTGTTGATTACCGTGGATTGACAGTTGCTGAAGACACAGCTCTTCGTAGACAATTCCGTCAAAATGGTTGTGAATACAAAGTATACAAAAATCGCTTGATGTTGAAAGCACTTTCTGACCTTGGTATTGAGTGTTCTGAAAACTCTTTGGAAGGCACTACTGCCGTTGCTCTTGGTTACGAAGATGAAGTTGCTCCAGCAAAAATTGTTTGCAACTGCATCAAAGAAACTAAGAAAATGGCTATCAAATTTGGAATTTTAAATGGTGTTTGCGTTGACGCACACAACATCGAAGCACTTGCAAAACTTCCATCAAAGGAAGAGTTGATTGCAAAACTTCTTGGAACTTTGAACAATACTGCTGCAAGTTTGTGCAGAGTTCTCTCAGCCCCAACACGTGGGCTCGCTATAGCTTTGAATGCTATCGCAACAAAATAATAAGTTAAAGTTTTTAAAAGGAGAAAATAAAAATGGCTGATATTAAAAATATTGTTGAAGAAATTAAAAAATTGACTATCGTTGAAGTTTCTGAGCTTGTTAAAGCTTTGGAAGAAGAATTTGGCGTTAGCGCTGCTGCTCCTGTAGCAGTTGCTGCTGCTCCAGTTGCTGGTGCTGCTGAAGCTGCTGCTGAAGAAAAAAGCGAATTCAACGTTTTCTTGAAAGAAGTTGGAGCTAACAAAATCGCTGTTATCAAAATCGTTAGAGAAGTAACTGGACTTGGACTTTCAGAAGCTAAAGCTATCGTTGATGGCGCTCCAAAAATGATTAAAGAAAATGTTGCTGCTGCTGAAGCTAAAGAAATGGAAGCTAAATTTAAAGAAGCTGGCGCTGTAGTTGAATTGAAATAAGTTTTAGGACATTATTAATAAATATTTGTGTTTCAAAAAAATACACTTAAAGTTAAGTGTATTTTTTTATTGTTTAAAATAATTAAAAAATATAAATAAAAGCAAATAAAATGGGGTTTAAACTATTTAAAATTATTTTTTTTAAATTTTTTGCAAGGTTTTTCATTGCTAAAATAGGACTCTATGTAATTTAAATTGTTTATAAAATAGTTTTTATTAAAAAAAATATTAAAAAAAATAGTTAAATATTGTTTTATTTGATATTTGTAATAATTTTTTGTATTTTTTCATAGTTATAAAACTTTTCTGAAGGTTGATCTGTTAGAATAGTGACATAAACAAGTTCTGGGTTTGAGAAAAGTTTTTGACAGAAGTTTTGTAAATCGGCAGGAGTGATGTTGTTGTAGGCTTTTTTATTATCTTTTGCATATCTTTTGGTAAAGATGTCTTTCCTATTGGTGAGATATGTTGAAAACAATGCACTTGGATAGACGTGTGGGGGATTTGTTTCGTCGGTAGATAAAACGGCATTTAATTTTTTCTGCGATATTAAATCTTCACTAAATGGGATTGTTTTCCATTGATTTATGATTTCGCCAATCTTGTCTAAGACTTTGTTCACGTTTTCGTTTGTGCATTCAAAATTTATTTCAAAAGCAAAGATTGGCATTTTGTAATAATTGACATAAACGTCATATACGAGCCCTTTTTCTCTGAGTCTTTTAAATAATTCTCCGGTGATGCCGTTTGATATTTGAGCAAGCATATGAAGAAGGTTTGTTGTTTTTATTGGATCGCCAAGTTCTTTTAATTTTATTGTGAGTTTGCACATTGCTTTTTCGTAAGGGTAATTTTCTATGCAAAGGCTTCCGTTTTTATCAAAATTAGAAAATACTGTTTTATCTACAGGGTAATTTGGGTCGCTTTTGAGGCTGTTGATAAAATACTTTTCGCTCAATTTTTTAATCTTAAAGAAAGGAAGTTTGCTATTTACTGCAATGTAAAAGTTTTGAGATATAAAATTTTTGTCTCTGAAAGATTTGAGCTTTTTTGGGGTTATATTGTCGATTTCTTCTGCACTGCCTAAAACTTGTGTTTCGGAATGATAGTTTGTTGTGAGAATTCTCATATTTGCACTTTGTATTTTCGCATAAGGAGATGTTTGTCTACGAACCAGTTCTTGTTTGATAACGCCTTTCTCAGAATTGACCGTTTTAGCCTTATATTTTGTTTGTAAAAGCATTTCGCTAGAGAGTTTGAAACAGTCTTCTAAAACCTTGTTAGATCGGCAAAAATCAATGTATGTGTAAAAGGTTGTGGTTGCTGCGTTGTACATAGTAAAAGTCTTGGACATTGCATCTTGCAATTGTTCTTCGTTTTTGTTCTCTGTTTCTTTAAAAAACATATGTTCGCAAAAATGGATAGTTGGTTCTTCATAGTTGTCTCTGTTTGAGCCGAACAAAAATCCTGCGCTTACAGTAGTGCAATTTTCTTTTCTTTTTTTATAAACCAAAGTTGCTCCGTTTTTGTATCTCTTGATTTTTATCGCCATAGATATTCTCCTATAGAAAGTTTTGTAAGAGGGTGAGGCTCTTTTTTTGCAATGTTATTATAGCATAAATTATTTTTTGATGCAAACATTTTTAACTACTGTATTGTGTTTTTATTACACGCATAATACACTATATATTGTGTATTATGCACTGCATACCACACTATAAATATGAAAATTTTGCAAAATATTCAAATGACAAACTTAGAACAAATTTTACATTTGTTCTTTTTTTATGACATTTTTCTTATGTTATTATTTTTGCGAAAGGAGAAAAAGTTATGCAAATAAAAAGTCGTGTACACAATGAGGTGCTATATGTGTTGTTATGTGGTGAATTGGACGAACACTCTGCATCTTATACTAGGATTACGTTAGACGAAATTTTTGACAAACCCGCTTTTAACAAAATTGTTATTGATTTGTCAGAACTCGAATTTATGGACTCTACGGGCATAGGGGTGTTGATCGGACGCTATAAGAGAATGAAAGATAAAGCAATCCCTATTTTTATCGCAAATCCATCTGCACATGCAGAAAAGATTTTTAAAATTACTGGGCTGTATGACATAATGCCCAAAATTGTTTAAGGAGCGTTTATGAAATATTCAAATTTTATGGAAGTTAGTTTTAAAGCCCTTTCAGTAAATGAAGGGTTTGCTAGAGTTTGCGTTGCTTCATTTTGTGTTCAATTAAATCCTACCGTAGACGAAATTACTGATATCAAAACTGCTGTTTCTGAGGCTGTAACCAATTGTGTTGTTCACGCTTATCCATCTTCGAACAAAGGAGACGTTGTTTTGCGTTGTGAACTCGAAGACGATTTAGTAACTATAACAGTTAGCGATAGAGGAATTGGAATTAAAGACATTATCAAAGCAAGAGAACCTTTTTATACTTCAAAGCCATCGGCAGAACGCTCTGGAATGGGCTTTACGGTTATGGAAAGCTTTATGGACGATGTGCAAGTAACCAGCAATTCGTTTGGAACTTCTGTTAAAATGATAAAAAGAATTTGCACAAACTCAAATGCTGAGGTGGGCTGATTGTTGGGGCAGGAAGAGACTCTTGAACTTATAAAAATGGCACAAAGTGGGGACGAACAAGCAAAAGAAAGGCTTATCACTGAAAATTCTCCCCTTATTAAAAGTGTGATTCGTTGGTTTCGTGGAAAAGGAATTGAGAATGACGATTTATATCAGTTGGGTTGTTTAGGCTTTGTTAAAGCGATAAATAATTTTGATTGTGGTTTCAACGTTAAATTTTCGACTTATGTTGTTCCTATGGTTGTAGGCGAAATAAAACGGTTTATGCGTGACGATGGTGCTATTAAGGTTTCAAGGGCTATGAAGGGCTTAAATTTAAAAATCAACAGGTTTGTTGATGCTTTTTTTGTACAAAATGGAAGAAAGGCGACTGTTTCTGAGATTGCAAATCATTTTAAACTTGAAGAACAAGAAGTAGTTTTAGCAATGGACTCTGCAAAAATGCCAGTCTCTTTGTATACGCCGTTTGACGATGGCGAGGAAGAGGGACTGACGCTAGTTGACAGGTTTGATGGGCAAGAGAGTGAAGATTTTGTAGATAAATTTGCATTGAGAGATATAATAGACAAATTGGAAGAGCGAGACAAAAAGATCATTTTGCTTAGATATTTTTATGATAAAACGCAAAGCGAAATCGCTCAAAAACTTGGGGTGTCACAGGTTCAAGTTTCCCGTCTAGAAAACAAAATATTGGATACTTTGCGAAAAAAAATGGAAAGTTAAAAAAACTAGCTTGATGCTAGTCTTTTGTTATCTGTCGAGAGTTTTTTCTCTATCAGCAGTTTTTTGTTGGAATGAATCAACAAATTGTTGGGGTGTTTTGTCAGTGAGCTTATAAATCTTCGGATTTGAGAGTCCTGTTTTTGCAGAATCAAAACTTAAAACATAATCGTTTATATTTATCAAAATAGATACTTTGTCGTGTGAGGTAATGACCAACACTCCATTGAGGGTTTCTTTCTCAAAAGTAGTACACCAACCGAAGGCTGAATCTTTGTTTTTTTTGATATATTCTAAATTGTTGTCGCCATAAGAGTATGAAAAATATTCGTGGTTGTTGTCGGTCGTATAGTTTTGTATAATATTGAAGCTTTCTTTTCCAAAATCCATATTTCTTTTATTCAAGTCTAGATTTTTTATTATGTCTTCTTTAATCTCTGTTGGTATATTTGAACTTTTCTGAATGTTTTCTTTTATCTTTTTTATATTTAAACCGCTCAATAAACTTTCAATAGTTTTTGATTTTGTGTATTGAGAGAAGGTGTAAGGATTTTTTTCTGAATAATTTTTTATAAAGCTTTCAATTTCTTCAGGAGTTAAAACGTTGTTGGGGTCTCTGTATAGTGCATCAAGCATAGAGACATCCCTTATTGAAAGGCATTTGTCTGTGGTGCTGTTTCCAAGATTTTGCATAATTGTATCGCGAATTCCGTTTTCAATTTTATAAGCATCTTTTGCTCCGTGCATATGCAAAAGTTCATGTTTGAAAACGTCCATAAGATCTTCGGGGTTCTGTGTAACTTCTTTTATTAATGTTATAGTATTTGCCGTAATCCCATAATCGAATAGATTGTTGCTTCCAGTCCTGTAAAAACTAAATTCAGCTCTTCCTACAACTTGATCTTCTGAGTCGCTAGGAAGGGAGTCTGTTTCATAAACTTCGATTGAATAAGGAGACAACGTGTCTTGTTTTGTAGGAGAGAAGTTGAGTTTATATTTGTAATTTGGATTTATCATGCTGAAAACATTATTGAATTCGGCAATGCTAAGTTCGAGAATTTCTCTTTGCATTTCGTTGGTGTTGAAACATATATTTATATAGATGTAATCACCTTTTGGATAAAGAAGGCGATAAAAATTTCCGCTGTTTGATGTGAATACATAATCTTCTACATTTTGATACAGCTGTGTTAATTTGGCCTTTGCTTCTTGCTGCGAAGGAAGATTGTATCTTGCAGGAGGAATGAGGACCGGCCCTTGATTCGAACCTATTGAGTGTTCTGTAGATACAAAAACTTCCTTTATGTTTGTTTCTTTAGGTGGAGTTATTTCTTTGTTTGAACAACTTACGAGAAGAGCTGAGATTAAAAGAAGTAGGGCAATAGATTTTAATTTTCGTCCGAAATATAAACCATAGGTTTGCGCTTGTTTTAAAATTTTGCGTTTCATATTGTATAATATAACATACTTTATTGAAAGAAACAATAGTTGGTTTAAAATTTAAATGAGACAAAAGATAAATATTTTTGCAAAAATTAAAAAAAATGTAAAAATTTCTTGACAAACTTTTAAAATTATAATAAAATGTTCAAGTCAGCATCAGAAATCGGGGTGTGGCTCAGTTGGTAGAGCGCGCGGTTTGGGACCGTGAGGTCGGGGGTTCGAGACCCTCCACCCCGACCAGCAAACAATGTTTGCATACTTGCAAAAGTTTGGGCCTTTAGCTCAGTTGGTTAGAGCGACCGGCTCATAACCGGTTGGTCCGCGGTTCGAGTCCGTGAAGGCCCACCAACAAAAATTTTAAAATTTGGTCACAAACGTTTGCAAAAATTTAAGATTTGTGTTAGACTAGCAAAGTGTTACACACAAAATGCGACTTGGCTCGGTAGTTCAGTTGGTTAGAACGCTAGCCTGTCACGCTAGAGGTCGTGGGTTCGAGCCCCATCCGAGTCGCCATTTGCCCTGATAGCTCAGTCGGTAGAGCAAGGGACTGAAAATCCCTGTGTCGGTGGTTCGATTCCACCTTAGGGCACCAATTGTGGCAAGAGAAAACCTTTTGTCGCAACAAACAAATAAAAATGGATGTGCTGGCGTGGCTCAATGGTAGAGCAGCTGACTTGTAATCAGCAGGTTGAAGGTTCGATTCCTTTCGCCAGCTCCATTTTTTTGGGTAGGTTGCAGAGCGGCCAAATGCAACGGACTGTAAATCCGTCGACTATGTCTTCGATGGTTCGAATCCATCCCTGCCCACCATAAAGAGAAAAGTCTTACTTTATGTAAGGCTTTTTTTGTTATATTTTTTTGACCTTTTTTATTGTTATAGATATAATAATAAGTAGGAGGGGCTTATGATTAATATCGCCATTGATGGTTATGCAGGAAGTGGAAAGAGTACAATAGCAAAAGAGTTGGCAAAGAGATTGGGATTTAAAGTGTTTGATACTGGAGCTGTTTATCGTGCAATAGCCTGCTCATTCAAACAAATGAACTTAAATGTCGAAGAGATATCTGATTTATATGTTCAAAGGTTTATTGAAAAAATTGAAATAGAAGTTAAGTTTATAAACGGACAACAACATGTTTTTGTAAATAACATAGATTTTACTGATTCTTTGCGTACTGAGGAAATTAGCAAACTTACACCACTTCTGTCACCATTTAGGTGTGTAAGGAATAAGATTCTCGGTTTGCAAAGAGAGTTTGCGAAAAACAATGATCTTGTTATGGAGGGTCGAGATATAGGGAGCTTTATATTGCCAGAGGCAGAATTTAAATTTTTCTGTACTGCAGACGAAAAGGTTAGAGCGCAAAGGAGATTGGAACAATATTTAGCTAAAGGAAAGAATATACTTTTTCAAGAAGTTTTGGAAGAATTAAAACAAAGGGACTATAATGATACACACAGAGATTACGGGGCAATCACGATTCTGCCAGATTCAATTATTTTGGATACTACTTATCAAAATTTAGACGAAAGCGTTGAATTTTGTTTGTCCAAGATAAGAGAAAAATATCCGAATATATGATTTTAGCGAAAAGAGAAATCTTTTCGTTTTTTAATTGCGTTATTGTGACGCCACTTTTTCGTCAAAAACTTAAAAAAGTATTTCGATTAAATAAAAATGTCGAAAAATAGATTGATGTGTCGTAATAAAAATGATATAGTAAATAACATATAAACAAAAGAAGAAGAGAGAAGAGAAAGAATGAGGAAGATAATCCTAGGGATAATAGGAGTAATGATACTAGCAGGGGCAGGAGTAGGAACGTATTTTGCCATACCGAGAGGCGAAGTACCACAGCTGGAGATAATCGTAGAGGATATGAGTTTAAGTTTAGGAGAGAGGAAGAAACTTGAATACGATATATCGAATAAAGAAGCTGTGGTGGTAATCGAAGAGAGTGATAGCGAAATAGTTGGTATAGAAAGTACAGCAAATGGAAGATATGTGCTAGGGAAGAATATAGGAGAAACGGGGATAAAGATAATAGCTAAATACAAAGGAGAGAAGGTAGAGAAAGAGATTAAGGTAACGGTAACAAAGACAGAGGAAGAGCCAGAGGACAATGAGGAAGAATCGATTCCAGATAATCCTCTACCACCAGACGGAGAGAATGAAGAAGAGATCCCAACGCCACCAAATGAGAGTGAAGAAGGAGTAGGCAATAATGATCCTCCAGAAGAAAACCCACCGACAGAGGAGGGTGTAGAATCCATATTTAAACTAACAAACCTAAGTGGACAAGAACTAACAACCCTTGAGCTAATAGCAAACCAAAACTTTACTCTAGTAATCAAACTTAAATCAGGGGAAAGTCTAACAGAGAAGGTAGGGCTCACTAGTGAAGAAATACAGATATTAGAGCATCCGCTAGGAATGGGATACATACTCAAATCAACAAAAACAGGAGAATTTGAGATAAAGATAACATACAAAGGGACGACAGAGACCCACAAAATCATAGTAAAACTAAGTTGAAAAACTTAGTTTTTTTAACAAAAACAGCGAACACAAGGAAACGTTGTAGAAAGAAAGAGAAAAAAAGTTTAAAAAAAATAAATTTTTTTGCAAAAAGTGTTGACAAGGGCGAGAGCGATAGTGTAAAATATCAGTGTTGACGCTGAGGAAAACAGAGGTCGACGAGATACTTGACAATTAAATAGTTTTTAAGAATCAAACAACTTTAAGTCAATGTAAGTTATCGAGTTAGGAAAAAGCATTAGTGTAAATGCGAAATCAAACCCAAAAGAAACATCATAAGATGTTTTGAATATTAACAATAGAGTTTGATCCTGGCTCAGGACGAACGCTGGCGGCGTGCTTCAAACATGCAAGTCGAACGAAGTTGGAGGGAGCTTGCTCCCAACAACTTAGTGGCGGACGGGTGAGTAACGCGTGAGCAATCTGGCTATTACAGGGGGATAACACAGAGAAATTTGTGCTAATACCGCATAAGACCACAGCCTGACATCAGGGAGGGGTCAAAGGAGAAATCCGGTAATAGATGAGCTTGCGTCTCATTAGCTAGTTGGTGAGGGTAACGGCCCACCAAGGCGACGATGAGTAGCCGATCTGAGAGGATGAACGGCCACACTGGAATTGAGAAACGGTCCAGACTCCTACGGGAGGCAGCAGTTAGGAATATTGGGCAATGGAGGAAACTCTGACCCAGCAACGCCGCGTGAAGGAAGAAGGTTTTCGGATTGTAAACTTCTGATCTGTGGGAAGAAGAA
>SVIR01000005.1 GCA_015069395.1 Clostridiales bacterium
GTGGTGAACAGGTTGAGCCTAAGTTCACCACTTGCAATAGATATTCCGTTTAATTGATTGTAATTAGACGGATTTTTTGTTATAATATATTTGTGATTATAAAAAAGTGATCCCAACTTTGATAATGGGTCAATTTTTATAAAAAAGTGTACCCAAATCTGTAAAAAGTGTATCAGAAATTAGGTTAAATTGAGTGTTTATTGTTTAATACAATTTTGATTGTTAAACTCGCTAAACTCCTTGATTTATCGCACTTTTCTTTATTAAATTGAGTGAATAAAAAGACTGTCCCAGGAAATTCTCCTAAGTTTCCGTTCTGGGTTCGAGTCCCGGTGGGGTCACCAAAAGTTCCTGTCATATACGACAGGCTTTTTTATTCTTACAATGAGCAATCGTATGGATTGAATTGAAACTTTAAAGCGTCAACTTTAAAACATTTGACAAAGGCCAAAGCATCAATTTATACTTATTAAAAACGATAAAGGAAATAATATATGTTTTGTTTTACAAGAGCCGGAAGAGATTGGAATGAAGACAAGGGTTTTGTCTGTAAAGATTTTGGGTTTGTATTAGACGGAGCAACTACTGTTGTGAATCAAAAATTTTCAAATTGTGAAAGTGATGCTCAATGGAGCTCAAATTGGTGGAACGATTATTTAAAAGAAGCATTAACAGATAAAAATAAGTCTATCGCACAAATCTTAAAAGTAGGCGTTAAAAAATCCACAAAAGAGTTTCGAAAATTTGCAAAAGGCCACATTGAAGATTTTCCAAGTTGTACTGCCAGCATAGTAAGAAGGCTTGGAGATAAAATTGAATTCTATGTATTGGCAAACAGTCCTATCGTTGTTAGAGCAAAAACAGGTCAAGTTTTTACAATTATAGACCCTCTGAATAATATAATGACTGATATCATTGGAGTAATTTACAAAGATTTGGCTTTAAAAGAAAATATAACCATACCTGAAGCAAAAAAGAAATATCCAGAACACATTTTAGACGGAAGAAAAATAAAAAATACTTTTGGTGGATATTATGTTCTTGCTAATAGTGCTGAAGCAGTTAACCATGGAATATATACAACAATAGATGCAAATCTTATCGACAAAGTTTTGATTATGAGCGATGGTTTCTCACAAGTTTTTGACCTTATGAAATTTATATCTCCCGAAGAAATGACAGATAAAATAAATTCTGTTGAAGATGCAGAGAGAGTCTACAACAAGCTTTATGAAATACAAGAAATGGATAAAGAAGAAGACAAATACTTTCGTTTTAAAGTTCGGGACGATGCAACTTTGGTTTGTATGAAATTTTAATAACATTTATTTTATTATTTCGTTTGCAAAATAAATTTAGCATATGTTAAACTGAAGATATAAAAGGAGTTTATATGATCCCAGTTATGTATAGTGGAAACAAAAAAATATTTGACGGTCTTCTTCTTTCTGTTATGGCCCTTGCGAAGTTTTCTGAAGAAGAACTCAATGTTTATATTCTTACAATGGATCTTTCAGACATTGATCCTCGCTTTGAAGCATTCACAGACGAACAAATTCAAATATTGACAGACGTTCTGGAAAAGAAAAACCCAAAAAGCAAGGCTATCAAAGTCGATGTTACAGATCTTTATAAAACACATCTTATGAATGGAAAAAATCACGAAAACGGCTATACGCCTTATGCTATGCTCAGACTTCTTTCTGATTTAATTCCAAACTTGCCAGACAAATTGATTTACACTGATATTGACACAATGGCTTGTTCTGATATTAAACAACTTTATGATGTTGATGTTGAGGGTTATGATTTTGCCGCAACAAAAGACTATATGGGTCGTTTTTGGATCAATAGAAACTATTGCAACTCTGGAGTTCTGCTCTTAAACTTAAAAAGAGCAAAAGAGAACGGATTGCTACAAAAATGCAGAGATATGGTTAACAAAAAGAAAATGATTATGCCTGATCAATCTGCTCTCAATAAACACGGAAAGAAAAAATTTTTGCCTTTCAGATTTAACGAACAGCGCAAAATCAAAGAAGACACTGTTGTAAAGCACTTTTGCAAAGGAATTGTTTTCTTCTTACCATTTGGTTTTCATATTTACAATATCAAACAATGGCAAATAGACGATGTTCACAAGCGTCTAAAAATTACTTATTTTGACGACATTTATGAAGAGTTTGCTGAAATAAAAAAGAAGATGTAATTACATCTTTTTTTATTTTGATAAAAAAAAGAAAACGCTTTCGTGTTTTCTTTTTGTGTTCTTATTTCTTAAATGAAATAAGACTTGTAATCAGCCCAGCCCCAGCAATGCAAGAGTTTGTAATTATAGAGCCCCAAACAGCGTATCTTCCAGCGCTAACAATTCCTCCCAAATTAAATGAGTCGTCTTTTACAGCACTTGGAATCATAATACAAAGTGTAATAGCAAGAGCCAAAGTTGCAAGGGCAAAAATCACAAGAGCAAATGCTGCAAATTTTTCCAAGCCTTTGCTTTTAACAATTTTCAAATCTGCTATAAGCTTTAATAGTCCAAACAAACACATAAGTGATGCTGTGATAATCAAAATCAAAATGACTGTGGATAATCCAATGTTTGCTCCCTCTTCAAAACTCATTAATTGATAAGCAGAAACATTTTTTGTCGCAGTCCCAGTAATCACATTTGAAGATTCATACTTAATGTGTGGCAACGCTAAAAAGCCCAACAAAAGCCCACCTATTGCCATTGTAATAAAAGACATAAATGCTGCCATTCTATTTTTTTTGTTTGATGTTTTTTTCTTTGCCATTTTCTTCCTCCTTATTTGGATTTTATCAAACAAAAAGATTGAATGTCAAATTTCATTCAATCTTTTTTGATGTTTTTTACAGCAATATACACAAAACCCCACCCTTTCCTTCGTTGATAATCCTTTTCAGAGTCTTTTTCATTTTTCTTTGTGCATCAACTGGCATCATAACAATTTTTGCACTAATATTATCGTCTACCAAAGAATACAAACTCTTTCCAAGAAGATTTGTCTCCCAAATTCCTTGAGGGTCACTCTCAAATTTTTCAGTAAGATAATTTACCAAGTCTTGACTTTGCATTTCATTTCCCACAAGAGGTGTTACTTCCGTTTCAACATCAACTTTTATGATATGCAAACTTGGAGCAGAAGCTTTGATTTTAACTCCATATTTAGAGCCTTGTTTGATTACTTCTGGACTTTCAAGTGTATATTCGTCTTTGTTTGGAATTACAATTCCATAACCTGTTTGTTCTACTTCGTCCAAAGCGCCTTTGAGTTTGTCGTATTCTATCTTTGCAACGGCTAGGTTTTTGATATATGACACAAGTTCGAAGTCGTCATTGATAACAAAACCACATTCGTCTGACAAAACTTTGTAGAACAGATTTTCTTTAGGAACCACATTAAATCTAATTACACCCTCACCCATTTCAATGTTTGAAAATGTAATTGGATCAAAACATTCGCTTTCGGTAAAGACTATGGTTTCCTTGCTTGCGTCACCTATTTTTCTAACCTTCGAACCAAAGCCTTTGATTTCTCTGATTATCTCGGTGATAATTGGATTTGAATAAGACAATGCTTGCAACCACTTAGGCATATTGACCTTTACACTTTTGATAGGAAATTCCAATAAAACCTTTTCAAAAATCTTGTCAACATCGGATTCTTTCATTTCTGCAACATTCATAGCAACCACTTGAGCTTGATATTTTTCGCTTAAACTTTGTGCTAATTTTTTATTGTCATTTGAATTTGGGTTTTTGCAGTTTAACACCATTACAAATGGCTTTCCACAGGCCTTCATTTCTGCAACAACTCTTTCTTCTGCCTGAATATAATTTGCTCTTTCGATATCTGTTACAGAGCCATCTGTAGTCAAGACAATACCTATAGTCGAGTGTTCTTCAATAACTTTTTTTGTTCCAAGTTCGGCAGCTTCTTCAAAAGGCATTTCTTCTTCTGACCAAGGAGTCTTTACAAGCCTTGGCTTATCATTTTCTGTAGCCCCCATAGCACCACTTACAAGATAACCAACGCAGTCAATCATTCTTACTTTCAAGTTGACATTTTCAGCAACAGAAATCTTCACGGCCTCATTTGGAACAAACTTTGGTTGGGTCGTCATAACCGTTTTTCCGTCTGCACTTTGTGGCAATTCGTCAATTGCTCTGTCTCTGACATTTTTGTTTTCGATATTAGGAATAACCAATTTTTGCATAAATTGAGAAATAAAAGTTGATTTTCCAACTCTAACAGGGCCTACAACCCCAACATATATATCACCGTTGGTACGTGTTTGTATGTCCTCATATAATTGATACTTTTCCATTTAAACCTCCACGATACCATAATTTATGTCAACCTTCAGAGGTTTAGAACAAATACACAAAAAAAGACGGCATTAAACCGTCCTTTTTTAACATATTCTGGTTCCACCAGAATTATAAATTGCCAATCTATAACCATTAACTTGATTCGCCCACAGATTACAGGTTTGTCCACTCTTGTTTATTCCAGTCATTGAGTTTATATTTGACCCCAAATCTCTAGTAAAATATTCTGAGTAATCCTTTGTTGTAACAGTTCTTGATGTGTGCATCCCAATTATCAATGCTGCAAATTGAGTATATTGAGCCCTATAATCTGACGACGAACTATAACTAACGTTGGTTTCTGATGCAACAGCTATAGTTGCAGTTTGATTCGATGTTGTTACTCCCATTTGAACTGAAGGTCCTGCATAAGTCTCACATGCCCACGTTGTGCTAGCAGCATAATTTCCATATACAGTTGCAGTTAATGTATTTACATTTGAAAAAAGTGAAGAACTTGTATACGCATATCCTTGTGTCATATTTCCAGCTAAAACTGCTCCTGCACCAAGAATTTTGTGACTTGCAGTTATTCTTGTCGCATTTTGACCATATACATTCCAAGTCGAAGGATGGTTCTCTAAACTAACACCAACATTTGATGCCCTCCATCTTATTGGATCACATTTGAACCAATATGTAGCATTTGCACTAAATGTTACGCCATCAATCGTTACGGCCTTTGCTGCTTTTACTGGCACATATGTTCCACCAGTGCTGCTGTAAGTGTATGCCTGCAAAGTTTGATTTGAAGAACCGTTGTTGTACTTGATCGTATATGCCGATGTCAATTGTGATGTTGTTGCACTATTTAAGCTTGAATTCAACGAACTTCCCACATATGTTTGTGGATATTGTCCACTTTCAAAATAGAAATAGTTTTGTCCAAAATCTGCTGCAAATTGCAAGGAGTCTCTTCCGGTATTCACAGAACTATCTTTCTGATACTTGATTGGGACATAGTGCGTAGATCCCGTCGCATAACCAGAAATGTCATATACGATACTATAATATCCACTTTCGTATGCTTCATAGCCAGAATACCAATAAAAATAATCAGAATCGTAGTTGTTGTAAGGCTCTATATACCCCTCACTTTCGTCTATATATCCAAAAACAGCATCGTCACAACTCACTTCTGAATCAAGATAAATATGAAATGTCAAAGTCTTGTCTGTTGCTTGCTTAGTGAAATAGAAATAAGTAAATGCTGCACCGTCATGTTGGCCATAAATTTGGCTTTCATATAGACCTGCATCATTCACAGCAAAGTCATTGTCATTGTAGTTTGATATGTATGTATCTGTTCTATCATTTCCATATTTTAATGGATTTGTGTTCTTTCTTAAGTAAATATAAATTGATGCAGATGTAGTGCTAGTAGATATACTAAGAGAATAACTTGGAGATTGCACCGAAGTCGTATATGAAGGGGTTGTTGCTGTTGTAATATCGACTAGAGTATATCCTGATGGAAGATTCATACTATAAATTGAAAAAGTGCTATTTCGAGAAACATTTGTAAACTGTAAAGATGCTGTTATCGTCGCAGTTTCACTACTTACTCCAGATTGCTGGACTGCAGCATTTGAAGTTGTGTTGGGAGCGTAATAATAATACCGGATAGTCGACGTGACGGCACTATTGGACCACGTTGTCCCATCAGTGGAGGTCTTTTGATAAATGGTAACCGTCGCAGAAAGAGGTCTCCATTTTGCATATAAAGTCTCATTTCCCGTTGTTGTTTTTGTTGTTGATGTTGTTACTTGTGTTGAATATCCACTCTTAAACCAACCTACAAATGTGTATCCTGTTCTTACAACGTTTGTTGGAACTCCGTATGTGCTATCAAATGCAACTGTTATTGATGTAATCGCTGTTCCACTTGAGTTGTATGCTGTTCCACTGTTTGTTGAAAGTGTAACAGTGTATGAAATTGGTGTCCATTGCGCATATAGGCTTCTGCTAGATGCTGTATAATTTGTTGTAGAAGAAGTTATCTGACTTCCACCACTTGTAGCAGTGTACCACCCCTTAAATGTATAACCCGTTCTTGTTGGAGTTGGCAATGTGCCATAAGTAGATGCATAAGTGATAGATTTATAAGCATATGTAGTTAAACTAGAATATGAATAACTATAAGAAGAGAGGTTTGAAGAACTAAAAGTCCCTCCTTGAACATAAAAATAGTTTGTATAAGAACTTGCCGACCATTGTGCATACAGAGTGTGTCTTGCAGAGTTTGTACATAATGTGCTTGCTGTTACTCTTGAGCCACCACTTGTTGCTGTATACCACCCTGAAAAAGAATATCCTGTTCTTGTAGGACTGTAACCCGGCAAATCATAATAACAACCACTAGATGCATAAGGGGTTTCTGTATATACATATCTCCTTGCAGTACTTAAAAGTTCTTGAGCTGCAGATGCCAATGTTGCAGAATAGATATGGGTGTGTTCCATTGATGTATCTATTTGATTTTGCATACGCTCTGCCGAACCACCATAATAATATGTTGATCCGTCATAAGTTATAGACCCATTATAACCATATCGGTTTGAAGTATTATATGCAGTATAATACGACACAGCACTTGAATCTGTCGATACTACCAAAGCCCCTCCCCAACCTTCTTCTGTTGTCGCATATCCAACATATTTGTATGCAGATCCAGAATAAGACGGAGTATAAAAATTTCTGCCACCTAAAGTGCACAAAGTTCTACTATAAGTAGTACAATTTTGCGAAGAGCTCTGCGAACCCGTGAATGACCCATTGTATGCATCATAGGTCACCGTCGTAACACCAGGACCCTCGCGACAAGAAATCAGCCAGTCGCTCGTCCTATCGCCAGAGCCTATCTTAACCCAAATTTCTTTAAATGTCGTACTATAACCACTTCCAGTGTGGTCCGACCAACAATCATGCTCATAGGTGTAATTATATGCATACCAACTTCTCATTCTTACTATATCCCCGCTGGTAAAAGTAAAAGAGCTATAGTTTGATCCCGAATCCGGAGTACAGTTTGAATTTTCTCTAGTATACAAAGTATATTTGTGTGATCCATTAACATAAATATACAATCTATCATCAGTAGTAATGCCCAAATATAAGATCCTTCTAGTGACTTGCACCCCAACTTTTTCGTCTTCAGGATTTTCTGTTTCGCCCTCTTCAGAGAAACCACCTTTTGTTTCTGTGCCAATAGAATTGTCAACAAGAACCACGGTGCCACTAATAGTACACCCCAGCCCCAACAAAATCATTAAAATTGCAATAAGATACTTTTTCATATTTTTATTATATACATAAAATCAGTTTTTCTCAAAACGATTTGCCCCTCCTTTTCAAAGAAACAAAAAAAGACGATATAAAAATCGTCTTTTTTTAAACTCTCATACCTTTTGACATATGAACAGCCAAACGATATCCATTCATTTTGTTTGCCCATAAGTTGCACGTCTTTCCACTTGCATTAATTCCTCTCATTGAATTTATGTTTGATCCCAAGTTTCTTAACAAATATTCTCCCGTTTCAGTTGTCGATGTTTTGCCTAAAAGTAATGCTGAGAATGTCGTATATGAAGCCTGATAATTTGTTAAATTATCGTCTAAATTTGCTTCTCCTGCAACCATTACTGAAGCTGTAACATTTGCACTTGAAACCCCAACTTGACTAGAAGTACCTGTAAAAGTTTCACAAGACCAACTTGCTGATTTTGCGTAACTACCATATACCGTGGCAGTCAAAGAATTTACATTTGAATAAAGCGAAGAGCTTGTATATGCATATCCTTGAGACATTTTTCCATTTAAAACTGCTCCTGCTCCCAAAATCTTGTGGCTTACAACGGTAAAGTTTGAAACAATCTGCCCATAATTTGCCCACTTGCTTGGACTTGTGCCTGAAGATGCGCCAAAATCAGAAACTCTCCATTTGATTGGCTCACTCTTAAACCAATATTTGCTTCCCGAAGAGAATGTTACTCCATCGATTGTAACCGTCTTTGGTGCTGTAACTTGTACATATGTTGTTCCATTATATGTATATGCATTCAATGTTTTGTTTGTTGAGCCATCATTGTATTTGATTGTATATACCACACTTCCCAACTGTGATGCAACCAAACCGTTAAGGGTTGTATTCATTGAGCTTCCTACATAGCTTTGTGGATATTGTCCATCTTCAAAATACCAATAGCCCGTTCCAAAGTCTGGTTTAAACTGCAATGAGTCGTTATTACTATGAACAGATCCGTCTTTTCTATATTTTATATAAATATAGTGTGACGAGTTGTTTGCCAAAGAAGATATATCATATGTTACTGTTTGAACTGTAGCTTTTGATTCAGAAGAACTAAACTTTTTCTTTACATTGGTTGTATCTGCAGTATTGCTTAAGGCCAATGTCGTATCAATATTACTTAAAATTCCATAGTCACAACAAGGTTCGCCATAATTTATACAATTCATTGTCAAAGTTGTTTGTCCTGCTTTTTTTGTAAAGTTGAATTTTGTCAGAGAATAACTGCTATTGACTCCTTGGTTTGAGCTTTCGTAATAACCAGAACTATTCAATGTAAATCCATATGTCACCCCAGAAATAGCCTCTGTAGAATATGTTACATTATCCTCTCCCCATTTTATTGGGTTTTGTACTTTTGTCAACCACAAGTTGATATATTCTGTCTGCGACGAAGTTGATATGGAAATATATCCACTCGTCACTTTTGTCGAGCTTCCACTCGGGGCAGACGCCGAAGATCCACTGTTTATACCATACACAACATAATCTGTTGGAACTGATTTTATTGTTATACTCGCAGAATGTCCTCTAGCAAAACTGCCTAAAGAAGTTTGCCCTGTCACAGAAACAGTCCCTGAGTTTGAGGTGACTGCATCGCCGCCATAGTAATAATCGTCCACATTAGATTCCGAGCCTGTGTCTCCCGATTTTGTAATTGAAATGGTACCCGATGTCAGAGTGTTCCACGTTGACCCGTCAGTAGTATAATATGGCGTTATATATAAAGTATTGTTGTAGGGGACCCAAACCTCAAAGAGTTCGCCGCCTCCGGCATAATCCCAAGTCGAATCCATCGTAAGAACTTCACCTGAATTATATGGATCACCCCAACCATAGAAATAGCATCCTGTCTTGCTGATTTCCATATACTCAAAATAGTCCAGATAACCCCACTCATCACTATAAGCCTCTGCCTCCCACAAAGAAGCTCCGTATGCGACTTGAATATAAGAGATTTGGTCTCCATATATTGATGCACTGGATTGATTATAGTCCATATCATTATCGTATAAATAAACCGTATATGTATTTGGCAACCAATAAGCATAGAGCGTTGTGTTTCCTGCCGTGTTGTATGTATAAGAATAGTTGCAACGCTTATAGCTTGACAAACTCGTTGAAGAAGTGCTCCAATATGCTAAATAGTGTCCGGTTTTAGTGAAAGTAGTGTTTGGTTTTGTGGTATAACTAGATCCATATGTAACAGATTGTGTAACGGCTGAACCCGATCCTCCATTTGGTTGATATGTAATTGTATAAGAATTTGCTGTCCATTGAGCATACAATGTGATATTGTCACTGCCGATGTTCGAAACGATTGTGCTGCCCGTTACTTTTGTTCCACCACTTGTTGCTGTGTACCAGCCAGCAAATCTATATCCATCTCTTTTTGGATCAAACATAGGAGTAGACAAATAACCTGAGGCCGGCATATCCAAATAAACATACGTAGATCCATATGTAACAAACCTCCGTGCAGCCTCTTCAAGAGTCGCATCCATATAATGAGTATAGTCCTTTATAGTATCAAAGCCCCCAGATAGCCTCATACATTCTCCAGCCCCGCCATAATAATAGGTATATCCATTATAGGTAAATGTACCATCATATCCATAACGCCCTGAAGGATTGTATGCCGTATACCATTGCATATTAGAATCTCTCGAAACAACCAATGCTCCAGACCAAGACTCTCGTGTGGTCGCCCACCCCCTGTATCTTGGGTAACTTAGAGTTTGCGCTGGGATATAAAAATTTCTTCCTCCAATACAACACAATGTAGTAGAAGCCGAGGATGTATTAGCTGTAACATCCGATGCCGATGAACTTACAAATGTGCCATTGTTTGATCTAAACGTAACAGTCCTTTCGTCGGCAGTAGAATCGTTCATAATAAGAACTCTGCTCCTAACCGAAGTTGTGCCCACTTTAAAATACAAAGATTTATATGACATGAGGGGTGAATCAGAAGAATAAAGATCGTGAGTAAACCAATAATTTCCATAAAAATGATCAGTAAATTGTATAATATCTCCTGAATTAAACGTAAATGAAGTATAATTTGAACTGCCTGAATAATCCGGATTTGAATCACAAGCCAACAATTCGTGTGTCAAGGTGCCATTTACATAAATACGAAGCCAGTCGTTTGTATATCTGCCTGAATAGCAAATGCTCATAGTCAACTTGCCTTCAACAAGTTCTGCTTTTGCATTTACATCTCCTTGTCCAGAGACACCTTCGGCAGCATCCAACTCTGCTTTCACTTCAGCAAAAGATTTTTGATTAACCAATCTGCCTGGCGCACAATTTGGATCAGTGTACTCTGTAACATCAGGGACGATAAAATTTTCGTTGTTGTTTTCTTCTTCAGGAGAATCTTCTAAAGACTGATCGGGAGTCTCTTGAGAGGCCCCTTCGTTTGATGTTGATTGAGGATAAAGCGACAATACAGTTGTTCCACCTATTGTGCAACCCAATCCAAACAAAATCATAAAAATTGCAACAAGATATCTTTTCATATGTATATTATATACATAAATTCAGTTTTTTTCAAAACGATTCCTCCTGCTGGCACAAAAATTTTTCAAAAAAACAAAAAGCATCAAGTTTGATGCCTTTATTTTTTTACAAATGAATAATATATGTCGTTTTCTGAACGATTTATATGTTCGGTCAAAGTGAAATTGTCAATTTTGATAATACAATCAGAAATCAAGTTCTTGCTCAATGGCACTTTTTTTGTAGGTTCACCGATTTCTTCATTAAAAAGCACATACTCGCCACTTTCCGTCTCTTCAACATAAATAATCTGACCGTTTTTGTCTATCAAATTTCCAAAACCGTCTAAGTCGTGAGAATATATAGTGCTTTCAACAGCAAACATCTTTTGCACTTTGCTCGCAAAAGCAAAATCCGGGTTGTTTATTTGATATTCTTTTCCCTCAAAAGTAACAAGCTTCATAGAAATATATTCTTTTGATGTAATTTCGTCTTGATATTTTGAAAGGCTTATTTTTTTAAACTTGCCAATTTGCTGGGCAAGACTGCGATTGTTTTGCAACATTACACTATAAAATTTTTTCAAACATTCTTCTTCAACTGACAAAAAGTCTCCGATTTGCACCTCAGAACTGGTTATTGTCAAGCCTTCAACTAAAATAGGGTTTTCAGTTTCGCTTTCAAACGAATCCAAGACCTTTAAAACTCTTAAATCTCTGTCACAAACGAGATATTGAGAATTTATTTTTATTGCAAAAAGCTCTTCTCTTTCAGCAATATGCACAACAAATTTGTTTGGAAAAATAGTTTCAATATTTATCACTCTTATATAAGCAAAATTTTCATTTTTTTTTGCTTTTTCGTTTATTTTGTCGATTGATTTTTTCTTTCCTTCAAACAAAACACTTGCACCAAGCCTAAATTCGCCTGCTTCAACAATTTCTTCTTCTGTTACTGTCAAATTTTTGGTAGTAGATTTAAAATTTATAGAAACTGAAGAAAGCCCAAAAAGAGTCCAAAAAGAGATTAGCACTGACGCCAAAACAACTATAGCTATAGAAATTGTAATAATCCACTTTTTGCTCATTTGTCAAATCCTTTTTATGTCGGCCCCCAAAAGACTATATTTTTCTTCAATCTTTTCATAGCCTCTATCAATAAATTCAATGTTATGAACCGTAGTATATCCCTCTGCTTTCAGTCCTGCCAAAACCAGTGAAGCACCAGCACGCAAATCTGTAGCAAAAACATCTGCACCATAGAGGGTTTTGACCCCTTTTATGAGTGCCGTTTGCCCTTTGACGACTATATCTGCCCCCATTTTTTTGAGTTCCATAACCTGCCCAAAACGGTTTTCAAACATAGTTTCATAAATCACACTTGCACCTTCACAAACCGTTTGCAGAGCCATCATTTGTGCTTGCAAATCAGTTGGAAAAAACGGATAAGGCATTGTTTTTATCTCAGAGATTGAAGAAAGCCTTTTGTCTGCTCTCAATCTTATTTTATCACCAAGCACATCAATTTGGCAAGCAGTTTGATTAAGAAGAGCGAGCAAACATTCGTTATGCTCTGCTATTGCCCCATCCAACAAAACATCTCCACCACACATCGCACCTGCAAGAAGATAAGTTCCGGCAATTATACGGTCTGACATAACGTCATATGTGCAACCGTGCAATTTTTTTACTCCTCGTATTACAATTTGATCACAACCAGCACCTCGAATGTCTCCACCCATCGTGTTGATAAAGTTTTGCAAGTCTTCAATCTCAGGCTCTCTTGCAACATTTTTCAATATTGTTTCGCCCTCAATCAATGTTGCACAAAGCATAAGACTCTCAGTCGCTCCCACACTTGGAAAATCCAAAACAATTTCTGCCGAGTGCAAGTTTTCTCCAAAGCAATAAATATAGCCGTGCTTTTCAATTATCTTAGCTCCCAAACTTCGCAATCCTTTCAAATGAATGTCAATAGGGCGAGCTCCAATGTTGCACCCACCAGGGTATGCGACAACACAACTTCTAAACTTTGCCAACAACGGTCCAAGCAAAAAAATAGAAGCCCTGACCTTTTGAGTCAGCTCATGGGTTATTTTTGCATTGTTAGAGTGTTTTGTATCTATGTAAAGGGATGCTTTGTCGCAATTTATTTTACACCCTAAAACTTCTAAGATTTCAGTCATAGCCTTCAAATCTTCTATATGAGTAAAATTGTTTAGGCAAAAATCGTCCTCAGCAAGCAAACATCCTGCCATGATTGGCAAAAAAGAATTTTTCGAACCGTCAACTCTCACTTCTCCAAAAAGTTTTCGTCCACCGTTTATTAAAAGTTTGTTTTCCATAATTGCTTTTATGTCTGCAACAAAAAAAATGTTATGTTTTCTATGCTAACAAGCGTTTCTTTATTAAAAAAGAGCGAAACCCTTTCCACTCTTTTGTTTTTAACTGATTTTTTGAACCCTTTAATCAAATTTACAATGAGGATTCATTTCTGCATGACTTCGCCCATCAAACAGCAACAGACGTTCCTCCACTCGAAATAAATGGCAGTGGCAAGCCTGTCGAGGAATACTTCCTATTACAATGAATTGTGTAAATAAATATTAATCATTTCTTTACGTATAATCCAAATGTGGTTACACTATCTCTATCCTCAACTTTAGCATATAGTAAATGTAAGCCATTCAAAACACCTGCCTGCTTACCACATACAACGGCATACTCATTGTTAAAAGTTCCATTTGCTAAATATTTAGCGCCCAAGGCAGTATCCTCTATTTCAACAAAGTTTATGTTACCAAAAATTTTATTTAGATTTGTTGCTGATTGTTTTAACGCCTGTTCGTGAGATGCAATAAATTTAATATCATTCGCCTTTATTTGTTTATTTTTAACAAATACATAATGATGAATTTGCATTCTAATTTCTGCTATTTTATTTAAATCTAAAGTTAATGCAGTCTTTGTTTCTTGTACAAGACCTCCTATGTTGTTTTTGATTGCCATTACACCATAATCAATTTCACCATTTTTCAAAGCTCTAACAACGTTTTTAGAAGAAATTAGTGGAACTAATTCTGCCCCGTAATCAAAGGTTTCTATAAATTGTCGTGCTGCAATTTCACTATTGCTTGCCCAATCCCCTTGAAATCCAATTTTCATAATTTTCTATCCCTATGTATTTTAGTAATATCAAACATATTTATTGTATCATAAAAATAAAAAAAAGTATACAAATTGTTTGCATTTGTATACACTTAAATAAAAAATTAAATCTTACTTTTTCTACTCTGTCTAGCGACTGAAAGCGCAATGCCTACAGCACCCATAAAAACAGCAACAGACGTTCCTCCACTTGAAATAAATGGCAGTGGCAAGCCTGTTGGAGGAATACTGCCTGTCACAACAGCAACATTCAACAACATTTGAACTCCTATTACCAAAGCAACTCCACAAGCCAACAAACATCCGAACCTATCCTTTGCGTTTAGACCGATTTTAAAGAGTAATATTACCAAAATCGCATAAACCAACAGAAGTCCAACACAACCGACAAAGCCAATTTCTTCTCCAATAATTGAAAAAATAAAGTCTGATTCTGCAAATGGAAGAAAAAGATACTTTTGTCTTGATTGAAACAATCCAACTCCAAACCAACCTCCATTTCCTAGACTATAAAGAGATTGAATCAGTTGAAACCCCTCGCCTTGTGGAGATGCCCAAGGATCTATAAAAGCAAAAAGTCTTTTCAAGCGATAGGGTTCTGCCAATATTAAAACGGGTACTGCTACAACAGCACAACAAGAAAACAAAATGGTATGTTTTTTGCTCATTCCTCCTATTATGAGCATAAACAAAGTAACTATAGCAATACACATCGTAACCGACATACTCGGCTCGATAATTACAAGCACGCACAAGAGTCCAGCCACACAAAGAGGAGGAAGCAAACCCTTAAAAGTTTTTATTTTGTCGTGGTTGTCCGAAAGATAACAAGCCAAAAACAAGACCAGCGCAAACTTTGCAATTTCTGATGGTTGAATGGAAATTCCAAAAAAACTCACCCATCGGTTTGCCCCATAGCTTTGAACTCCAAATCCTGGCACAAAAACCAAAACAAGCAAAATTACACTAATTGCCAAAATCCAATATTTAAACTTTTTGAGAATATGGTAATCTAAAAAATAGAAAAAAAACAATGCGAATATGCCTAAAACAACTCCAAAAAGTTGTTTAAACAAAAAGAAATATTCGTTCCCATATCGATATTCTGCCGAATAACTACTTGCACTGTAAACCATCAAACATCCAAAAGCCACGAGAAAAAAAACCACAAGCACGGTCCAGATTTCTTTTCTTCTTAAACTGCTTATTCTCATAATTTTTGCCTCAAGACAATTTCTTTAAATTTTTCTCCCCTTTCAACATAAGAAGAAAATTCGTCATAACTTGCACAAGCTGGAGACAGCAAAACATAATCTCCTTTGGTGGCAATTTCTTTTGCATATTCTACTGCTTGAGCAAACTTTTCAAAACATTCTGATTGTATATCATATTTTTTAGCACACTCAAAAATTGTTCTTCCTTCTTTTCCAAAACAAATTAAAGTTTTGATATTATATCTTTTTTCAAAAAGAGGATCGTACTCTATACTCTTTCCCTGACCACCCATAAGCAAAACAATTTGTTCGTTTTCAAACGCCTGAACACAAGCCAAGGTAGAAGCTAAATTGGTGGCCTTGCTATCGTCTATAAAACAAACTCCATTTATTTCTCCTAAATTTTGCATACGATGTGAAGCCGGAACAAAGTTTTGTATGGCCAAAGAAATATCTTGTGAAGCGACTTTAAATTTTGAACATATGCTCACACTTGCAAGTACATTTTCTAAATTTTTTTCACCTTTTAAAAAAATCTCATTTAAACTTAAAATCGGTTTTTTATTTACAAAAATTTGATTATTTTTCACAAAAACACCTTTTTTTAGTATTTTTTTTGAAAAATACATACATTTTTTATGAAAAAATCTTTTTGCATAAAAATCGTCAAAATTTAAAATTAGCAAATCTTTACTTTTTATTTTTTGAGTAATTTTTTGTTTTGTTTTTAAGTATTCTTCAAAATTTCCGTGCCTGTCCAAATGGTCTGGCATAACATTTAAAACACAAGACACATCTGCTCTAAAATATTTGCTACTTTCAAGTTGAAAATTACTAACCTCACAAACAACCACACAATCTTTTGAAGTTTTTTCAACGACGGCAGAAAATGGCAACCCAATATTTCCACACAAAAAAACTTTCTTGCCCGAGGCTTTCAAAATTTTATAAACCAACATACTTGTTGTAGTTTTTCCATTTGTGCCAGTAATCGCAATAATCTTTCCTTTTGCAAAAAGATAGGCAAGGTCAATTTCTGAAATTATCTCAATTTCTTTTTCTCGAAAATTTTCTAGAAGTTTATTTCCTATGCATTTTACACCAGGACTTAAAACAACCAAATCAAACTCTTTTTCTGTTGGATTTCTCTCAAAACCTACATACTCAAAATATCTAATATCGTCGTCATAAAAGCTGACATTGGCACCTTTAGATTTTAAAAGTTTGATTACTGATCTTCCACTGTCGCCAAGACCGTAGACTAACACCTTTTTATTTTTTAATTTCATAAACCACCCTCATTAAAGTCTATGAGAGATTTTTTTAAATAATACTTTTTGTTGTTTAAACAGCATACAAAAGCATAAATATCAAAACTGTCAAACTTACAATAGTTGTTACAACCACATAACTTGCAACAATTTTGTTTTCGTGTACTCCTTTTTGCTCAAAATGGTGATGTAGTGGAGCCATAAGAAAGACTCTCTTTTTTGTTTTTTTAAAATATACCACCTGAATGATATCAGACACAGCAGATAGGACAAACATAATTCCCATAATTGGCAAAAGAAGTTCTAGTCCACTCAAAACAGCAACCCCTCCTATAAAGCCTCCTAATGCTAACGATCCGGTATCCCCCATAAAGATTTTTGCAGGATAAGAATTAAGAACCAAAAATCCTAAAATTCCACCACAAAGGCCAAAACATAACATTGCCAAATTGTTTAATTCTGTAGATCCCAACAACGCTAAGATAATTCCAAAAATCAATATATAAACAAGCGACACTCCTCCAGCCAACCCATCAAGGCCGTCTGTCAAATTTACACTGTTTGTGGTTGCCACCAACACTAAAACTGTCAAAGGTATCACCCAAAAGGATATATCAATTTTAAAAGAGAAAAAAGAAAGGGTTGTCCTGCCCGTTAAATATAAATAAACTCCGACTATAAGAGATATGCCTACTTGTCCTATCATTTTTTGATAGGCCCTAAGCCCAAGATTGTGATGATATCTTACTTTTATAAAATCGTCTAAAAACCCAAGCAACGCATAAGCAATAGTCACTGCTAAACAAAACCAAGCCAAAAAAGAATCTTCGGCAAACAAAAAACAACTTGCAAACAAAAGAGTCAAGACAAAGACAATTCCTCCCATGGTGGGGGTTCCTTGTTTTGCCGAATGCTTGTCCACATAATGCAATATAGTTTGTGATGCTTTGAGTTTTTTGCAAAACCAAAGCACCACAGGGGCTACAAGAAGAGAAAATAGCAAACAAAACAGCCCACAAATCAAAAATTTAATTGTCATAACAATTTCCTTTCGACCTCTTTTTCTTTCTTTTGTTTGCAATAATTATAAACAGCCTCAAAATCATTATACGGAAATTTTGTATGCCCTATTTCTTGATATTTCTCTGCACCCTTGCCGGCAATTACTACAATATCCCCACTTTGGGCAATATCCAACATCAAACCAATCGCTTTCGCCCTATTTGCTTCAACAAAATGGTGTTTTGACATTCCTTTTTCAATATCAGCTATAATATCTTTTGAACTTTCACATCTTGGATTGTCGTCTGTCAAACAAACAACGTCTGCATATTGTTCTGCAATCTCTCCCATTTGAGGTCTTTTTGAAGTGTCTCTATTTCCACCACAGCCAAACACTGTTAAAACACGACCTTGTGTAAGTTCTCTTGTTGCTTTTAAGACATTTAGGAGCCCATCTGGTGAGTGTGCAAAATCAATAACTGCATATTTATCTCCTACTTTTATAACATTAAACCTGCCCTCAACAGGATTTATATAATTTAATCCTATTTGAAGTTCATTTCCATCAAGCCCAAGAGACTGACAAATCCCAAGTGCTGCCAATGAGTTATAGACATTATATTGACCAATCAAATTTGTGCTAATCGCAAAAATCTCGTCACAAACATTAGCAAAAAATTTAGACCCGTTCAGCCCACAAGAGACATCAATTGCAAAAACATCGCAAGGATTTTCAAGACCATAAGATACCAACGGCACGTTGCAATTTTCAAACAATTTCCTCGCTCTTGGATCGTCAGCACACACTACACCTTTTTTGATAAATTTGCGATCAAAAAAAGATAATTTCACTCTTTCATATTCTTCTATCGTGTTGAAATAATCTAAATGATCTTGAGTTATGTTTGTCAAAACTCCCAATTCAAAATTTATTCCAGCGACCCTTTTTTGATCAATTGCATGAGCCGAAACCTCCATTACCACAAATTCAACACCGTCTTGACGCATTTCATAAAAAGCTCTATGCAAAAAATCTGCATCAGGGGTCGTCAACGGACAATCAAATGTTTTGCCATTGTAAAACACTCCACTTGTACCAATTACACCCGTTTTATGACCGTTTCTTTGCAACATTTGCGCTACAATATGAGAAGTTGACGTCTTTCCATTTGTCCCTGTGATCCCCACTATCCTCAAATCGTCACAAGCCCTATCATAAAAGTTTGCACAAGCAAGAGAAAAACTTTCTCTTGAATCGTCAACTAAAATAGACTCTTGATAAGGCAAATCAAAATTGCTTACAACAACTTTTGCTCCATTTTTCAAAGCATCAAGACATCTTGCATTCGCCTTGTTAAAATCATTTGTTAGGCAAAAATAAACCCCATCTTCGCAATCTCTAGAATCTCTACAAACTGCCGAAACATCCAAGTTTTCTACATTCTCTTTTCCTCTGTATTTAAAATCGCAATCTCCAAAAATTTTCTTTAAGAGCATAACCCCTCCTTATTTTTCATTGTAATACCTCTTTTCAAAAATGTTCTAGCAAAGTCAAAATAAGTGAATTTTTGACATTATTTTCAACTACTTTTTTATCGTCTTAACAGATGCAAAAACTTGAATTGCTTCACTATCAAAACTTTTTATTAAATGAGACTCCTTTTCATAATTGATTTTTGATTGTTCTATCAAACAGTTGAGCAAGTCTTTAAAGTTTGTATCCTTAAACAAATAAAAAGCGAGCGACCCCGGGATTGTATTAATTTCGTTTGCATAAAGCACTGAATTTTTCTCGTCATACAAAAAGTCTACTCTTACAACACCTTGACAATCAAAAAGTTGATAAATCTTTTGCGTAATGGCTTTTATCTTTGCGGCCAACTCTTGTTCTGCTTCTTTTGTTTTGTTGTTTTTGCTTAGATATTTATCTTCAAACGTATAAATTTCTTCTTTGTTTTCAACTTCACATACCGACGACAAAAACATTTTTCCTTTATATTCAAAGCAAGCACAATTAAACTCTTTTAGATTTTCAACCAACTTTTCAACTAAAATTTTATTGTCAAACTCAAACGCTAAAGCAACGGCTGTTTTAAACTCTTCTTTGTTATGACAAACAGAAATGCCTATGCTGCTCCCCAAATTGCAAGGCTTTACAATTACAGGAAACTCCAATGTAGACTTTATCGAATCTTTTGGTCTTAAAATAAAACAATCTGGTGTATTTATTCCATTTGCTTTGAATATGTCTTTCATAAAACTTTTATCCATACATAAAGCACTGGATGTGGTCAAAGAGCTAGTTTGAGGCACATAACAACACTTCAAATATCCTTGAACTGCTCCATCTTCTCCTAAATTTCCGTGACAACAATTTAAAACAGAATCAATTTTCTTTAAAGGTATAAATTTTTTATTTTTTTTAACAAACAGAGTACTTTCTCCAACAACAAAAGAAACTCTTTTTTTCTTTTTTGCAAATTTGTGAAAATCTGCATAAATTTTTAAGTCTAGCAAATTTTCTGCAGTCCACCACTTTCCTGTTTTGTCTATATAAACAAAAACCGAGTCAAATTTATTGCTTAAATTGTTGGCAGCCTGCACCCCTGTAATTACTGAAATATCACTTTCGACAGACATTCCTCCAAACAAAACCAAAACCGTTTCTCTCATAAGGCTCTCCTTTATTGTTTTTGTATGTGTATATACATACATTTGACAAAATTATCGGTAATTATCCGGCAAATCATTCTCAAACAAAACCACATCCCCCGCCTTCACCACTTTTTTCAAAATTTCCTTTTGTTCTTGTCGAGTGTTTGCGAAATATATTTCTCTTCCAAACTCTTTTGCCCCTTCAAAAAGAGCTTCTTTATTTGTTTTATTCATAATCACAAAAATATCTGCGTATTCAAAAATCTTTTTTCCTATTTTTAAATTTGTTTCATATTGCTCTTTGCCAAGTTCGACTACCCCAGGAGAAACAACTATCTTTCTACCCTCAAAACCTTTCAAAACTTCCAAGGCTTGACAAAAACCATCGAAGTTGCTGTTGTAAGAGTCGTCAATAACAGTTGCAACATCACTTTTGATAATCTCAAGACGGTGCGCAACTTGTTGGACATTTTTTATCCCCCTCAAAATATTGTAAACGTTTTCCCCTAGCAAATATGCCATTGTTGATGCTACAACTATATTGTCAATATTTGCTTGCCCCAAAAGTTTTGTCTTGCAATGAAAAACCTTTTTATCCAACACCATATCAAATTCAGAACCTTCTGAATTTGTTGTTATATTTTTTGCATAAGCAAAACTTCCATTATCACAAACCAAAAACTTTTTTCGTTCAAACCTTTCAAAAAGACTTTTAGTAGATTTGTTTGTTCCATTAAAAACTACAAACTGTTTGGCACTTTCACACAATTCAAATTTTGTAGATTCTATATTTTCAATTGTTCCAAAGGTCTCTAAATGACATTTTCCTATCGGAGTTATTATTCCAAAATCAACCCCAACAAAATCAGCCAAAAATTTTATATCCCCTTTATGCCTTGCCCCCAACTCTACGACAAAAATATCGTCCGTTTCTTTCAAGTTTTCTAAAATCGTTTTGCAGACTCCCATTGGAGTATTAAAACTTTTTGGAGTTGCACAAACATCAAACTCTTCGCTTAAAATTTGATATAAAATATTTTTGGTAGTAGTCTTTCCAAAACTGCCCGTAATGGCAATCTTTTTGCACTTCATTTTTGCAAGTTTATTTTTGGCTTTTTTTATAAATTGTTTTTTTATAAATTCTTCAAAAGGCATAGCAATTAAAAACGACAATACTATTTCAATAGGTCTGATAAAAATAAATATAACAACAATTAAAATAACAAAAGCATTGTTTAAAGAGTAAAAAATCAAAAAAAACAACCAAAAATTAAGAAAAAAATCAAGAAATATCAATCTTTTTATTCTTTTTGTATAATTCAGCCTGTTTTTATCGAAAGACACAAACTGAAATTTTACTATTTTTTTTATATAATTTTTTAGTTTGTATCCTTCAAGTTGAAAAGATTTTAAGAAAAATAATCCTACAACGCTTGAGACAAACGTCAACAAAAAACTATAAAGTGCATACATAATTTTCTCCGACATTTAAAAATTTTTCCAAGAGCATAACAAACTCAAACTTTCTGTCCAAGAAGCAAAAGTGTCCGGCATCTTTCAATATGACCAACTCTGAATTTTTAATTTTTCTATGCAATTTTCTAGCCATATAAAGAGGAGTGTCCACATCTTTTTCTCCAAAGACAATTAGAGTTTTTGCTTTCACAAAAGGCAGAAATTCGTCTAAATGTGTATTGACTATGCTTATAAAAACCTTCTTCATTTGAGGACTCAAATTTTTATAATCAGAACTGCCATAATTTGAAATATCTTTTCCAAGTTTTCTTTTCACTTTGTAATCAAAAACCTTCCAACGATACTTTATTCCTCTCTTGGGTTTTAATCCTGCACTATCAATAAGCATAAGTCTATCAACCAACTCTTTTTGGAATACGGAGATAATTATTCCAACTCTTCCACCAAAAGAATGCCCTATCAAATTTATTTTTTTTAATTTCAGGTGTTGACATAGAGATATGACCATATTTGCATATGTAAAAATTGACCACCCTTCAACCTCTCCACTCTGCCCAAACGGAGGAAAATCTATAAACAAACAACTGTCGAGCAAAACCTCGTTGCAAAAGAGCAAGCTGTTGTGATCGTTTGCCCAACCATGTAAAAATACATTTACAACGGAACTTTCTTTATCGAAAAATTTATAAAAGATTTCACAATCCCTATATCTATATTTCATAAAATCATTTTATGAAATAAAATTGTTTTTGTGCAAAATCTCTGGCAGATCGCCAGCCCCGACCACAAGCAAAACATTTCCTTTCTTTTTAAAACCTTTAAAGAAGTAAGCTAAATCGTCAAAATTTTCGAAATATTTTGCATTTTTGTTGTATTGTTTCACTAAATCGCACAAAGCCTCTGCAGACACTCCTTGTTCTTCTTTCTCTCTCGCCGAAAAAGTTTTATAGAAAAGTGGAACTTTACAATCTTTAAAAATCTCTATAAATTCTGCGAGTAACAATTTTGTTCGTGAATATGTATGAGGTTGAAACAACACAATCACATTTTTGCCAATATAAATTTTCTTTGCTGTTTCAACAGCCTTTCTGATTTCTGTTGGGTGATGCGCATAATCACATACAACAGCATCAAAAAATTTAGATTCCTTTTTTTGAAAACGTTTTTCGACCCCTCTATATTTTTCAAGCCCAGTTTTGATATCCCTTTCGCTTACTCCCAATTTTTTACAAGCCTGATAAGCATAAATACAATTTTCAATATTTACTTCCTCACATAGATGCAAGCTTAAATCAAAGACTTTTCGCTTCTTTTCAAACAATGAAAATTCCAAACCTCCGTTAGCTTTATGCTTGATATTCTTTGCTTCTAATTGCCCATAACTATCAATCACGATTTTTGACTGTTTTTTAAATCTTTCAAATGACTTCAATTCATTTTCAAAAGTTCTGAAATAATCTAAATGTTCTTTCTCTATATTTGTAACAATTGAAATGTAAGGGGCTAAATACAAAAAGTTGTCACAATATTCACAAGCCTCTGTTACAAAATATTTTTTGCCTCCTAAACAAAAGTTTTTTCCATCTTCTATTCTAAACCCACCCAAATGCAAACTTGGATTAAGCCCCGCAACTTTCAAGATCTCAAAAATCATTGCTGTAACAGTTGTCTTTCCATGTGCCCCAGCCACAGCAATAACTTTCTCATAATCTCTTGAAATCTCTCCCAACAACTTTCCTCGACAGATCATTATCTTGTTTTGTTTTTTTGCCAGTTTAAAAATTGGGTTGTCGTCTTTAATCGCAGAGGAATAAACAATTAAATCTGCATCTTTTACAGCATCTTCGTTTTGCTCAAAATCTACCTTTATACCTGCCTCTTCCAATTGAGATGTCGCTTTACTCTTGCGCTCGTCATAACCAGAAACAATCTCACCTTTTTCTTTCAAAAACATAGCCAGGGCAGACATAGAAATTCCACCTATTCCCAACATATAATAGTTCATATTCATAAATATGCCCAACAAAAATTTTTTGTCTTTTTATCAAAATATTTTGTAATTCCCCTTCGTTGTGATATAATTATTTTGACCGACAAAGGTTAATTTAAAAAAAGGAAGGTATAGAAGCTTGAATATTACGGACATTAGAGTAAGACTTGTTAATGACAACAATGAAAAACTCAAAGCAGTGGTTTCAATCACAATCGATGACGAACTTGTAGTTCACGATATCAAAGTCATCAATGGCAAAAACGGATATTTCCTTTCAATGCCAAGCAGAAAGACAAACGAAGGAGAATTCAAAGATATCGTTCACCCAATCAAGACTGAAGTTAGAGATATGCTTAAAGAGAAAATCATTGCTGAATATGAAAAAGCCCTTGCAAATTCAAACGAGCAATAAAAAACAAAACCACTAATAATAGTGGTTTTTTTATTTAATTTAATATAAAAAACAATCAAAAAATATAAATTAAATATAATTTTATTAAAAATTAAAATTTTTATTATTTTTTTAATTTTTTTATTAATTATTACATTAATTTGCTTCCATCTGAAGTTTCAACAACTTTCAAAATATTTTCTTCTATTCCAGTTTCAGCATTTATATAAATATAATATGTTGCACCATTCTTTTCACACTCAAATTCATAGCACAATACTTCACGGTTGTAATCCAATGGCGTCAAAGTCTTTCTTTCGTTTTTTATTTCAAAGGATTGATCGATGGATTTTCTGGCATCTTCTACAGAAAGAGAGGCTTTTGGCAAATTTCTTTTTGTATGATTTGTCCAATATGAAATTGCGTCATATCCTATTACCTCAGCATTTTCCATATCAACTTTTACTTTCACCAAATCAGGATAAAGCACAATACCATTTTGTGTTGGAGCAATATTGAAATAAGCTTGAGAATTCAACTCCTCGCTCCAAACCACTTCTGCATCTTCAACACCATTTTCTTTTGCAAAATCAAGGGCAATTTTCTTTGCTTTTGCAAAGTCTATATTTTTCATATCAGACTCTACATTCCCACTCACTGTTATGATATGTCCACCTTTTTTTGAAGCTTGGACATATATTTTTTGATTGTTCGAATTCATAAGCATAAAGTTGTAAGTGTTAAACCTTCCATTTGTTTGGCCATCATAACTCATATTCATAGTATTTTTAAAAATCGAATCCACTTTTTTATAAGCCTCGTCTTTCGATATCTCTTTTCCCGTCAAACCTTTAATTTCTTGGTTTACTATACTATCTGCAAAAGGCCCGTCGTAAATCATTGTAGGGAAATCTGCATCGTCTGCTTTTATTTGTGCAAATTCAATTGAAAATTCGTCATAGGCCCCATTGATTCTTGAACTAGACCTCAAAATGCTATAACCATTTATCATTTGTTGAGACATTTGATTCATATATTTTTTCATATCTGTCAGACTTTCGTGCATTTCATTTAAAGTTGCATAATCTCTTTCGCTCAAAGTTCCACCTTCAGCAAGCTTTTCTTCCAAAACTTGAGTATACCCCGACATTTGATTGATAAATCTTACAGATTGCATAATATTTTCGCCACTAAGAGGCAAGGCCGCTATATTGTTTTGCATTTCTTTCGCCGATTGAGAAAGCTCTGTCAACATTTTGGCAATATACTTGTCGCTATCTGCAACCAAAAGTTTGCTTATTTTCATATCTGCACCATTTATATTGTCAACGAGCTCATAATAATTTTTTTTATAAATATTTTCTAATTGCAAAGAATATTGGCTCGCTTGCGAATTTGCCATTCCATAAGCAATGCCTAGACCCAATGTCGAAGCCCCCAAAATACTAGTAGCTATGGTCAGACCTATTACTGCCCCTTTGTATGATTTTTTGGTTTCTCGTTTTTGTTGTTTGTTTTCTTCTTTTTTCATAACCCCTCCTAGATGGCAAACACGTGATTACCAATTACTACATTTGTTTTCTTGTTGTAAATCCATTTGTTTGTTGCAGTCTTTGCGTTGTAATAATATAAACTGCCATATGTAGGATCCCAACCATTTAAAGCATCTCTTGCAGCATTGTAAGCCGTTTGGTTTGGCTCAAGATTGATTTGTCCGTCATTTACTGCTGTAAATGCCCAAGGTTGGTAAATCACCCCTGCAATAGTATTTGGAAAATCTGGACTTTCTACTCTATTCAATATCACAGCAGCAACTGCAACTTGTCCAGTATAACTTTCCCCTCTAGCTTCAGCATAGACACATTTTGCCAATAAATAAAGATCATTGTTGCTTACAGAGCTGTCGTCTGAAGAAATCGACATTCCAAGCGCTCTAGCAGTTTGAGGCCCAACAATTCCATCTACCGACAACCCATTTTTGCTTTGAAAATATCTTACTGCCTTTCTCGTGAGATTTCCATAAATTCCATCGACCGTTCCCGTGTAGTATCCCCATCTTTTAAGTTTTGTTTGAACAGTTCTTGTTTGGTTTGTGGTTAAAGCTGCCTCTACAACACTAGTAGGGGCCATATATGTAGAGCCGATTATGATTGAAGAGCCCAATCCTATGAAAGCAAATACCACGGCAAAAGTAATCGCCAACAATCTTTTTTTCATAAATTTTCCTCCGTTTGTTTATGTTACACTATTTATAATTTCCCAAATTTTTGAAATATAAACCAAATTTTCAGGATTTTTTGAAGAAATAAAACAAACTGCAGGAAAAACAACACACCACCAATTGTCACCTTGCGCTTCACCCAACTCTATGGACAATGTTTCATACAAACCCTTTTCTAAAGTTATTGAATCATAAACCCTTGTAGGAATCTCTTCATTTTTAAGAGATATCTTACACCCATAGTTGACTCCTTGCGACAATAATGCTGAGCCAACAATATCTTCAATATTTTGTATTTGAGAAATAATAATCTCTTTTGCTTGAATCTCATTTTCAGCCTTAGACAAAAATGGAATAAGATATTCTACTACTGCATCTTTAACTAAATATTTTAAATTTTGGTCGATTTCTGAATCAGAATTGGCAGTTATATGAATTCTAATAAAATCTTGACTTTCCTCTTTTTTATTAAAAAAAAATATTCCAAAAACAATAATTACGACACCTAAAAATGAAAAAATATATTTCATAAAAACCTCTTTACAAAGAAATAATTGTCCAAAAACAATAAAAAAATCGCAAAAAAATTGCGATTTTTTGTGTTTTTATTTGAATTTAGTGGTTTTAACTCTGTTTTTGATAAAAAACAATAATATTTTCGTCTGCTTCCAATGGAAAAGAAAGTTCTGGGTTTTGCAACAAAATAGTTGTTTCTTTTACTTTCATATTTTTAGCAATATCCCAAGCAGTATCTCCTTGTGAAGCAAAAACCAATTCAATTGCACATTCTCTTTCCGGAATCTCAGTAGAGATGCCTATATGTGAAATTATTGCATCCATACAATCACAGTCAAATTCTGCTTTAACCTTCAATTTTGCATCAAAATAAAACTCTCTTCCTTTTTTTACTACAACATCAACGTCTTCTAAAACAATATCAACCGAAACATTTGTGCTGTTGCAAGCATTTTTTATTTTTTCATTAATTACGAATGGCACCTCTACAATTGCAGTTTGTAAAGAACTCGTCTCGTCATTAAGATAAACGACGTTTGTCTTTACAACCCCCTCAACTGACAACTCTTCGTTTTTGACATAAGAGTTGGAAACAAAAAAGTTTGATCCTCCGATAAACATTATTTTGTCAACTCTAGGCCTACTTTCGTCTATGCTAAGCATACCATCAATCTTTGTTTCAAAAAATTCTGTTTTGCTACAATTTGTCATTTCAAAAGATTCTGTTGATACTTCCAATTCATTGCAAATGCTATACACATCTTTAATTATCAATTCTTTCTTCTCTGCAAATGCCATAACTTGCAAAACAACAGGCACCTCAAACTTAATTGTTGCCCCTTTATCGTCTTGGGTCATTTCGTTTTTTATCGAAATCTTCTTTACACAAGCTTGAACTTCTACAACACCATTTTCATTCAATCCTTGCAATGAAATTTCTTCCTTAAAAGGCTCTATCAAATATGAAGTGTCATATCTGTCTTTTTCAGTAAGATATAATATTCTTGTAACAACGTCGCCAGCCACAGAAACATAATTTTCTGAACTTTCCACATTTTTTACACTTACTTGACTATCAAAACATAAAAGTTTTTTAATCGGTTCTTTTATAGTCCCTTCACTCTCAACTACAAAAGAGTGTTTTTCTTCTCCTACCAAACAGTTGAGAGATATCTCGTCTTCAAGCAAACAAATGTTTTCGTCTGCAGTTGTAACTGTTTCTACTTCACGGTTACAAATCAATGTGCTTGATTGAACACACATACAATTGATTTTAATACTACTGCCTGAAACACTTTCAAGTGAAAAATCTTCTACCTCAACTTTAATAAAGGCTTTATCCCCCAAAGCAATACTTGACTCTTCAAATTTTGAAGAGAAAGGACAAGCAATATTTGTAGACCCAATTTCTCCATCAATGGTTGCAAAAATAATAGTCAAAGAAATTTCTCCACTATAATTTATGCTCCCATCTAAAATCTCAACCGTTTCTACCTGTGCAGAACAGCAAACCGATAAGACTTTTTCAACTTCTACCTCATTTGTAATATTACACTCTACATTAAAAGAGCTTTTTTCCAAACTTTTTTTCTTTACCACACTCAATTTTTTAGTTTCAAAAGACATAACCCCTCCAAATCAAAAACTATTATAATTTACTGGCTAAGAACAGAGATTAGAACAAAAATCTGAATAAAGTTTTGCAAATTGTCAAAAATCTGCTAAAAGGAGCTTTTATGAGAAAAATAGTTTATGGTCTTGACGAAGTCAAATTAAAAATTTCAAATATGAAAGGTCAAGATGTAAAAATGAAGATTAATAGAGGAAGAAAAAAGATCGAATTTCTTACTGCTACAATTAAAGATGTTTATCCTAGCGTGTTTACAATAAAAACTCAGGACGAAAAACTACAAACTTTTTCTTATTTTGATGTTATGTGTGGAAATATCGTGTTAAATGAACAAAATTAGTATTTATAGCACTTAATATACAAATTAAACTATTAAAATATTATATTAATATGTTATTCTTTCTCCTCCTCCAAAATTTGCGCCAAAACTTTGTTTTGTTTGAAAAATATTTTTTGTACATTGACAAAGCACTTTGTTTGTGGTATACTTTTTTTATAAGATTGAAGGAGGAAGTTTTATGTTGGTTGCAAGAAATTTCCAAGACAGAAGCGTTATTGAAAGCTTAACAGATGGCGAACTTGATGCGCTTGATACCTTGGACAAAGAAGGACAAAAGCAGAATCGAGACACTTATGTTTGTTTGATAAATGACAATTTTGATAATAGAGGCCGCAGATTATTTGTTGTTGTCCCTGCGAAAAAGGATAACATATTATACTATGAAGCATATTTGTTAGATTCTTGGGACAGCCCACCAAAACCACACAAATGTATAAATTCTGATTTTAAAACATTGAGTGCTGCACTTCAAATGGCGGACGCGTTATATGGTGCAACAGATCTTGTTGACGAAGCTAGCAGAGAATATAAAACTAGAATGGCAATTCAAAAACAAGAAAATGAGGTTTCTAAAGCGAAACAACCAGAAATTAACCCAATAGAAGAGCTGGATATCCCAAAAGAAAGTTTCAACGAAATATATCGTAACCTTGACGAAGTTATTGGCGATATAAAAACTCTTTCTCAAGAGCTAAATAAAGAACCAGAAAAAACAAAGTAAGATAAATATAAACAGGAGAAAAATTATGATTACATTAGAAGACGTACAAAAAATTCAAAACAATGCCAAGAGATTTAAATATGTTGATCTTGGAGGCAAACAAACATTGGTTTATGCTGAACCATACAACGGAAAAATTGAAGGGGAAATAGTTGCTGACCCAAGAACCAAAAGAGTTGCGGCTTTAAGCATCTTGCTTAATACAGCTTGTACTATAAAAGCATTTGATTCAGAAGAGGCCACTCAAGCTTACACAAGAACAACTCTCGAGCAAATGGTTCCTTTTTTCAATGATTTTGAAGAACTGATTAAAAAGAGTTATTCTAGAGGCCATTTTGACAAATTTGTTGAATTGGAAGCTGGAGAAGTTGAAGCCTTGTTGGAAGCACACGAGGAAGACACTAAAAACTTTTATAATGTAGTTGACGAAATTTTGGTTAGAGAACAAAGCCTACAAATAATAGCAGAACACGCTCTTGATATGGATCTTACCGGAGTTAAATCACATCATGTTGTCAACCCTCCTCTTGTAGAGCCAACTGTTTTAACTCATGATTAAAAAAAGCACCTTTTGATGGTGTTTTTTTTACAGCAAAGAATAAACATTTAATATTTTTAACATCATAAAAAAACATCTCGATTTGAGATGTCTTTTTTATGATTATAGAGATTATTTTCTCTTTCTTGGATATTTGATTGCAGCTTGAGCAGCAGCAAGTCTTGCAATTGGCACTCTATATGGTGAGCAAGATACATAGTTGAGTCCAACTCTATGACAGAACTCAACTGAAGATGGATCTCCACCGTGTTCTCCACAGATTCCAAGTTTGATGTCAGGTCTTGTGCTTCTTCCAAGTTCTGTAGCAATTCTAACGAGTTTACCAACACCATTTTGATCAAGTCTAGCAAATGGGTCGCTTTCAAATACTTTCTTAGAATAGTATTCGTCAAGGAACTTACCAGCATCGTCACGAGAGAACCCATATGTCATTTGTGTCAAGTCGTTTGTACCAAATGAGAAGAATTCTGCGTACTTAGCGATTTGATCAGCTGTGATTGCAGCTCTAGGAATTTCAATCATTGTTCCAACTTTGTATTTCATTTCAGTTTTGTTTTCAGCCAAAACTCTGTCAGCTGTAGCTGTAACAATATCTTTAACATACTTAAATTCTACACTGTCACAAGTAAGAGGAATCATAATTTCAGGAATTACATCAAATCCTTCTTCTTTCTTAACTTCGATTGCAGCTTTCATAACTGCTTCTGTTTGCATTTCTGCAATTTCAGGATAAGTTACTGCAAGTCTAAGTCCACGGTGTCCCATCATTGGGTTGAATTCGTGCAAGCTATCAACTGTAGCTTTAAGTTCTTCAAATGTCAATTTCAAATCCTTTGCAAGAGCTTTGATTTCTTCATCTTCATGTGGCAAGAATTCGTGAAGAGGTGGATCCAAGAAACGAATTGTAACTGGACGGCCTTTCATTGCTTTGAAGATACCCTTGAAATCTTTTTGTTGCATTGGCAACAATTTGCTAAGAGCTTTCTTTCTATCTTCTGTGTTTGTAGCAACGATCATTTTTCTAACTTCTGGGATTCTATCTGCTTCAAAGAACATATGTTCAGTTCTGCAAAGACCAACACCTTCTGCTCCAAATGAGAATGCAACTGCAGTATCTCTTGGATTGTCTGCATTTGTTCTGATTTGAAGAGCTCTATATTTGTCAGCCCATTCCATAATTGTAGCAAATTCACCAGAAATCTTAGCTTCTACTGTTTCAATAGCGCCATCATAGATTTTTCCTGTTGAACCATCGAAAGAGATAACGTCTCCTTCTTTATATGTTTTTCCACCAAGAGTGAAAGATTTTCCATCGTCTGCAAATTTGATTGATGAGCATCCTGCTACACAGCAAGTACCCATACCACGAGCAACAACTGCTGCGTGAGAAGTCATACCACCTCTAGCTGTCAATACACCTTGAGATGCAGCCATACCTTCAATGTCTTCTGGAGATGTTTCGAGTCTTACAAGAACAACTTTGCCATTTTTAGCCTCTTCTTTTGCCTTCTCTGCAGTAAAGCAAATCTTTCCACTTGCAGCACCAGGAGATGCTGGAAGAGCTTCACCAATAACTGTTGCTTTTTTGATTGCAGCATCGTCAAATGTTGGGTGCAACAAAGCATCAAGTTGTTTTGGATCAATCATTGAAAGAGCTGTTTTTTCGTCGATCATTCCTTCTTTAACAAGGTCTACAGCGATTTTGAGAGCAGCTTTTGCAGTTCTCTTTCCGTTTCTTGTTTGAAGCATATAGAGTTTGCCTTTTTCAATAGTAAATTCCATATCTTGCATATCTTTATAGTGTCTTTCAAGTTTTTGAGAAATAGCAACAAATTGTGCATAAACTTCTGCGTTTTGTTTTTCAAGTTGAGCAATTGGTTGTGGAGTTCTAATACCAGCAACAACGTCTTCACCTTGAGCATTCATCAAATATTCTCCATAGAGAGCATTGTCTCCAGTAGATGGGTTTCTTGTGAAAGCAACACCGGTACCACTGTCGTCTCCCATATTTCCGAATACCATTGATTGAACATTTACTGCAGTACCCCAGTTGTATGGAATATCATGCATTCTTCTATAAACGTTTGCTCTTTCGTTGTCCCAAGAACGGAATACAGCCTTAACAGCTTCGATAAGTTGTGTTTTAGGTTCTTGTGGGAACTCAACCTTTTGAGATTCTTTATACAATTTTTTGAACAATTCAACAATTTCTTTCAAATCGTCAGCAGTGAGGTCTTTGTCAAACTTAACACCTTTCTTTTCTTTGATTTCGTCCAAAATTCTTTCATATTTTGACTTATCTTGTTGCATTACTACATCACTGAACATTTGAATAAAACGACGATAAGAGTCATAGGCAAATCTTTCATTGTTTGTCAAGCTTGCAAGACCTTTTACAACTTCGTCATTCAAACCAAGGTTCAAAATAGTGTCCATCATACCAGGCATAGAAACTCTAGCTCCAGAACGAACTGAAACAAGCAATGGATTTGTTGGATCTCCAAACTTCTTGCCAGTAATCTTTTCGATTTGAGCAAGTTTAGTTTCGATTTGAGCGATGATTTGATCATTGATCATCTTTCCATCCTCATAATATTTTGTGCAGGCTTCTGTTGTGATAGTAAAGCCTTGTGGAACAGGCAAGCCAATTCTTGTCATTTCAGCAAGGTTTGCACCCTTACCACCAAAAAGAGCCTTGTTCTTTCCATCTGATTCTTTAAACAAGTAAACATATTTTTTCATTTTTTAACATCTCCTTTTTGTTACGATTAAATTATACCAAATATTGAGTAATAAAGGCAAATAATTTGCAGTATTTTTTCAAATTTTCAGCAGATTTTAACAATTTTTTAGGTCGTTTGTCAGAATGTGTTTATATGCCACGTTTCCTATTAGGCATCACAAGCTCTCATTTTAAAGTTTCCCGTTTCTGCTTTGACATCTATGTCTAGATACATTTTTTTTATAGCAAACTGTCGATATATTCCAACATCCTTTCTCGGCCATAACCATTCTCAGAAGAATATCCCAAAACGAGTTCTTTTCTTACACCAAGTTCTTTCGCTATCATATTGCAAGCTTGAGAAATTTTGGATTTCGCAATTTTGTCAACTTTTGTCGCTACAACAATGTATGGGATTTGATAAGAATTCAAAAATTCCAACATCATTTTATCCAGATCGCTAGGTGTATGTCTGCAATCTATCAAGACAAACACAGTTTTCAGATTTGGTGATTGCACCAAATATTGTTCCATAAGCCCAGCCCAATTTGCGATATGTTTATGACCCGTCTTTGCATATCCATAACCTGGCAAGTCTACAATTCGAAAAAGATCATTGATAAAAAAATAATTGATCATTTTTGTCAATCCCGGAGTAGAAGATGTTTTTGCCAAGTTTTTTTGTCCTGTCAAATTGTTTATCAAAGACGACTTTCCAACATTGCTTCTGCCAACAAATGCAAATTCCACTACATCGTCCTTTAAAATATTTTTTGAATCAACAACACTTGTTATATATTTCGCACTTTTAATATTCATAAGAATATTATATCATATGAAAAATTAAAAAGTCAAAATAAATATCTACTTAAAACAATCGACAAAATATTTAAAATTTTTTAACTATTTTGCTTTACTTGCATCCTTGTAAAGTTTATAATTTAGACGGGGTATCAATGAACAAAAAATATGACAGTAGACTGCCTGATTATACAAAAGGAGAAGAAATATTCAATGCCGTCACCCATATAGTCGGTGGTGCTTTTGGCATATTATTTCTTGTCATAGGAGTAATTCTTGCCCATATTTATGGAAACGCAAGCAAGATTGCAAGTATGTACATCTATGGTATTTCTATGATAATCGCTTATACAATGAGTTCAATCTATCACTTTCTTCGACCAAATCGAGCAAAAAAAGTTTTTCGTATCTTTGATCACTGCTCAATCTTTTTGTTGATTGCAGGGTCTTATACCCCATATTGCCTTGTTACTCTCTCTCCAGAACCAGCTTGGGGATACACTTTGTTTTCTATAGTTTGGGGATTATCAATTTTGGGTATTGTATTAAATGGCGTAAATATGTATAGATGGCAGGCTTTAAGTATGACTTTATATATAGCGCTTGGTTGGTGCATCCTTCTTGCAATAGTTCCCCTATTAAGAAATCTGGCTTTCAATGGGTTTTTATGGTTGTTGGCAGGAGGAATAGCCTATACTATCGGAGCAATTTTCTTTGCCTTTGGGCATAAAGTAAAGTATATTCATAGCGTTTGGCATTTGTTTGTTCTTCTAGGGTCTGTATTACAATTTGTTTCTATATTGTTTTATGTAGTTTTATAAAAAAAGCTATCGTACTGATAGCCTTTTTAATCGTCAAAACCACAATCTTGAGACTCATAAAATTCTTTTGCCGTCTTTACAGTTATGTCGTGCACTTGATGCATCATTTTCTCTGATTGACTCTTTTCGTCTGATAATGACTTGTCTACATAGACAGGTTCGCAAATAGTATAAAAAATATAATATCTAAACTTGCCATTTCTTTTCTTCTTTCTTTTAAAAGTTACAACCATTGGCAAAACAGGAACATCATTTTTTACGGCCATGGCAAAAGCACCACGCTTGAACGGTCTTATTTCTCTATAATATGGCCAAAGAGCCCCTTCTGGGTTGTAAAGAACAGGTTTTCCTTTTTGTAGAAGATAACTAATGTCTTCGTTAAACTTTTTCATTCCAGAAATGCTGTGCACAGGAATTGGGATTCCTCCCAACGAGCGCAAAAAGAAACCTATCATAGGTCTTTTTATGTTTCTGTCCAATGTTGTATAATAAATTTTTCTCCAAGCAAAAACATTTGTTCCGATTGTCAAATCGTCAAACATATGCACATGGTTGCAGGTCATAATAAAAGGTTTTCCTTTAAGTTTCTTCTTATGTTCTCCTCCATAAGTTTTAAAATGATATTTCATTCTCATAAATGGATTAAAAATACAAATAGCCAGCCCCCTAAAAAAAGCCGCCCACATTCTAAAAAATATATTACGAGGCCTAAAACTATAGTTCTCGTCAAACTTCACCTTTCTCTTTTCGTTTTTAATAGTCAGCACATTCTCGTCTGGTTTATCTGGTCTTTGAATTCCGTCTTTATCTATCATTTTTTTCCTCTTATTTAGAAAATCGTTATTACTGTATGTATTATTTTATAAAAAGATCATTCTTTTTGCAAGCAAAAAAAACAAAAATATTAAACTTCCGACAAAATATTTGCATAAAAATCTATTATGGAGGATTTATGTATTTTGGAACTGATGGAATTCGTGGAGAATATGGCAAAACGCTAACCCACTCATTGGCCTTTTGTGTTGGCAACGCCTTAACACAAATTAAGAAGAGACCAAAAGTCATAGTTGGAACGGACACAAGAACCTCTAGAGACATTTTGGCTCTTTCTGTTTCGGCAGGAATAGTTCACGGAGGAGGAAGTGTTGTAAACGTCAAAATTATTCCAACTGCAGGCATTTCTTTTCTTTGTAAAGACTTTGATTTTGGAATAATTATCACAGCTTCTCACAATCCACCTTGTTACAACGGAATAAAAGTTTTCAATTCAAACGGGCAAAAGTTGAGCGATTCTGAAGAAGAATATCTCGAACAATTTTTCTCTACCACCTTGGCTCTTGACAGTGGAATTTATCGCGAAGACGAAAGCCTTAAGACAAAATATGTGCAACATTTGTTAAAATCAACAGATATGAAATTTGACGGTCTCAAAGTATGCATCGATGCGAGCAATGGAGCCGCATACAAAATTGCTCCTAAAATATTTAAAGAATTAGGCGCAACCGTTTACACGACAGCCTGCCATAATCGTGGCAACAAAATAAATGTTGGCTGTGGATCCTTAAATATTGAAAATTTGCAAACAGAAGTTTTAAAAAACAAAGCCGACATTGGTTTTGCTTTTGATGGAGACGCAGACAGAATTATCGCAGTAAATAAAAACGCTGAGGTTTTTGACGGAGACAAACTTCTCTATATTCTGGCAAAACACCTCAAGAAAAGCAACCAACTTTATGCCGATTCTGTAGTAGGCACTAGCCAAACCAATAGAGGAATTATGGAAGCTTTAAACAGACATAAAATAAATCTTATTCGAACTGATGTTGGTGATAAATACGTAATCGAAGCTATGGAGAAAATGAATCTTAATCTGGGCGGAGAACAATCTGGACATATCATAATCAAAAATTATGCACAAACTGGAGATGGAATTTTAACAGCAATCAAGCTTTGTGAAGTAGTTGCGCAAAATAATTTTGTTTTTGATGCAAAGCTTGTGCCCCAAGCAAACATAGACGTTTTGGTAAAAGATAAACTAAAAGTAATCAACAACGAAAATCTTAAAAACCTGATCACAAAAATTTCGAATAATCTTGAACCTTTCGGCAGAGTTTTGGTTAGAGCAAGTGGAACTGAAGATAAAATAAGAATTATGGTCGAAGCTCCAAACGTTGATCAAGCACAAAGCCTAGCATTGGAAATTGAAAAACAGATAAAAGAAGGCTAACAAAAAAAGAGCAATTGCTCTTTTTTTTACGCTTCCATTTGTTCTGTCAATATCTTCATAATCTTATCAATTTTCTTAGCATCTTTCTTTCCAAGTTGTTCTTTTAAATCATTAATCAAAACATAATCCTCTTTGTTTTGATAAAAATCATAAAATTTTGGGGTAGGAACCAATAAATATTCTCTTCCATCTGTTGGCGATTTTTCTTTTGTAATAAAACCTTTTTTAATCAACTGTTTAACTTTGTATGTTGCATTTGGAGAAGAAATGTCCATAAAACTTGCAAACTGAGAAATTGTCGGATTGTTCATAAGATAAATACATTCAAGGCAGAAATACTCAGAAGAAGACAGATTCTCTTCTTTGTCCTTGATTCTACTAAACATATTTTTTAAAATAATCAATTGAACCTTTTTAAAAAACTTCTTAACCGACTTCTTAAGTTTCATTTATACTCCCAAACAGGATGGATTTTATCATAATTCTATCAAAAACACAAGCAAAAAAGGTTAAAAACTTTTAAATATTTTGCTAAATATAAGCTTTTTTGATTATTCTTTAAAAATTCATTGATTTTTTATAAAAAAAATGATAATATTAGAGAGTCAAAAGTTTTGGTCCTATGGTCAAGCGGTTAAGACGCCGCCCTCTCACGGCGGAATCAGGGGTTCGATTCCCCTTAGGACTACCAATAGAGACATTGTCGAACCCATATAAAATGGGGCGGATAATGTCTTTTTCTTTATCTCAAACAATTTTGCGAATAGATTTAAAAGATTTTTGATGCGGTTCAAAAGAACTGCTTTTTTTACACATTTAATTTGATGCACTTAATGCAAGGAGGAATGTTTATTGAGAATAAAACTATTTTACTTTCTTTATTATTAATTTTGTCATGCTCTGATTAAATTCTAAACCAATTTTACAAACAAAAAAGTACAAATTCTAAAGATAAATTTGTACTTTTTATTTTTGACGAAACCAGGTTGAAATTTACGAATTTGTTTAGCATTTCAAACTTAATTCGAAACTTTTGAATTTATTAAACGTTTTTAGTCCATTGATAGCTTGTGTAAGTTGACCTAAAGTAAATTGCAACTGTTGATGAATTGTTTAAATCCCCATCATCAAAATAAGCTTCACCTGATGAATTAGCTAACTTCCAATTCTTATTAGATACAGAAACAGTTTTTAAATCCTCACATAAAGCAAACGCATATGCTCCAATAAACTCAACACTAAGTTTAATTGAAACGTTGGCTAGATTTCTGCAGTTATAAAATGCTTTTTCGCCAATATTTAGAAGGTTTGATGGCAAAGAAATATCGGTTAATCCATAGCATTCATAAAACGCACCTTCGTCAATATTTGTCAATGATTTATTAAAAATTAAATCGGTTATTTTAGCACCTTTAAATGCATAGTCTGAAATGGTTTGAACTTCTTCTAACAGAACAAACATCTCTGCTTCTTTTCCGCATGCATATTGAATCAACTCAGTTAAATCAGCTGAGTATAAGTTTCCATCAACTGAGGCATATTTTGTATTGCCTTCTGCAACAACGATACTATTTAATTTTTTACAATCTTCAAAAACCACCTGTCCAAATTCAACCAAACTCTTTGGCAGAGTTATTTCGGTAATATTAATATATTTAAAAGCACTATCACCAATAGATAGCAAACCATCATTTAGAGTAACTCTGTTTAACCCATAGCAATTTTCAAATGCGTTGCTATTAATATACTTTAAACTATCTGATGCATTAAAACTTGTTATGGTTGTTATTCCAGCGAATGCTGAACTCGCAACTCCGAGAGTGCCGGCTTTTAAGTTGACTTCCGTTGTCTCTTCCACAGCCCCAATTGCCCAATTGCCAGCATAATAAACCCCGTTCTCAATAGTAACACAAGGCGCTGTTAAATTGAATGCATTTGAATTAACATAAGTTACGCCACTTCCTAAAGTTATACTTTCAAACCAATCACACCCTTGGAATGCACCATAAACTATTGCCCCACTTTCAACATGAATATTTTTCAAGGATGAAGGAATATAATACACTCTACTTTGTCCTTCCGATATGTTTTGAGTTATGGCATTAAAACCAGTATAGTAAGTATTACCAAAAACTTCTCCAAAAACACCTGCTGGATTAACAGCTTCTAAAGATAGAGACGAAATGCTTAATGTTTCTAGCTTTGTGCAACCACCTAGTGCATCACTTCCAATCGTTTTAACCGTACTTGGAATGGCCATACTTTTTATGCTAATGCATTTTTCAAACGCACTTGCTCCAATAGTTTCAACAACTGAATTAAACTCAATATTACTTAAAGATGAGCACCCAGCAAACATTCTGCTTCCTATATTCTTTAGTGTTGATGGCATAGTAAACTTCGTTAAAGCCACGCAATTTTCAAACACGCTTTCCCCAACCGTTTTAACTTTAGAGCTCTCAAAACTCACATCAGTTAAACTAGAGCAATTTTGAAATGCACCATTTTGTATGGAAACCACATTTTTTCCCATTGTAACTGTCTGCAAATTCTTGAAATTATAAAAGGCATTTGCACCAATTTGAGTAACTGAATCTGGTACAACTAAAGAAGTTAATTTATCTCCATTAAGCCAAAACTCGTCTGCACAATGCATTGGATTGCAATCAACATCGCTAAAATTATAACTTAACCAATCTTCCAAAGAGCCAACAAAGTTAAACACATCAACATTACTATAATTCGCAAAGTTTGCTTCAAAAGAAATTGCATTCGTTGCCGATAAATACTCCAACTTTGAGCATAAATAAATAGCATTCGTTTCAACCTTAACAACGCATTCTGGCAGAGTTAAATGAGTTAAAGTATTGTTATACGCAAAGGCATACTTTCTAATCGCGTAGTTTCCTATGTCAGTTGGCAAGATTGGGTTTGCATCTGTTCCTTCATAAGCAAGAAGATATTTCTTTTCGTTAAGCGTAACGAATAAGAAATCTTTATTCGACGAATCAATTATTGATGCCTCGGAAGAACTTGAATGAATAACTTTTGGGTTTGCATTACCAAGCACGCTATCAATATCAATTTTGAATGTGTTGGTACTATTATAAATTTCAATCAACTTTGAGCAATTATCGAAAACTCTCTGACCCGCGTTTAAAATATTGTTGTGAAGTTTAATTGAATATATGCTTAAACAACCAGCAAAAGCATAATCACCTAGCGTTTCCAGCGATGCTGGCAAATCGAAAATCCTTAATCTAAAGCAATTACTAAATGCATAACTAGCGATCTCAGTTAAATTAAACATGCTCACGGTTTTTAAATTTGAACAACCTGCAAAAGCATAATCGCCAATAGTTTTAGTCAAACCATTTTCATCACCAATGCAAACCGAAACTAACTTTGTACAATCACGAAAAGCATTGGCTCCAATATTTTCAACACTATTTGGAATAACAACATTTTGCAAGTTAGAACAACCGCTAAAAGTTCTTTCATAAATCGCTGACATATCTGGAATGTTTATTTCTGATAAGCTAGAGCAGTTATAAAACGCATAACTGTCAAAAGATTTAACATTATTGTCAATGACTATGCTGTTTATTGTTGAAATATTAGCAAATGCACCACAACCTATTGAACCACCAAGAATTGTAACCTTTGTTAAATTTTTTGGAATATAATACGTGATTGATGTGCCTGATGGGTAACTAGTTTTTTGAGAAAGTGAAATGGAATTATCATACGCATAACTTCCAAATAACGCACCAAACAATGCATTTTCGCCAGTTGAACCTAGACTTGCAAGAGTTAACTCCTCTAAAGCAGACAAGCCTGCAAGTGAACCAGTGGACAAAGCATTTGCTCCAGATGGAATATGCAGTTCTTTTAAGCTTGAGCATTTTGCAAACGCCCTACTTCCAACGCTAGTCACTCCATCATGAAGAGTAACCGTTTGAAGATTTGGTAAATTATAGAACAAAAACGCGTTAATTGCAGTGACAGATTCTGGAACGACAAGTTGGCTTAAACTCTCACCATTAATGGTTAGTGTTGCACCTACACTCATTGGGCAAGCATATAAGCTTTTATATTCAACTCCAAAATATTCATCCAAACTTCCAAGATAATTAAACTCGGAAATATTGGAATTCATAAACGCACTGCTTTCAATAGATTTGACGCAAGTTGACAAATCAATTGTTTCTATATTTGATGCGTTAGCAAAAGCATATTTTCCAATTGCTTCGCACTTTGCAGTATCTGCAAAACTTATGGCAGAAATGTTTGCTCCAGAACTAGACGGGTTAAATAAATAATCTGGCACTCGCTCAACATTTACTCCAATAACTACTTCAAAAGCTTCCATTCCATCAAATATATGGTTATCAGAATTTTGGTTAGCAATCAAATTTGAGTTTAAAATTATTTTTTTAAGATTGCTTGTGCCATAGAACGCATATGCATTAATGACAGAAATGTTTGACGTTACTTCATAAACCTCGTTTGAACTTCCGCAAGCATATTGAATCAATTGAGTTTTATCTTTATTAAACAAACTTCCATTCGCCGAAGCGAAAGTTTCATTTAATTCATCAACTGATATGCTTTGTAAATTGGTACAATTATAAAAAGCATTTTCTCCAATAGTTGTTACGCCTGCTGGAAGAGCAATTGAACTCAATGTTGAATTTGCAAATGCGTTTTCTCCGATTGACGCACAAACACTACCCTCTTCAAAAACAATTCTGGCAAACTTGCCTCTTCTTGAATTATAACTCTCACCACCATGATTTAAAAAATTCACAGGGACTTTGGTTACGTTTTTACCAAATGTTATTACTATTCCACTTGAGTCAACTCCTGCATTATTAAATAAATAAGTATAATCTGTTAAATCGTTAACATCAGAATTAATAATCAAACTCTCAAGATTTGAACAACCATTAAACACACCATCGCCTAATTCAGTAACATTTTCCAAAACGATATGAGTTAAACACGACCAACCACTCAATGCATCATCATATAGCGCGCCTTTTTTAATGGTTAGACTTTTCAAATTAGAAGCTCCACTAAAATAATAGTTTAAAAGTTTTTCTTCATTTGAGCTATCATTACTACCAAGTTGGTCAAAAGTTAAACTACTAAGATTCGTGCAACCATATAAAACTCCTTTACCAATAATTTGCATCGTTGATTTAAACTCAAACTCGGTGATGCTAGTGCAATTTTTAAAGGCATAAGTTTTAATAGATGAAATATTTTCATGAATGTTTATATTTTTTAAAGCATAACAATTTTCAAATGCATACTCAGGAATTGTTGTTAAACCAGTTGGAAGAGTAACGTTTTCCAAAGATTCGCACCCACTAAATACTCTATTCCCAATGGTTGAAATCGTTTCTGGGAGTTCAACATTTTTTAATGCACTCGCTCCCATAAATGCAAAATTCTCTAAAGATTCAACTCCACTTGCTATATTAACATCAACTAAAGCTTCGCAATTCCTAAAGGCAGATTTTGCAACAGTTTTAACACTTGAAGGAATGTTAACTGCTTTTAAACTCAAGCAATTATAAAATGCTCCTTCTCCTATGCTCTCAATAGTAGCTGGGATACTCACTTCTTCGAGCCCAGTAAAATTATATAATGAATATGAATTTATTGCTGTCAAATTCTCAATATCAATTGATTTTATTTCTTTTACACTTACGTTATTAATATACAAGTTATTGGCAATATGTGTTGGGTTGCAACCCATTCTCGCCATAGAAATACTTAACCAATCATTGATTGTTCCATTAAAATAAACATCATTAATGCTAGCATTTTGGAAGGCAGTTGCTATGTCATCGCCATTAATATGTCGCAAAGTATTTGGCAAGGTTAATTTGGTGATGCTTGACTTTAAGAATGCATTCTTTTCAATTGAATCGACATTATTTAAAGTTACTTCAACATCGACAAGGTTACACAATCCACCATAATTAACATTTCCACCATTAATAGTTATTTGTTTTAAACCGGCTGGAATATAGTATGTTGCACTTGATGAATAAGATTGTCCATTTGGAATATAGTATTGAGTAGTTTTGATTGAATTTGTGTAACTAATTTCTCCAAAAATTTCTCCAAACGGATATTTGGTTGAAGATTCACTTGCTGAAGTACCAACAAATGGCAAGACTACACTTGTTAATTTTCTACACCTTGCAAACGCACTTGAACCAATATAAGTAACTGAATTTGGAATATTAATTTGGGTAAACCCACAATTATAAAACGCATTTGAATTAATTTTTTCAGCACCATTAAAACTAAAAGTTTCTAATTTAGTGCAACCACTAAATGCATAATTCCCAATTTGTTTTACACATGAAAACTGACAAGACACTAGTTTTGAGCACCCGCTAAATGCGTAGTTTCCAATTTCTAAAGACGAGTTTCCTCCAGTAATTTGAGTTATTCCACTGCATCCATTGAACGCATCGGCACCGATCACTTTAACACCATTTCCAATATTTAGTGAAGTTATTAAAGATTTACCATAGAACGCATCACTTTCAATAGATGTTATTGAATTTGGAATAACGATATCTCCAGCAAGTTTATTTGGAATATGCAGAAATTGGTTTTGAGCTCTGTTATATAAAACCCCTGATTGAGAAGAGTAATAATTATTTCCACTCTCAACATCAATGTGTCCTAATGATGACAACTTATTTAGAACACTGCCTAATGAAAAACACTCATCTGGAATTACAACCTGTGTTAAAGATGTAGATGCTTCTTCAATTGCAACCATATATGGCTCATCAAGAGTTCCTAAGTATTTTATGCCACTAAACTCGTTATATTGAAGTTTTGAACAGTTTGAAATGGTTGATTTTGTGAAGGTGTCACGATTTGAAATAGATTCATTCGCATAATTATATATTAAAATTCGCTCTAAATTTTCGCAATTGCTAATGCTTGCATTTTCATAACTAAAGAATCCTAAAAGCACCAATGCCTTAATGTTTGAAGCACTAATACAATTCGCTTTTAATGCAGTGATACTTTTGCCACCAATTCTTTGAGGAATAACAAGTACGTCATTATCATATGAATCGCTAATTCCTTCTAAGTTATAAACATATGACGAATATAAAATGTCCGCATTTTCTTCGCTTAATACTTCAACATTTTTAGCATAAATAGCAGAATCGCTTTCAAACTTTTCATTGCCGTTTAAATAAACTGAATAATCTTCATCTCCAAACCAACCATAGAAATAATTCGTTAAAGATGAATTAGTTGTTATATCCTCAGTTTTTTCTGGCAATTCAATCAAATAGTCTTGCGACTTGCATGTTTGCAAGGTTTCAGTTAAATCCCCATCAACATATACCTGAACGTTAATCATAAGTTCAGTTACTTCGATATTTACTTCAGCAGGCAAACCATTTGAAGTTGTTGCTGTTATTTTAGTCTTTCCAATTGACACTCCCTTAACAACACCATTCTCAACCGTTGCAATGCTCTCATCTAAACTTGCCCACGCAACCGTTTTGTTGGTTGCGTTAGTTGGAAAAATAGTTGGAACAAGGTTAAAGGTTTTTGTTTCTTGAATGGAAATTGAATTCTCATTTAAAGTGATACTTGTTGGCTCAATAACGGGATCAACACGAACTGAGCATCGCGCACTTATTCCGTTTTTGGTTGTTGCAATTATTGTTGCGTTTCCTACACCAACCGGCGTTACATTTCCATTTTCATCAACAGTTGCAACGCTAGAGTTTGATGATCGCCAGGTAACTTCTTTATAAGTAACATTGCTAGGATTCCAGCTAACACTAAGTTTTTCACTGTCATAGCCTTTAATTAATGTCAGTTGCGTTTTATTTAATGAAATACTATTTGCCAAAACTTCCCTAACTGCGGTTATGGTTAAAGATGCAGTTTTATGTTCACTACCATACACATAAATAGTCGCATTCCCCGCCGCAAGAATCTCAACCAAACCATCCTCATCAACTACTGCAACGCTTGTGTTTGAACTACTCCAAGTAACGTCTTTTATTGACGCATTTACCGGATAAATATATTCTTCCAACTGCAAAGCGGTTGAGCTTTCACCATATGGAATAACAACATTTTTAGAAGATGTTTGCACCCCATCAACCAAAATATTAATACTCTGAACAAACACATACTCGTCAACCTTAACCTCAACGCTTGCAGTTAAGCCATTAACAGTTGTTGCGGTTAACGTTGCTATTCCAGTGCTATCAAAACCAGCATAAATTGTTGTTCCGCTGGCACTTGCAACTCTTGGATTAGATGAAGTCCATTGAATAAAAGTTTCAGTGCAATTAAATGGTTCTAGAATAATATCAATCTCGCAACTTCTTGAAGTAAACAACTGAACACTTTCCACACCTAAACTAATAGAAGTTGGCATAATAACAACATCAATATAGCAATAGGCTGTGTGTCCAGAAGATGAGGTCGCAGTTATTTGAACTCCGCCAAGAGCATGCGCAGTAACTAACCCATTTGTATCAACGCTTACAACACTCTCATCATTAGAACTCCAAGTTATGGCTCGGTTTTTAACATTATTATTTCTAAATTTGACTTCTAACTGATATGTCGAGTTTAATTCCACATCATAGCTATAATCGTAAAAATAAATTTCAACCACTTCAGGCTGAGGTTCTTCCTTTTTCCCAAAGCAACCTGAAACTAACGGACAAATAATTATTGCCAAAAACACTAATAACCAAACCTTTCTTTTCATGATCAAACCTCTTTATGAACGATTTAGCGCGTATTATTATATGTATACTCATTTAAATTTTAACACAAAGACATGATTTTAGCAAACAATATAAAATGTTTTCAAATTATTAAAAATCAATTCTTTATATATTGGATGTATTTAAAAATTTTATACTCAAACCAAATAATGCTTTAAGTTTAAACAATAATCAAAAATTAAACCACCCAAATTTGATGATGCCTGTTGTATAATAAAATTCATCTATATGCACGGCGCACTAAACAAATTCTAACAATTCCATTTTTATTCTCCAAATGAACAATTGTTAGATGCAAAACAGTAAACAACCCATCAAATAATGGACAGATAATGTCTTTTTCTTTGTATTAAGTTTTGCTTTTGGACTTTTGTGTGATATAATCTTTTTGAAAAAAATTATGAGCTATCTTACAGAAATTTCAACGGCATAACAAGCAAGTTTGGTGCACATTTTATCTTAAAAATAGACAAAATCTTAATGAAAGAAAAATATCACAAATCAATAGTAAATGGTGTAAAATCAAACAATTTCCCAAGAGTGCCTGTTGATTATGGTTATAGAGACAGTACAAATTTTTGGTATACAAAATTTTCTAAGCCAATTTCAGAAAAAATTCCCGCAAAAGATGGCGACGTGAAATCTGTAATGTATGCTGCAGATAGAATCGATCCTGAAATAAAATTTACAGAAGGAGCTTGCGCAAAACTCGTAAAAATCCTAAGAGTATTTCTCAAAATGGCACTTACCCAAATGGTCAACATTGCCAGAGAAGAAAACATCACTTTAATTGACGAAGCCGCACTTGACATCATAAACGATAAACGAAGGAAAGAAAAAAAGAAATAACAATTTAAGTGTTCGACAGAGGTTCAAAACTGGCTACCAATTTTAATCTCTATCTTTTGATAGAGATTTTTTCATTTTGTGAAAAATTGATAAATTGGTAAATTTTTAATACAAAATTATAAGTTGTGTGATATAATTTCATTATAGGAGAAATATTATGAAAAATAAAGTTGTAATAATAACAGGTGGAAGCAGAGGTATTGGTAGAGCAACTGCAATAGAGTTTGGAAAACTTGGTGCAAAAGTTGTTATAGTTTATAATTCTAATGACAAGAAAGCAAAAGAAGTTGTTGAGGAAATTAAAAAAGTTGGCGGAAATGCAACTTGTTTTAAAGCAGATGTTTCAAAAGAAGAAAATTTGAAGCCTATCGTAGATTTTGCAATCAAAACTTATGGCAAGATTGATGTATTGGTTAATAATGCAGGTATTGTATTTGATAGAGAGTTTGAAAATATAAAATATGACGAAAGTTTGCAAATATTAAAAACCAATATGCTTGCACCATTGTTTTTAAGTAAACTTGTTGCACAAATAATGGTAAAAAATGGATATGGTAAAATTATCAATGTCAGTTCAACTTCTGGTATGTATGATTTTAATCCTGGAACCGCAGATTATGCTATGAGTAAAATTGCATTACAATCTTTGACAAAAGATTTGTCTATGAAATATGCTCCAATAATAAATGTTAATGCTGTTGCTCCTGGTTGGGTAAACACCGACATGAATGCAGATTTGCCAAAAGATTTTGTAGAAAGCGAAACTGCAAAATATCATATGGGTAGATGGGCAGAACCAAAGGAAATTGCGGATGTAATAGTTTACTTGGCAAGCGATAAGGCAACTTATATTACGGGACAAATAATTGTGCTTGATGGTGGGCATTGTTAAAAAATGTTGAAACTATAAACTTTCAATCTTTGTATCCACAAAATTTTTAAAAATTTAAAAACTTACAAATTATAAACCTTTACACTTTGCAAGTGCAAAATTTACACAAAATTTCAAACTTTGATAATTTTTTATCAAAGCGTAGTTGATAAACAACAGAACACCTTAGGACTACCAATAGAGACCTTGTCGAACACATTGCTGTTCGACTTTTTCTTTTAAATTTTCTGGTATAAAAACTTGAAAACAACAAAATCTCCTTGATTTAAAAACAAAAGGAGAAATGATATATATGATATTTACAATAAAGGAGCGAACTAGAAAAGAAAACAGCAAAAAAAACAACACTTATGGTGCTGTTTTAAATTCTTCACAATTTAAAATTTCTTTCTCTGTAAAGTAATCATAAATTTGATTGTGATCGCCCTTAAAATGTATTACATTTATTCCAAGTTCAATAGCTGGTACAATATCGTGTTTGTAGTTGTCTCCCACCACCAAAACTTCTTCAGCACAAACGTTTTCTTTTTTCATAATATCTATGTAATTTACAGATTTGCTCTTCACTTCTCCTAAAAAGTTCAACGATTGCAACTCTTTAAAATATTTTCTATTAACCTTATACTTCTTTGTGTAATATTTTAAATATCTTTGTGGTGACATTGAAACTATATACAAAGGATGCTTCTCGCTCAACTTCTTAAAAAATTCGTCTGGAAGAACTTTTACATTTGGTGAGTGTTTGCAAAGCATCGTTTGATATAATCTGTTGAATTTTTTAACATCATATCCTTCTTTATCAAGCCACAAAACAACATCTCTGGTATTAACGTCTTTTTTTATTTCATATTTTTTGCAAAAGCTTTCAAAATCTTTTTTTAACACTTTTCTTAAATATTTAAACAAATAGTCTGGCCAATTGTCCCAAGTTTTGCCGGTATAAATAGTATCGTCAAAATCAAATATAACAACTTTTATCATTTTTTCTTCCTTATTCTTGAATTTTTAATTTGTCAACAGCCTCTTTTTTATTTTTGCTCGTAAAAACATACGAGCCACTAACTAAAATGTCGACACCACTATCTACAAGTTTTTTTGCAGTTTCAGGATTTACTCCACCGTCAAATTCTAATTTGAAATTGAGATTGTTTGCTCTTCTAAACTCGTCAATTTCTCTTACTTTTTGATAGGTTTCTTCCAAAAGTTCTTGTCCACTTTTGCCAGGCTCAACCCCCATTACCAAAATGACGTCACTATTGAAAGCAAAAGACCTAATCTCTTTAAACGGCGTTGACGGTTTTAAAGATATCCCTGCCAAAGCACCATTTTCTTTAATATAAGAAATCGCATTTACCAAATCTTCTTTGTTTTCAAATGCTTCATAATGAACCGTCAAGATATTTGCTCCAGCTTCAAGATATTTTTCAATTTCTTCAGTAGGTTCATTTACCATAAGGTGAACATCAAGCATTATCAAAGAATTGCGATTTATATTCATAACTAAGTTGTAATCATAATTATTTTTCGTTACAAAATTTTCATTCATAATATCACAATGTAAAAAATCTGCAACTCCTTGCATCTGTTTTGCATATTCAATTATATTTTGATAGTCTTCAATTGGATCTGTAGAGACCGAAACGTCAACAACCTTTTTCATATATGCTCCTACATTTTATTTTAACAAACCATTTTGTATTTTCAAAACTTTTTTAGCTGTTTTATAGATTCATAAAGTTTTTTATAGTTTTCATATCTCACTTTTGATATTCTTTTCTGCGAAAGGGCCTTACAAACCCCACAATCTTTGCTGTTTAGGTGCAAACAAGTTTTGTATTTACACTCGGCAGAGGGTCTCAGAAATTCGTCATAATAGCTTTTGATTTCTTCTTCACGAAGATCTAACAGACTTTCGTCCAACTTTGAAAAGCCTGCCGTATCAGCCAAATATCCCCTTTCAAATTTGTATAATTCGACTGTTCTTGTCGTTTGTTTTCCTCTTTGTGTCTTCTTGCTAAATGTATCAACTTTTGATATATTTTCTTTTTTCAAACCATTTATTATCGAAGACTTTCCTACTGCACTTTGCCCTGCTAAAACACAAATGCCTTCAATCTTATCTTCCATTACAAACACAGACTCGTCCAAAGTTGAAAAAGAAAGAATATCAATTACATCTTTGTAGATCTCTTCAATTTGGATACATATTTTTGTATCAATATCAACTTTATTTATACACAAAATTGGCTCAATATTGTTCAATTTGCAAAACAGCAACATTTTGTCGACAGTATAAAAATCTGGTTTTGGCACAGGTGCAATCACAATAAACATTTTATCTATATTTGCAACTGGAGGTCTAATTAAAATATTTTTTCTCTTGTCAATTTTTGCGATTGTCTTGTCTTCGTCGAGAAAAACATAATCTCCAACAAAAATGCCTTCTGACTTTAATACTTTTCTTGCCAAACAATCCAAAACTTCACCTGTTTCAAGCTCAACTCGAAACAAGTTCGCCTGTTTTTTTATCACCAAGCCTCGCATCAATCTTCTCCTCCAACCCTATTTCTCAATTGACCACAAGCCCCTTCAATATCTTCTCCCATTGTTCTTCTTACAGTTGCATTAATGCCCATTTTAGCAAGTTTTTCTGCAATATAATAAGCTCTTTTTCTCGTCACCCCGTTCAATTTTTTTTCTTTAACTGAATTTAAAGGAATCAAATTCACAAGACAAGGCTTTCCCTTCAAAAGAGAAGCAAGTTTTGATATTGTTTCGTCATTGTCGTTTTCCCCTTCAATTAATGAATATTCAAACGCTACCCTACGGCCTGTTTTTTCAAAATAATAATCACAAGCTTTTATAATCTCTTCAATCTTGTAAGCATTTGCAATAGGCATAATAGTTTTTCTGTGTTCGTCTGTTGGCGAGTGCAAAGATATAGTCAAGGTTACAGAAAAGCCATCGTCTGCAAGCTGATAAATTTTTGGAACAATGCCACACGTCGATAAAGTTATGTTTCTTTGACTGATATTCAACCCCTCTGGAGCAGAAATTAATTTCAAAAATTTGCAAACATTTTCATAATTATCCAAAGGCTCTCCACAGCCCATAAGAACTACGTTTGTCACTTTTCTCTCTTTTAAACTAGCCCCCAAAATTTTGTTGTAAAACAAAACTTGCAACAAAATCTCTCCTGCTGTTAAGTTTCTTTTTAACCCATTTAATGTGGAAGCACAAAATTTACACCCCATTCTGCAACCTACTTGTGTTGAAACACAAACGGTATAACCATATTTATATTTCAAAAGCACAGTTTCGACAATGCTTCCATCTTCGTATTTGATCGCAACCTTTTGGGTTTCGTCTTTGCTTTTTAAATGTGCAACTACCTCAAATTTAGGAAAAACCTTTTCAACCTTTTCTTTGAATGATTTTGGCAAGTTTGAAATTTCTTCTAAGCTTTTGCCCAACATCATTCCTTCAAAAAGTTGTTTTGCACGAAAAGAGGGTTCGCCCAATCCCTTGATATAATCCTGAAGTTCTGATAAAGACAAGTCTAAAATCATACTTGCACCACCTTAAAACGATAACCATTTAAAAAGTCTCTTGCTTGCAATCTTTTTCCTCCTGCAACTTGGCATTCTAATATTTCAAACACGCCATCTGCTGTTTGCAACAAAAATCTCTTGTTGTCTGGTATAACCTGTCCAACATTTGCAGATGTGTTCATATTTTCAACTCTTGCTTTATACACCTTTATCCTATCCTCCCCCAAATTGAAAAAAGCAACCGGGCTTTCACAAAAAGCTCGGACTTTGTTTGTCAACTCTCTTGCAGATTTGTTGAAGTCAAGAAGCCCGTCTTCTTTTTGAATCAATTTTACGAAAGTGGCTTTTTTATTGTCTTGGGGAGTCCTTTCTGCCATTCCATTCTCAAGATTTTTTAAAGTCTGAAGCAAAAGCTTTAACCCTATCTCAGCCAACCTATCAAGCAAAGAAACATAATCTTCTTCAGGTAAAATTTCAACCTCTTCCTGAACAAAGATGTCTCCGTCGTCCATGCCAACTTCGGTTTTCATAACAGTCACTCCTGTGACATTATCGCCATTTAGCAGTGCCGTTTGAATAGGCGTTGCACCTCTATATTTTGGAAGCATAGAAGGGTGAACATTTATAATTGGCTTCAAATCAAGCAAAGTTTTTGGCAAAATCTTGCCATAAGAAGCTGTAACCCCCAAATCATAATCAATTTGCATAAAATCTTCAATATGTTGCGACAATTTTTCAAACTGATAAACAGGCAAACCTTTTGCTTTTGCAAACTCAACAATCTTTGGCGAAACCATTTTTTTTCCGCGTCCAGCAGGCTTATCACTTTGACAAACAACTCCTACAACTTCAATGTTTGCATCAAGCATACCTTTTAAAATTATCTCGGCAAAACGAGGTGTTCCGAAAAACAAAACTTTCATTATTCAACTCCTTTTTGCTTTTTATAGGTTTTTCCTTCGTCAGTAAGATCGACAAACAACACACCGTCCAAATGATCAAGTTCGTGACAAATACATCTTGCTATATAATCTTCTGCTTCAAACTCAAACTCTTGTCCATTCCTGTCTTGTGCAACGATCTTTACATACTTAGGCCTTTCAACGTCCGTAAAAAAGTTTGGTACACTCAAACAACCTTCTGCACCTTTTACCTTTCCTTTTGTTTTTACAATTTTAGGATTGACAATCTCTAGATATTCCCCACTCTCAATTTCAATAATCACTGCTCGTCTAAGCACACCGATTTGAACAGCGGCAATACCTACACCATTTCTTTCAATCATGGTTTGTTTCATGTCATCAAGAAGTTTCGCCAAACTTTCGTCAAAATCAACAACGGGTTTAGATTTTTTTCTTAACGTGTCACTTCCGATAACAACAATTTTTCTTGTAGCCATAATTCCTCCTTAACTCAAATTGTTTGGATTTATTTCAAAAAATACAGAGCTCTTTACATTTTTATCAACACTTTTAAAAACAAGCCTTTCAATTTCGTCTGCTTTGTCAAGTTTGATACGCATCATAATCTGATATCTGAATTTGTTTTTAATTTTGTTGAGAGGTGCCTTCATAACATCTAAATACACAAACTCTTTTTCGTACTTTTCTTTTATCTCTTGCACTTTATTATAACATACTTTGCACTCTTCTGCCACTATATTTTCTTTTTCGTGAGAAAATAAAACTCTTATAATTCTCGCATAAGGAGGAAAGTTTGTAACCTTTCTCAAATTTATTTCTCTTTTGAAAAAACCTTTATAGTCATAGTTTGTAGCAAATCGATAAACATAATGTCTTGGGCTATAAGTTTGCAAAATCACTTTGCCCTGTTTTGCACTTCTTCCTGCCCTGCCAGAAACTTGAGTGATAAGTTGAAATGTTCTTTCAATAGACCTATAATCCGACTGATACAAACTTTGATCTGCATCAACAATTCCAACAAGCAAAACATCTTCAAAATCATGTCCTTTAGCAATCATTTGAGTTCCAACCAAAATACCTGGCTTTGCATTTTTAAATTCATTTAAGATTTTTCTGTGTCCATTTTTTTGTGAGGTAGTATCATTGTCCATTCTAAAAATTTCAACCTCAGGAAATAGTTTTCGCAATTCTTCTACAACTCTCTCTGTACCAATTGCTCCTTGTTTAATATCTCTACTTCCACAGCTTGGACAAATGTCAAGAGCTCGATAGCGTTTTCCACAATAGTGACATTTCAATTTGTTTTCATAATGGTGATAAACCAAAGAAACATCACAATCCGAACATTTTGCCACATAGCCACAGTCTCTACATCTTTGAAATGAAGAAAACCCTCTTCGATTTATAAAAATCATTGCTTGTTTTTTCTGTTCGACTATGTTTTTAAGTTCGTAAATGAGAGGGATAGAAAAGATTTGAGTATTGCCTTGTCTCATTTCCATTAGCATATCAACAACCAAAATCTTTGGCATCTCCATACCGTTTACTCTTACTGGCATTTCAACAAGTTCATATTCACCATCAATTGCTTTCGCATAACTATCAATTGAAGGGGTTGCGCTACCAAGCACAAGAGTGCAGTTGTTGAATCCTTTTCTAAACTCAGCAATCATATGTGTATCATATCTTGGGTTGCTTTCTGAAACGTAACTTTGCTCGTGCTCCTCGTCAACAACAATTATACCCAAATTTTCTATAGGGCAGAAAATTGCCGATCTTGCTCCAACAACAACTTTCGCTTCTCCGAAGAAAATTCGCTTCCATTCGTCAAATCTCTCTCCTGCAGAAAGTCCACTGTGAATGAGGGCGACTTCGTCTCCAAACCTTGCCTTAAAATTTGCCAGCACTTGTGGAGTAAGAGAGATTTCTGGAACTAGCATTAGTGCAGTTTTGCCAAGTTGAAGCTGACGCTCTATCAAGCTCATATAAACTTCTGTTTTTCCACTTCCTGTTACTCCATGCAAAAGATAGGTTTTATTCTGCGAAATTGTATCAACTGCTCGTTGTTGCAAATCAGTTAGAGTTTTATGGTTGTTTAAGATTTTGTCAAATGTCGGAGCTCTAAAAATTTGATTTTCATATACTTCTACAACATTTTTTTCAACCAAACTTGCAAGGGCTGATGCCCCAAATTGATTTGCCATATCAGAATATTTTTGTTCGCTATTATCTTGTAAAAAATTTATAAGTTCCCACTGTTTTTTTGCTCTTTGAGAAGGCAATTCAAAACTTTCTTTTAGTCTCACATACCTTACAATAAGTTCTTTTACCTTTCCAGTTCTCATTTCGCTAGGCAAAAAAAGTCTTAAGACGCTTGCAAGTTTGAGGTGCAATTTTTCTGCCATATGAAACATAAGTTTGAGCATTTCTGGTTTTATTACAGCAAAATCTTCTAAGGTCCTTGTAATATATTTAAGTTTGCTTTCGTCAAAGTTGCAAGTTTGAGAAATTTCTACGACAAAACCCTGAAGGTATCTTGAACCAAATGGAACTATCACTCTTTGTCCCACCAAAAGATTCATATCTTCAGGAATCTTATATTCAAAATCTCTATCCAGTGCCTTTGCATCTTGATCTATAATTACTTTTGCAAACAAACTAAAACGCTCCAAATAAAAAAATTCTACCGACTTTTTGTCGATAGAATTATAACATATCTTTTTTTTCAAATCAATCGTTTAAATCGCTTGGAGCAATTTTGCCTTCGTGAATTTCTTCAAGAGCAAGACTGATTGCCTTTTTATCAGCAGTAACAAGCTCATTTCTGCGCATTGTTTCAATTTCTTTTGCTCTTTTTGAAGCCAAAATTGAAAGCACATATTTGTTTTTGCCCGCTTTAGCTGTAAGTTCGTCAATAGGTGGTTCAATCATCATAATATTTCTCTCCCAAAATTAATTTCTACCCTATTTTATCATATACTTACAAAAAAGTAAAGTGTTTTTTTTGCAAATTTAACCAATCAATTTACAAAACCCAAAGAAATCAAAAGTGCACGATTGACTTCTTGCATTTTGCTGTCGTCAATAACCGTAACCTTTTCTTTTAGTCTGCGCTTATCAAGGGTGCGAATTTGTTCTAGAAGAACAACCGAATTTTTTGGCAAGTGATAAGCCGTTGAAGAAAGCTCAATGTGAGTTGGCAATTTTGCTTTTGCGAGCTGACTTGTTATGGCAGAGACAATCACTGTTGGAGAATATTTGTTTCCAATATCGTTTTGTATAACCAATACTGGACGTATTCCGCCCTGCTCACTCCCAACAACAGGACTAAGGTCGGCAAAATATATTTCTCCCCTTTTAACTAAATTCTCCATCAAACCTACCAACAAAATTTTGATAATCGATAAGGTCGGCAAGTTCTAAGTCAAAAAGTTCTTGATAAACATGCTCTAAGACCTTATGCGAAGAAGAATAATCTTCCATTCTCAGTCTATGCTTATCTTCAACTTTTGTTGTTTCTAATATATATGTTTGAAGAGGCTTTTTTCTTTCTATCTCTTCAACCTTTTTTAACAATTGACGATAAACATATTCTTGCATAATATATCTCCATTTTATCAAGGTTTTATACTAGTTTGAGAATATGATAAAATTTTATACTTTTGTGTGCCTATACTTTTGTAGTTTTTTTGCAATTTTAAAACTGTTTCAATTTTATGTATGCCTAAATCAAAAATTTTAGAATATTAATTCAGTTTTATCAATTACACTATGACAACAACAGCACCGACAACACTTTTTTGGTGTGAAATCGAAACTTCAATCTGAGAATATTTCAACTCTTCAAATCTTTTCATAGCCTTTCCTAAAAGCTCTATAAAAGGCGCACCATTCTCTTTGTGCTTTAAGACAATTTCTTTAAAAGAAATCTCTCCTTCTTTTATATCCAAAGCTTTGAATACGGCCTCTTTTACAGACCACAAAGACGCAACCCTCTGTTTTTTTTCGTTTTTAAACTTTGAAATATAGTCAATCTCTGACTGGTTTGCAATCTTTGAAAGAAGAGCCTCTTCGTCTTTTATACGTTCAACCTCTTGCAAATCAAACCCAACTTTCATTGTCTTCTCCTTTGTTTGAAAATATTTGATTGATTGCTTGTTGTGCCACACTATAATCATACCCTTTGTAGATTAAATGAGCAAGGCACTTTTGCTTGGTTTTTAGGGAAAAATCACGATTTTTTACGAATTTTTTAGCGAGCAACAAAGCATTCTCAAATTGACTATCTTCGTCAACTTCTTCTAGGAGCGAATCAACAATGTCTTTTGAAACTCCTTTTTGAAGAAGCTTGCTTGCAATTGCTTTTTTGCCCATACGAGAAGAAAATGAGTCAAAATAATTTTTTGCAAATTTTTCGTCATTGAGAAAATTGTATTCTTTTAGTTTTTCAATAGTTGAATCAATTGCTTTTGGCAAAAAACCTCTCTTCTTTAAATAATCTCTAAGGCCTTTTTCGCTCACTGTATATTTTTCTAAATAAGAAACGGCCATATCAAACGACAATTTTTTGTCATTTTCTTTTTTTATTTCGGCGAAAACCTCTTCGTCGATTTCTTGATTTGTTTTTAATTTATAAACTGCCAAAATCTCGTCTAAAAAGACACCTTGCCAGACTTCGTCAGCATACAAATGATATCTATTTGTTTTTGCAATTTGTTTAATTTTTGAAATTATCATTTAGCCTCCCCATTAAAGAGTTCGCTAGTAGTTTTTGTATAAGCTCTTACAAGTCCACCAGCCCCTAGTTTAATTCCTCCAAAATATCTAACTACAAAAACACAAACATTGGTAAGTTTTTTCTTTTGTATAACGGACAGTATTGGTCTACCTGCCGTGCCACTTGGTTCTCCATCGTCAACAGCTTTTTCCAAAAATGGCAAAGAAAGAGAATAAGCATAACAAATATGCGTCGCCTTTTTATGCTCTCTTTTCAGTTCTTGCAGACCTATTTCAATCTCTTCAACGCTTTTGCAAGAAAGCAAGTACCCCAAAAATTTTGATTTTTTTTCGATTATTTCGATCGTTTTTTCAAATTTTGCCAATTATACAGATCCTTTTTAAATTAGTTGAATTTTCAAAAAGTTTTTCTTTCCTTTCTTGAGCAAAGCTCCATCACCAATATCTTCTGCTGAAACCAGCATATCAAATCTTTCAACTTTGTTTCCTTTGAATGTTATTGCTCCACCTTGAACAAGTCTTCTTGCTTCACTCTTTGATGGCGCAAGTCCACATTCGAACAACAAATCACAAATTCCGATTGGACATTCTGATTTTTCAATTTCAAATATAGGAGCATCGTCTCCTCCATCTGCAAATAAGTTTTCGCTCATTTTTTGTGCAATAATAGCATCTTCTTCACCTCTTACAAACTTTGTAACTTCAAATGAAAGTGTCTTTTTAGCTCCCACAATATCTTTTTCAATCATTGTTCTAACATCTTTCATATCTACATCAGTGAAAAGAGCAAACATCATTTCAACGCAAGCATCTGGGGTTTGATATACTCCTTGATAGAAATCGTAAGCTGAAATTTTGTCTTTGTCAATCCAAATTGCGCCTTTTTCGGTCTTACCCATCTTTTTGCCTTCTGGAGTCATTAAGAGTGGATTTGTTGCGCCGATTAGTTGAACATCTGTTCCATTTGCATAGTTAAGTTTTCTTTGCAATTCTGTTCCTGCAACAATATTTCCCCATTGGTCTTGTCCACCATATTGTAAAACACATCCATATTTTTTGTTTAAGTGAACAAAATCATATGCTTGCATAAGCATATATCCCATTTCAAAGAAAGTAAGTCCTCCATTTTTCATTCTTTCAACATAAACTTCGTTTGAAAGCATTTTGTTTACGTTAAAATGAACGCCGATATCTCTCATAAAGTCTATATAATCATAGCCTTTAAACCAATCAGCATTGTTTACAATTACGGCTGGATTGTCCCCATCAAATTTTAAGAAAACCTTCAAAGTATTTTTGATCTTTTCGATATTTTGCTCTACTTGTTCTTTCGTAAGCATCTTTCTCATTTCAACTTTTCCTGTAGGGTCTCCAACACAAGCTGTAGCTCCTCCCATAAGCAACAAAACTTTGTGTCCTGCTTGTTGAAAACGACGCAAAATGCAATAAGGCACACAGTGTCCTATATGCAAACTGTCTGCAGTTGGGTCTGTGCCTTCATACAAAGTGATTGGAGCGCCGCTTTCAAGCATTTTTTTCAATCCTTCTTCGTCAGTGCACTGATATAACAATCCTCTTTCTTTTAAAATTTCATACAATTTAGTATTTATTTCTGCCATTTTTCTCTCCTTTATTCGTCTTTTTCGTCAACACTTTTTAAAAACAATTTCTTTTCAAAAGCACCTCGTTTTTGACTTTTTTCAATTCTAATTTCTTCTACTTCTTTTAAGTCAATGTTTTTCAGTTTTGCAATGGCATAAACCACTTCCAACAAATCAGCAAGTTCTTCAGGCGAATCTTCCTCGATAAATTCGTTTGCCTCTTCCAAAAGTTTTTTGTGAAGCTCAAACAAATATCTTTCTGAATTAAGGGTTTCATATTCAGGATTCTCCCCTTTGCTCTCAATAATCTCTACGATTTTGTCCCTAACTAGTTTGTTGTAAAACTTTTTCACATCTCTCCTAACAAAAAACACGCCTCTCCTAATTTTTAGGACGAAGCGTGCGTTCGTGGTACCACCTAAATTCAGTTGTAAAACAACCCTTGTTTGTCATTCGCTGACATATGCGCAAGACTTGAAACGAGTGTAATTCAACAAATACAACCCAAAGTTTTTCACCAACCAACTTCTCTCTGACGGATATTGTATAAATCTACTAAGATCTTTCCACCATCTTGATTACACGAAAATCTTAACAAATTATCTTTTTTTTGTCAAGAAAATTAATAATTTTGCACCTCTTTGCTTTGAGAATTTTTTTTGATTTGTTATAATTTAATAGTCTAAGGAGAAATTATGGAAAAAATCAAAAATTGTGTAAAAAACATAGAAGGTTTTGGTCCATCGCCTATTCCACAAGAAGGAAAATGGACTCAAGTGAAAGAAATTACTCAGATTTCAGGTTTTTCACACGGGTGTGGCACTTGTGCACCTCAACAAGGCACTTGCAAATTGACACTCAACGTTAAAAACGGAATCATTCAAGAAGCTCTTGTTGAAACTATTGGTTGCTCAGGAATGACTCATTCTGCAGCTATGGCTGGTGAAATTTTGACGGGAAAAACTTTGTTGGAAGCTCTCAATACAGACCTAGTTTGTGATGCTATCAATGATGCTATGAAAAACATCTTTGAACAACTCGTTTATGGAAGAAGTCAATCTGCATTCTCTCTCGGAGGCCTTGAAGTTGGCGCTTCTATGGAAGATTTGGGAAAACACAAAACAAGCCAAGTGGGCACAATCTTTTCTACTTTGGAAGGTGGTGTAAAATATCTAAACCTCACCGAAGGATACATTACAAGAATGGCCCTTGACGAAAACGACGAAGTTATTGGTTATGAATACGTAAACTTGGGATTGTTGCTCAAAAATTTGAAAGACGAAAGTTTAAACAAACAACAAGCAATAGAAAAGTCGACAAAACACTACGGTCGTTTTGAAGAAGCAAAAAAATATGTAGACCCAAGAGGTGAATAATGATAGACAACAACAAATATCCGCTTATATCAAAATTATTACAAGAAAACAATTTGCAAAGCGTTGAAGATGCGAAAGGTTTTTGTTTAAAAAATGGCATCGACGTTGAAAAGATTGTTAGAGAAATTCAACCAATCTGCTTTGATAGCGCCGTTGACGCTTATGCTCTTGGAACAGCAATTGCTTTGAAATCAACTTGTGCTTCTGCAAGTGAATATGCAGAAAAAATTGGAGAAGGATTGCAAGCTTATTGTTTAAAAGGATCCGTTGCAGACGAAAGACAAATTGGTCTTGGACACGGACGTCTCGCCGGCAGGCTTTTAGACGAAGAAACAAAATGTTTCTGTTTCTTAGCTGGACACGAGAGCTTTGCTGCTGCAGAAGGAGCTATGGGAATCGCTCGAACAGCAAACAAAATCAGAAAAACTCCTCTCAAGGTCATTTTGAATGGTCTTGGAAAAGATGCTGCTTATGTTATCGCAAGAATCAATGGATTTACTTTTGTAAACACTGTGTTTGACAAAGAAGAACAAAAATTGAAAGTCTTAGGTGAAAAAGCTTTTTCAAAAGGCGAAAGAGCAGACGTAAAGATTTATGGCTCTTATGATGTAAGCGAAGGCGTAGCTATTATGCAACACGAAGCAGTTGATGTTTCTATCACAGGAAATTCCACAAACCCAACTCGTTTCCAACACCCTGTAGCAGGGACTTACAAAAAATGGTGCTATGAAAACGGCAAAAAATATTTTTCTGTTGCTTCTGGTGGTGGCACAGGAAGAACTCTTCACCCAGACAATATGAGATGTGGCCCTGCAAGTTATGGAATGACCGACACTCTCGGAAGAATGCATTGCGACGCTCAATTTGCTGGAAGTTCGTCAGTGCCTGCCCACGTAGCTATGATGGGATTTATAGGAATGGGAAACAACCCAATGGTTGGTGCTACGGTTTCTTTGGCTGTTGCAGTTTCTTTGGCTAAGAAATAATTAAAAAAAAGCAGTTTAATGACTGCTTTTTTTATTTGCATAATTTTTTGTTTTTCTCACAACCTACAATTAGGAGGTTATAAATGGAAAAACAATTTAGACCTGGCGAACAAGTTCCTGAAACAGGAAATTATGTAGCCTACGACAAGAATGGTCAAAATGGTGGAACAACTTACCTTGAAAAAGGCAAAAGATTTCCAGCCACTCAACACGAAGGCAGTTATTACGAAATGGAAAGATAGAAATCTTTTCAAAAAAAGAACGACTCTTTAGTCGTCTTTTTTTATAGTTTTTGCTTTCTCATAAAGTTCATTAAAATCATATAATTTTCCATCGTGCTTAATACCAACAAGCGTATCAACATTAGCATTATGAATACTTTTAAAAATGTGGTGTTCTACGTCTGGAATTTTCTCGCCAAGAGCTTTAATTAGTTTTTTTACCTCCAATCTCGCAGATGGGGCAATTTCTTCATTGCTCATATTGCACAACTCTGTAAAACGACAAGCACATTGCAAAAATGTAAGGTTGTTGTAATTTTTCCAGGCTATAATATCTTGTTCTCTTACACAATAAAGTGGACGAACCAACTCCATACCTTCAAAGTTTTGCGAGCGAAGTTTAGGAACCATTGCTTGAATTTGAGCGCCATAAAACATACCCATAACCGTGGTTTCAATCACGTCGTCAAAGTGGTGTGCCAAAGCAATCTTGTTGCACCCCCTTTTTTGAGCTTCGCTATAAAGATATCCCCTTCTCATTCTTGCACACAAATAACAAGGGGATTTTTCTATATTTACCACATTGTCAAAGATGTCAGTTTCAAAAACTTGCAAATCAATTTCAAGTTTCTTTGCATTTTCTTCAATCTGCTTGCGATTTTCTTTGTTATAACCAGGATCCATACACAAAAACATCAATTCAAAATTTACTTCACTAAATTTTTTTAGCATTTGCATTAGTTTCGCAAGCAACATCGAATCTTTTCCACCTGACACACAAACAGCAAGCTTATCTCCCTCTTCAATTAACGAGTATCTTTTTAGTGCCAAAATAAATTTCGACCAGATACCTTTTCGAAATTTCTTATTTATTGATTGTTCTACTTGTTGTGCATATGTAAGTTCTTTCATATTGATATAATACTATTTTTCAATCAAAACTGCAAGTATTATAAGAAAAAAGACCTGTTAAAACAAACAAGTCCCAAAACTTATAGATCGTCTGCGTCTTGCACAGGCTTTGTTCCATCAATTGGCGTACCTGTATATGCCCCCAACGGATCGTTTTTGCTTACAAATTTTGATTTTTTCTTCTTCATACTTTTAATGTGTGCAAAATTTCAATTGTTATTCTTTTTCTCCGTCATTAAAGTACAAAATACCCAAAGTCTCTTCTCCACAGTGGCTTGTAATAGTTGCCCCAGCCTGTGTTTCATAAATGGTTTTAAATCCTTTTTCTTGCAAAGCTGTTTTTGCAGCAGATATCATTTCTTGTGTAGCTGTCGTATATGTCAAAAATGCTACGCTTAAGTCTGGATTGTTAAATTCTTCCAAAGCATCTTTGCAATATGTTTCAATAACCTTGCCCATATTTCCACGATACTTTTTGTGAACTCCCATTTTGCCATCTTTAAGCAAAATTTGTGGTCTAATTTGAAAGATATTTGCCCCAAAATACGAAACGGCAGAACATCTTCCTCCTTTGTAAAGATAATCCAATTTTTTAACAACAAAACTTGCTTGAATGAAAGGAACTCTCTCTTCCAATTTTTTTGCAATTTCTTTTGGTTCTACTCCTTGATCAGCAAGTTTCCTTGCATAAATAGCCAATAGAGCAATGCCTGTTGACAAAGATTTTGAATCAACAACATATACATTTTTAAATAGTTTTTCTGCTTCTTTCGCATGAGCACAAGCACTGCTAATTTCACTAGATAGACAAATATGAACAACAGCATCACTCTCTTTTAATAGTTCTTGAAAATAATCTTTATATTGTTCTTCATTTATGGCTGCTGTCTTTGGCAATATTTTGTTTTTATCTACAAATTCAAAGATATCTTTAGGAGTAATCTCTCCATCTTTATATTCATTTTCTCCTAAAATAACCATAAAAGGAATGGTAGAAATTTTAAATTCTGCTAAAAGTTCTTTTGGCAAATCTATTGTGCTTTCTGCACTTATCATAATTTTCATATTTACCCTCCAGTTTAATATTTTATCATATAGACAAAAAAAATCAAAATAAAATTAGTTAAAAATTTTTAAATAAAAAAAAGAAAATTCCATAAGAACTTTCTTTCGTAAGATTTATTTTTCCTCGTTGTTGTTTTGTTGTTCTATTTGACTTATGTCCTCAATTGGTTCAAATAAAGGCTTTTCTTCAACCACCTCTTGTTGTTTGTTTTCAATTTTTGAAGGCTCAACTGTCACCGTTGGTGGCGTATTTACATTTTGAGCAGCTAGAGCATTTTGATATTTTCTTTCTCTTCTTTTATGCAAGCACAAATCAACAATAGCTAAGATCGCACTAATAATGGCCGTTGCAATTAATACCAAAGCAATTATAAAGGTTTTTCCCTCGTAAGAAAACATCAAAAACATAGAAAATATTGCAAGAATAAAGTCAAAAACAATTGAAGTGATCATCAGCCCTCTCAATCTGCGAAATGTTTTATCTTTTGAGAACGACATAACAATACACATAACGCCTAAAATTATATAAATAATTGCCGCAATTACACACACACCTAAAAACAAAATAACAAACGGCATCAAAATAATAGATGCTATTGCCCCTCCCAAATCATTGTCTCCTATCAAACTAGGAAAAATTGTCAATATGGAAAAGCACATATATGCAACTAGAACAAACAATGCAATATTTAACAAACCACTTAAAAATGTAAGAAATTTAAATTTCATTTTGTTTTCATTTTGAATACTCATATTTATCTCCTTTTTATCAATATAACACAAAAACCTCTATAATACAAAATAAAATTCAAAATCTTTTTTTATTTTTTATTCCAATTAAAATTTTTAAAATTGTTTGACGAAGATTGGCGAAAATGATAAAATCTTTTCAACGGAGGATAGTTTTATGAACAAAGCTCAAAAAATAACATCTATTTGTTTTGGTATTTTCTTTGCTCTTTTAGGCATCGTGCTTTTGTTTTGGTATTTTGGTGATTCTTATCCAACTTTTTATGCAAACGCAGAAAAAGAATTTGAAGTCGCAGGATTAGAAGACGGCTTTACCCCACAAGGATTGTGTTATGAGGAAAATTCTAAAACTTTTTTGTCTAGTGGTTATATGAAAGATGGCTCTGCCTCAAGAATTTATGTAATCGATGGAGAAGAAGGAAAAACTACAAAATATTTCACTCTCAACAATGGAGAAGAAGATTATTCTGGTCATGCTGGCGGGATAGCCACAGACGGAACAAACGTTTGGATAGTTGGCGATGGATATTTGTTTAGATTTATGTTTGCTGATATTGAATTGGTTGAAAACGGAGATTCTATTGATATCATAGACGGTTTTAAAACTGGAAACGGAGCCGACTTTATAACTGTAGAAGAAAACTTCCTTTGGGTAGGAGAATTCCACAAAGATGGAAAATATGATACCGACGAAAGCCATCATATTGAAACAGAAAACTCAACAAACAAGGCGATTCATTTCTGCTACGAAATAAACTCAGCAAATGAATATGGTATTAAATCTACTACTCCTGTTAAAGCTTTGTCTACAGGTTCTCTTGTACAAGGAATGGAAATCACAACAAACAAAATCATTCTTTCAACTTCTTACTCTTTACCAAATTCACATATATATATTTATGAAAACATCTTTACAACTGCCGAAGAAACTTTTGACTATAATGGAACGCCAATTGACTTGTATGTTTTGGAAGAAGTGAATTTATTAGAAGACATCGAAGCTCCTTGTATGAGCGAAGAACTTGCTATTGCTGATGGAAGAGTTTATGTACTATTTGAAAGTGCTTGCAAAAAATATGGAATGGTTACAAGAGAAGCTTTAAAACACGTTTACAGTTTGGATATTGAAATTTAAAAAAAAATATCAATAAAATTAAAAAAATCTCGGATATACCGAGATTTTTTCTCTTTTTTATAGCCTCATTTATTTTTCAACGATTATTTTTAAGCAGGTTGGCACATCTGCATCAACTCTCACTTTTTCACTAATCCCAACACCGGCTATTACATAAATTTCATTTTCGTCTGCCAAAACAGGAATATAGTCTCTAAGTCTAACAGGTATTTTTTTGTCAATAAATATGGATTTGATTTTCTTTGTGCCACCACCAAACTTTTCAAAAACGTCCCCCTCTTCTCTATATCTCCATCGAGCCGTTTTAGGAACTTTTCTATAATCGAAATACAAAGCATTTTCGTCATTTATCGCATCAGATTTCACTCTTTTTACGACAACCTTTCCAAAATTTGGTGCTTCAAATTCTTCGCATTTCAAAGCTCTTGAAAGCTGTGGTTTTTCTACATAATTGTTCTCGAAAGTCAAATAATCATATTCTTTGCTAACAACAATATCATAAGGCAATCTGATTTTTTTGCCATTTTCTAAATTCGTGGCAAGGTTTTTTATCATTTCAATATGTTTTCTTTCAATATCTTTTTTTACCCCGATCAACGCTAAAGCTTGAAATACTATTCTGCTATAAATAGCACTGCTTCCATAAAAATAACTGCATGGCATATGGACTGTTTTGTCGTCAATACTCAAAGAATTTGTTTCAATCAAGGTTTTGATATATTCATCGTCTTCGCTTACGGCACTGGCAAAGTTGTTTATCGCCTGAATAGCATTTGGCCATTTTTCCAAAATATCTTTCATAACTACGTGTCTTAAATAGTTTCTTGTATATGAAATATCTGAGTTGCTTGAATCTTCAACATAATCAATATTGTGGAGACTAGCATAGTCCAAAATGTCTTCTTTAGAAACATTGAGCATTGGACGAATGTAATATCCATCACGAATAGGCTCCATTCCTCTTGCACCCGAAACTCCACATCCTCTGAATATGTGCATTAAAATCGTTTCTGCCTGATCGCTTTGATGGTGCGCCAAAGCTATTCTATCAACAATATCTTTTCTAATCAACGCATCAAAAACACCATAACGACCTTCTCTAGCTGCAGTTTCGATACTTAATCTTTTGTCTTTTGCAATCTTCGGACTGTCTATAGTAAATTTATAAACCCTTACTCCCATTTCGCGACATTTTTGTAAAACAAACCTTGCTTCGTCATCGCTTTCTTCTCTTATTCCATGATTAATGTGAATAGCTACAACTTCAATATCTAAAACTTGCCTATTTTCGTGCAAGAAATGAAGAAGAGTCATAGAGTCTACCCCACCACTTACTCCAACACCTATTACTTGTCCTGCTTTAATGAGTTTATGCTTTTTGATAAAGTCTAAAATTTGATCCATAGTGCACCCTCAAATATCTTAACTTTTGTTTAATTATACAAAAAAGTTTTGCAAAAAACAATATCTTTTATTAAAAAACATAATTTTTTTCAATATTTTTTTATATTTTGATCGCATTTAAACACATTTTTAAAAATCTAATATTTTTATAGCAAGCACAGTCATATCGTCAACAGCATATCCGTTGTTGCAAGCAAGAGCTCTTTCAAGCAATTCGTTTGCATATTCTTGTGGGTTTTTTGTCTTTATGGATTTTAAACAATCGGACAATTCTTCGTCATTTTCAAAACTATCACTAATGCCATCGCTAATCAAAATCACCATATCTTTTGTAGCCACAACCGTTTTCGAAACCAACGGGTTTGCATCTTCAACAATTCCTATAGGCAAAGCCCCCGTCTCTATTGTTTTACATTCTTCCTCATTCAAAACATATGATTTTGGAGTAGCCATTTTTATAAAATCGACCAGTCCACTTTTTTTATCAATAATACAAATATCTAAAGCTGAAAAGATTTCTTCCTTGTGAAGATTTAAAAGTTTGTTTACTGTTGACAAAATCAAATCGTTATCAAAGCCAGCCTTATAAAAATTTTCAACCAAACCAATTGATAATTCGCTGACATTTTCTGCCTTTTCTCCACTACCCATTCCGTCACTTATAGCCAGCATCACTTTATCTCCATCTAATCTTACAACGCTGTAGGTGTCGCCACTTAATTTTGAGCCATTTTTGGTTTTTTGTGCAACACCAAAAAGACAATCATATTTCGGAGCAGTTTTTAGATTTAGTACTGTATAATTTGGACGAGAACTCGCAAAACTTTCATAAATAGCCATTTTACAACCACAAACTTTGCTTACAACATCAACGATACGAGGTTTGTCTGCATCTTCATTTCTTACAACCACTGATGCCATAAGAGTGTAAACATCTTTTTCAAACACAACAACATCAATACAAATTATATTATGATATGTCAATTCGTCTAAAATCTTGTTTTCCCTGTGCGTATCAAAAGAGACATTCGTTTCAACTTCATTAGAAAGCTGTTTAACAACTTTTGAAATTCCCAAAAGTTGTTCGGCAATAATCAACTTACTCGTATCAACATCATTGACCATATTCATATATTTTTTATACTGACCCGTCAAAGTATTAACGCTACCCAAAATCGCACCAGTTTGTTTACATCTTGAAGTCAAATATGACGGAATGTCCAAGAGTGTCGCCTTGCCTTTTTCAAAACAAATCGTTATTAGGTCGTCAAAAACCTGTTTCGTATTTTCTGCGAAAGTTCTATGGCAATGATTTCTCTCAGGACAAAAAGAACATATCTTTTCAACAATCTCTTGCTCTAAAACTTTTTTTACGTCTTCGATTGACATAGACTGCTTCAACATATTGCGATAAATTGTGTTCATATCATAAAAAACTTCAGAAAGATTTCCAAGTCTCTTGTGTAAAATCTCTCGGTTTCTATTGACAACATTTTTCATTGCAATTCGATCTTTCGATAAATTGAAAATAATAGATATTTCTTCGCACCACTTTTTTGGCAACAAAAAGAAAAGAAATGACGACAAAACAACAGGCAAAATTTGTAACAACCCAAAGTCTATATAGAGATTGAAATAATAGCCGATAAAAACTTCTATACAAACAAGGGAGATCAACATAAAAATTTTATGACGACTTTTAAAAATCAAACACGCCAAAGCCCATATCAAAAACGGGGCTACAAATATTGGATTGTTTGTAGCCAACAGAGATCCAAGACCACCAATCCCTGCAACTAAAAGAGTTAATGCAGGTGTCGAACAATATGCAAAGACCAAAATTATAAAACTAACAAAAAGCTTGAGCAAAGAAAATTCTCCTATATTCAATCCCGTCAAGCCATCACAAAATATACCTATTAGACAAAAAAGAGAAACGGTTTCAATTGTTGTCAACTTGTTTGAAAAACCTCGGATAATTATTGCTTCAAAAACAATTATCGAAGCAAACATAAACAACACTCCCAACACAATTGAAACCAATGCTAGAAAGATAGAATTTTTTTGAATTATATCAAAAACCAAATACCCAACCTGACTTAATATTGCATAAATTGAAAGCTCCCATTTTCGTATGTTTTTTTTGCATAGAGTATGAATTAAATAAGGAACCATTAAACAAAAGACACAAACAAGCAAGCAGATTGCCGTTTCTAATTCTGGTGAAACCAAAAGCCCTGCCCCTATGTAAGCCGGAGCCAAAAGCCATATTTTTTGATTTGCCCAAGCCAAAGAGAATAACATTCCAAAGGCAAAAGGAAAAATCAAAAAATTTACACTTGCATTAAATAATATAAAAAATACAGCAAAAAACAACAAAAAACTTAAAAAATATTGCAAAACCTTCTTTGTTTTAATATTCATTTATTCCTCCTAAACAATATTAAAACAACTCATACAAAAGTTCTTAAAAAAAATTTATCATATTTTTTGTTTTTTTGACTTAATTTAGCAAATCTATTTTGTTTAATCAAAAGCATAATAACTAAGCAAGCCACATAAAACATTGTAGCAAAATTTATTGCGATAATCTTCTCGCATCAAAAGTTGTTCTTCTTCAGGATTTGACAAAAATCCACATTCAATCAATATGCTAGGATTGTCAGTGCAATTCAAAATATAATAATCTCCAACTTTTGCAGTAACTTTTGCATAATCTAAATTTTGGTTTAATCTAGTTTGTACTGATTCTGCCAAAGCTTGCCCTCCTACAGAACCGTTTGCATAAAACACTTGCGCCCCTCGAACATTTGCGCTTGAAAAAGAATTCATATGCACCGAAATTACAAATGCCGGCTTTGCTTTTTCTATAATCTTTTTTCTTTTCTCCATTTCGCTACGTTTTTTATTGCTAGCTAGAGGGGAATACAAACCTGCCATATCCTTTCTAGTAAGCACTACCCTAAAACCATATTGTTCTAGTTTTTCTTTAAGGGTCAAAGAATATTTTAAATTAAGTTCACTTTCATTTGCAAAATCTCCTTCTGCTCCTCCGTCGATTCCGTTTGATGTTAAAATAAGACCGTTAACACAAATGGACTATGAAATATTTAACACACAAATCTATAAAAAGGAGGTATAAAGCCATTTTGTTAATATAAAAAGCACTAGAAAATCTAGTGCTTA